>NZ_RXHX01000066.1:0-11465 GCF_005930655.1 Pseudomonas sp. FSL W5-0299
CCTCTCGAAATATGGGGTGGACGAAGGGGATCGAACCCTCGACAACGGGAGTCACAATCCCGTGCTCTACCAACTGAGCTACGCCCACCATATTGCCTTGCAAAGAAGCCAATCAACTCCCTTGCTGCGCCCCAACCAGGCCAACCGGCTTGAGTGAAGCTTTATTTGGTGCGGATGAAGAGACTCGAACTCTTACACCTTGCGGCGCTGGAACCTAAATCCAGTGTGTCTACCAATTCCACCACATCCGCGTTTGAAGCTGTTAAAGCAAAGGCGCCAGACTGTTAATCTGGCGCCTTTTGAAATATGGGGTGGACGAAGGGGATCGAACCCTCGACAACGGGAGTCACAATCCCGTGCTCTACCAACTGAGCTACGCCCACCATATCGCGCTACTTGTGCCAAAGCTGCCTAATGGCGCACCCGGCAGGACTCGAACCTGCGACCATCCGCTTAGAAGGCGGATGCTCTATCCAGCTGAGCTACGGGCGCCTTATTAATCTGTACTCTTGGAGGACTACAAACTAAGAGCTTTCCAGTCTCGCAGAACCGTAATTCCGCTTGACCTTCTCATCCAGTGCTAGGCTGTGCCCGACAAGTGCGACGAATAGTATAGAGCGCCCCGAAGGCCGTCAAATGCTTTTTATAAAAAATTCATTTAATTAAAGGGCTTAGAGGAATTTGCAGACCAAGCGCCTTTGCCCTCACCTCATGACATGCGAGAATGCGTTCTCTTTTTTTCCCCTCTCGATGGTTAATCACGCGCAATGACTGCACAACTAATCGACGGCAAATCGATCGCCGCCAGCCTGCGCCAGCAGATCGCCAAACGAGTCACCGAGCGTCGCGAGCAAGGCCTGCGCACCCCGGGGCTCGCGGTGATCCTGGTCGGCAGCGATCCCGCCTCTCAGGTTTATGTCTCGCACAAGCGTAAAGACTGTGAAGAGGTCGGCTTCATTTCCCAAGCCTACGACCTGCCTTCCGAAACCACTCAAGAAGCACTGACCGACCTGATCGATCGCCTGAACGACGATCCGGCAATTGACGGCGTTCTGCTTCAGCTTCCTTTACCTGAGCACCTGGATGCCTCCAAATTGCTGGAGCGCATTCGTCCAGATAAAGACGTCGACGGCTTCCATCCTTATAACGTCGGCCGCCTGGCCCAGCGCATCCCGTTGCTGCGTCCGTGCACCCCCAAAGGCATCATGACCTTGCTGGAAAGCACCGGTGTAGACCTTTACGGGATGGACGCGGTGGTCGTCGGAGCCTCCAACATCGTTGGCCGTCCGATGGCGATGGAATTGCTGCTCGCCGGTTGCACCGTGACCGTCACCCACCGCTTCACCAAGGATCTGGCCGGCCACGTCGGCCGTGCCGACCTGGTTGTCGTCGCCGCCGGCAAACCGGGCCTGGTCAAAGGTGAGTGGATCAAGGAAGGCGCGATCGTGATCGACGTCGGCATCAACCGCCAGGAAGACGGCAAACTGGTCGGTGACGTGATCTACGAAACCGCCCTGCCCCGCGCTGGCTGGATCACGCCGGTACCGGGCGGTGTTGGCCCGATGACGCGTGCCTGCCTGCTGGAAAACACGCTGTACGCGGCAGAAACACTGCACAGCTGAGTGCCTGCTTCGACATAAGCGATGAACAAAAGAACCCCGCCAATGGCGGGGTTCTTTTTGCCTGGGGTAAAAGATCGACCATCCGCCGGAAAATGACTTTTTTTTCATGTTTCCAAGGACTTTCACCTCCTCCTTGAACAACCATCGACAGTTATTCAGCCATACTCCAGAATGTCGCGCTTTTTACGAAATAACCCGTTACATAACGGCTTATCAACACCTTATGAGTCCGCCAGCGTGAAAATCCGTCTTTCCATCCTGAGCCTATTTTTTGTATTTACAGGGACGTTCATCACGCCAATCGCCAGCGCCGCGGAGACCACCGCAGCCCCCCGAGACACGAAACAACTCAAGCTCGCTTCCGGCAGCTCTTTGCTGCTGGATATGCAGACCAACAAAGTCATCTATGCCAGCAACCCCGATGTGGTTGTCCCTATCGCCTCGGTCAGCAAATTGATGACCGGTCTGGTTGTGGTCGAAGCCAGGCAGAACATGGACGAGTACATCAATATCAACATCAGCGACACGCCAGAAATGAAAGGCGTGTTTTCCCGGGTCAAACTCAAAAGCGAATTGCCGCGCAGGGAAATGCTGCTGATCGCCCTGATGTCCTCGGAAAACCGTGCGGCGGCGAGCCTGGCTCATCACTATCCGGGTGGCTACGTCGCATTCATTGCCGCGATGAACGCCAAGGCAAAGGCGCTGGGCATGACCAGCACCCACTTCGTCGAGCCGACGGGCCTCTCCCCGCGTAACGTCTCTACTGCCCGCGACCTGAGCAAATTGCTGATCGCCGCACACAAATACCCGTTATTGACCGAGTTGAGCACCACCAAGGAAAAAACCGTCACGTTCCGCAAACCCAACTACAGCCTGGGTTTCCGTAACACCGACCATTTGGTCCGCAAGCCAAACTGGGACATCAAGCTGACCAAAACCGGGTTCACCAACGAAGCCGGTCACTGCCTGGTGTTGGTGACCAGCATGGGCAATCGCCAGGTGGCGCTGGTGATTCTCGACGCCTTCGGCAAGTACACGCATTTTGCCGATGCCGCCCGCATCCGCAGCTGGGTGGAAACCGGCAAAGGCGCAGACGTGCCGTCGGTAGCCTTGCAGTACAAGTCGGACAAGAACCTCAAGCACCGCCAGAGCGGTGTGGTTGAAGCCTCGAAATAAGTCAGCGACAGAAAAAACAAAGCCCCGATCATTCGGGGCTTTTTTTCGTCTGGCGTTAATCGTTGGGCAGCGGCATCTGATCGTCATCCGGAATGCCATCCCCGGCGCTTGGATCTTTCATGCCATGGGGATGCTCCGTCGGGACCACCATCGGACGGGCCAACGGATCCCTTAACGGATCGTTCGGATCCATCACCGGATCAACACCCTCTTCAGGGGTCGTTGGAACACTGTCCGGACGTTTGTCGTTGAAACTCGAATCAGTAGACATACGCACCTCACCAAGGGTTAGGGCTTCAGATCAGCGAGTGGGTCGTAAGGCTTCGCCGGAGCCTTGGGATTGTCGCCCGGCTTAACATCCCTCGGCGCCTTGGCGGGGCCGATGGGATCGACCTGAGGATCGGCGAGGTCCGGCGAATCGGGGTCGAATCCCAATTCGTCGCCCGAAGAATGTTCGGATGAATGCGGGCCGTCGGGGGTATTGGAATGTGCCATGGGGCGCCTCCTGGGATCTGGCCCGGAGAAACCGGGTCTTGTCCTTTAGAGGCCAGGCATGCCCGACAGTGCCGGGCACATGACGAACGGAAACTTATTGTGCGGTCAACGCCTTCTTCGCGCGGGCAGCGGCCTGTTCCTGACCGGCCTGGCCAAGATCGCTCGCCGCCTTCAGCCAGCGCTGTTGATCAACGTTGGCAGGGATCTGATTGGGTTTCTGAATCAATACGGCCCAGCCGCCAGCATCCTTGAAAGAGGACTCAAACGAACTGAAGCTCATCAAATTCCGGCGATTCATCCCGGCACGCAGTAACACCGTCTGCTTCTGGCGATTGTATCCGGCGAGAATGGCGTAACGCGGCTCAGCCCAGAGCGCCGAGCCTTCAGTGAAGCGCACCATCACCGGATAACCGGCCGCGACCTGGGTCAACAGCGCCGGCAAATGGCTGTCGAGGGGATACACCACCATCCCGTACTCACGCGCCAGGTTTTGCATATTCTGTTGCAGTTGTGCTTCGGCGCCGGGCAAGTGCAGGGGTTTTTGCAGCAACCCGGGCGTAATCACGATGCCCTGCTGTGCCAGCATGCTGGCCAATACCTGTGGTCCGCTCTGATAGTCCTGGCCACGGTAGAACGTGCCGCTGAGTTCTACCCGCTCGGGCAACCGCTTGATCTCCGGCGCCACAGTCCCCGCGCATCCGGCCAAACCTGCAACGCAGCCGACAATCAGCGCCGCCGCTCGAATTCGAGAAAATACCCGCACGATCATCACTCTCTTGTTCAGACGCCAGTTAATACGCTCCCGGCTTGGCCGTCGATCATAGGACGCCACGCGGTGGCGGTATAGCCTTAACCTACAGTTGAGTGCATTCAATAGAGCGAACTGGTTGATGACAGCCGACCTTTGGTCAATAGCCTGAAACACAGCAGCGACTAGACTGTCATTTGCAAAGAGTGTGTGCCCGATGCAGGGCAAAGAGGAGGCACTGATGAGCCTGACAATGACAATCGTGATGTTGATTTCCGGCTGGCTGGCCGTGGCCGCCGCCATGCTGTGGGGCGTTTTGCGGATTACCCGTCGGCACCATCACCACCCCGTTCAATCGGCGCCTTTGGCGAAGACCGATAAACCACCGGTCCACCACGCGACCGCGCACTGATCCTTCGGATTCGCCAACAAAAACGGCCGCCTGGGCTCTTTCGAGCGCAGGCGGCCGTTTCGTTTTTCCGCGGGTTAAGCTTCAGCCGCTATTTTCTTCTGCTTGGCCCGACGCGACATCATGTTCAAGCCCTCGATGGTCGCCGAGAAAGCCATGGCCGCATAGACGTAGCCTTTAGGCACGTGAGCCCCGAAACCTTCAGCGATCAGTGTCATACCGATCATGATCAGGAAGCCCAGCGCCAGCATCACCACGGTCGGGTTGTCGTTGATGAATTTGGCCAGAGGATCAGCCGCCAGCAACATCACCAGCACCGACACCACTACGGCGATGATCATGATCGGCAAATGCTCGGTCATGCCCACAGCGGTAATGATGCTGTCGATGGAAAACACCATGTCCAGCATCAGGATCTGACCGATCGCGGCAGCAAAACCCAGGGTCACGGTCGAGGTCGCCGACATCGGATCATCCGGGGCCGGGTCCATGCTGTGATGGATCTCGGTAGTCGCCTTCCACAACAGGAACAGGCCACCGGCGATCAGGATCATGTCCTTCCAGGAGAACGCATGGCCGAGAATATCGATCACAGGCTCGGTCAACTGGACGATGAACGCGATAGTGCTCAGCAGGCCCAGTCGCAGAATCAGCGCCATGCCGATACCGATGCGGCGTGCTTTCTGCCGATGCTGCTCGGGCAGCTTGTTGGTCAGGATCGAGATGAAGATCAGGTTATCGATGCCGAGCACGATTTCCATGACGATCAACGTGGCCAGGGCGACCCAGGCGGTGGGGCTTGCAGCAAGTTCTAAAAGGTATTCCATGGGTCAGTCCTGACTCGTTGTAGACGGTTTAGATTTCCTGGGACGAAGATTCGGTTTTGCGCTGATCTTCGGCCGATGGTTCTTTCTTGCTGATCAGGCCGCCGGTGGCATCACTGATCGCTTGTTCGGCGGCTTTGTGGGTGTCGTCGATCGCCTGTTTGGCGGATTCGGCAGCCTTGCCCATCAATTGCTGCGCGCTTTTCTCGGCCTGGTCGCAACCGGCCAATACCAGTAAAGACGCAATCAACAGTGCCGTGGTTTTAAGCTTCATGATGCTTTCCTCGATAGAACAAAACGGTCCGAAACGATGGCCCGTTGATAGCGAGGCATTCTAGGGAGGCAAACACTTCAGGAAAATTCGTATTTTTAGCGGTTATACTTCGGTTTTCACGAACTGTAGGCCGTCATGCTCAACTATCGCCAATTGCATTACTTCTGGGTGGTGGCCAAGACCGGCAGCATCGTGCGCGCCTGCGAGCAGCTGAACCTGACGCCCCAGACCATCAGCGGGCAGATTTCCCTGCTCGAACAAACCTATGGCATCGAGCTGTTCCGGCGGGTCGGTCGCCAGCTTGAGCTGACGGAGGCCGGGCGTCAGACCCTGCCCTACGCCGAGCAAATGTTTCAGCTGGGCGGCGAACTGGAGTTGATGCTGCGGGCGCAACCCAATGAACAGCAGATCCTGTTTCGGGTGGGCGTCGCCGATGTGGTGCCCAAATCCATCGTCTATCGCCTGATCGCACCGACCATGGAACTGAGTGAACCGCTGCGCATCACCTGCCGCGAAGACAAACTGGAACGGCTGCTCGCCGACCTGGCGATCCAGCGGCTGGACCTGGTGATTTCCGACAGCCCGATGCCCTCGCACCTGGACATCAAGGGTTACAGCCAGAAACTCGGTGAATGCGGGATCAGCTTCTTCGCCACCGCCGAGCTGGCAGCACAGTACGGTCAGGATTTCCCACGCAGCCTGCACGGTGCACCACTGCTGATCCCCGGGCCGGAAACCGTGGTGCGCAGTCGCTTGCAGCGCTGGTTTGCCGAGCAGCAAATCCAGCCGCGCATTGTCGGCGAGTTCGACGACAGCGCGCTGATGCAGGCTTTCGGTCAATCGGGCAGCGGGATTTTCATCGGCCCGAGCGTGATTGCCGACGAAGTGAAACGCCAATACGGCGTGGAGTTGATTGGCCAGACCGACGCTGTGACGGAGTCGTTCTACGCCATTTCCGTGGAACGCAAGGTCAAGCACCCCGGCATCGTGGCGATTACCGAAGGTGCCCGACGCGAGCTGTTTACCGAGCTGTGAAGGTCAGGCGCAGATCTCGCGAGGTTTCATGGTCATCAGCGCCATGGCCAGGAGAATCGAAACCAGGATAAACGCGGCAGCCGCAAAACCCAGCCCGCCCAGGCCAACGCTGTCGATCACCCGTCCGCCGACCATCGCACCCAGGCCGATCCCGAGGTTGGCCCCGGCGATGTTCAGCGACGCGGCGAAGGCCGGTGCCTCGGGCGCGGCCTTCATCAATCGCACATGACTGACCAGGAACAACGCCGCCTGAGTCACGCCCCAGATGCCCATCGCCGCCGCCAGCCCGAGCGGCGAATGAATGTTCGGTACCAACGCCACCATGCCGGCGATCATGAACGTGCAGAACATCATCGAAGCCATCAACGGATGACGATCCACAGCGCGACCGCCCAACGAGTTGCCGATCAGACCGACCGCGCCGAAGCCCATCAGGCACCAGCCGACCACCGTACCGTTGAAACCGGCGAGGCGTTCAAGGATGTCTGCCAGGTAGGTGTAAGCGGTAAACATGCCGCTGAACACCAGGATCGACAGGAGCACATGGCCCAGCATCAACGGGCTGCGCAAGATCTTGAACTGCGAACGGAAGCTCACCTGATGCTGATGCAGGTTGGTTTTCGGCAGGTAGATAAACAGCAGCAACGCCTTGGCAAACGCGATCACCGCCAGAATGCCGAAGGCACTGCGCCAGCCGAACGCATCGGAAATCAACGTGCCCACCGGAATGCCGAACACCGTGGCACAGACAATGCCGAAACCGATTTTGGCAATTGCCCGCCCGGCGTAATCCGGCCCGACGATGTCCACGGCGGTTTCACTGGCCAGCGCCCAGAACACCGGCAACCCCAACGCGGGGATCAAGCGGGCGATGGCCATCACCCAGATGTTCGGCGCAAACGCCGCGAGGGTGTTGGCCAGGCCGAACATGATCAGCACCGAGATGAACAGCTTGCGCCGCTCGAACCTTGCGAAGTACGCGGTCAGGAACGGCCCGAACGCGGCGACGGTAAAGGCGAACAGGGTCACCAGCAAACCTGCTTGGGGGATGCTGACTTCAAGGTCTCGGGCAATCGCCGGCAACAGGCCGACGATGACGAATTCCGTGGTCAGCACGGTAAAACCGGCGGCCGACAACAGAAGGATGGGCAACAGCATGCAGAACTCCAGAAAACGACGACACCAGCGATAACCCGAAGGCCCACTGGCATGACTTGAAAATAAGGATGCGCAATCTTAACAGAGTGTTTCCGATCAGGGTTGCACGAACCTGCCGATCTCGTTGAACGTGCGGGCGGCAGATCGTCACAGGTCTGAAGTATCAAGACCACGCTGTGATAAAGTCCGCGCCCTGCGATACGTACACCTTGTTCATCGGCCATTCACTGGCATTGATGTCGCGACACCCCCGCACCTAATAATCAGAGATGCCGTTTTATGACTGCTTCATCCCCTTCGCTATTGCAACGCTTGAAACGCTTGAGCCTGGTCTCGCAAATCGTCATCGGCCTGATCGCCGGGATTGCCCTGGCGCTGATCGCGCCTGAGGTGGCGAAATCCACGGCATTCATCGGCAAGGTCTTCGTTTCGGCACTCAAAGCCGTCGCGCCGATTCTGGTGTTCGTGCTGGTGATGGCGTCGATCGCCAACCATAAGCACGGCCAGGAAACCCACATCCGGCCGATTCTGTTTTTGTACTTGCTGGGGACGTTTGCCGCCGCGGTGGTCGCGGTGGTTGCCAGCATGATGTTCCCGTCCAGCCTGGTGCTGTCCACTCATGACGTCGCCGTGACTGCGCCGGGCGGCATCAGCGAAGTGCTGCAAAGTCTGCTGCTCAGCGTGGTCGACAACCCGGTCAGTGCGCTGATGAACGCCAACTTCATCGGCATTCTGGCCTGGGCGATCGGCATGGGCATTGCGATTCGCCATGCCGGTGACACCACTCGCGAAGTGCTCGGCGACCTGTCCAATGGCGTGACCCTGATCGTGCGCCTGGTGATTCGTTTCGCACCGCTGGGGATCTTCGGCCTGGTCGCGTCGACCTTGGCCACGTCTGGCTTCGGGGCGTTGATCGGCTACGTGCATCTGCTGGCCGTGCTGCTGGGCTGCATGTTGTTTGTCGCGCTGGTGATGAACCCGCTGATCGTGTTCTGGAAACTGCGCCGCAACCCGTATCCTCTGGTGCTGATGTGCTTGCGAGAAAGCGGCATCACCGCGTTCTTTACCCGCAGCTCGGCGGCGAACATTCCGGTCAACCTGGAATTGAGCAAGCGCCTGGGCCTGCATGAAGACACTTACTCGGTATCGATCCCGCTGGGTGCGACCATCAACATGGCCGGCGCGGCGATCACCATCACCGTGCTGACCCTGGCGGCCGTGCATACCCTGGGCATCGCCGTGGATATCCCGACAGCCATTCTGCTCAGTGTGGTGGCGGCGATCTGTGCGTGTGGTGCTTCGGGCGTGGCCGGTGGTTCGTTGTTGCTGATCCCACTGGCGTGCAGCCTGTTTGGCATTCCGAGTGAAATCGCCATGCAGGTGGTAGCGGTGGGTTTCATTATTGGTGTGTTGCAGGATTCTGCGGAGACGGCGCTGAACTCCTCCACGGATGTGCTGTTCACCGCCGCGGCTTGCCTGGGTGAAGAAGCAAAAGCCGAACGCCTGGCCTGACCCACATCTCTGTGGGAGCGAGCCTGCTCGCGAATGCTGACCAACACTTAACGATGATGTTGGCTGATGTACCGCCTTCGCGAGCAGGCTCGCTCCCACAGGATCTGCGGCATCGTTGAATAATACTTACCCATGAAAAAGCCCCCGCAACGTCAGGCTGCGGGGGCTTTTTTGTGCGCGGGCGGTTTAGAACGCGCCCATGTAATCGCGCTTGCCCACTTCCACACCGTTGTGACGCAGCAATGCGTAAGCGGTGGTGACGTGGAAGAAGAACTGCGGCAGGCCGTAGGTCAGCAGGTAAGCCTGGCCACTGAAGCGCTTCTCTTTTGGCGTGCCTGGACGCGTCACGATCTCGATGCCTTCCTTGCCGTCGATCTGCTCTGGCTTGATCTCGCCGATGTAGGCCAGAACCTTGGTGATCAGGGCTTGCAGTTCAGCGAAGGTGGTTTCGGTGTCGTCGTACTTCGGCACTTCGATCTCGGCCAGGCGCGAGGACACGCCTTTGGCGAAATCAACGGCGATCTGCACCTGACGCACCAGCGGGAACATGTCCGGGTACAGGCGGGCTTGCAGGAATGCGTTCGGGTCGATGTTCTTGGCGGTGGCGTGGGCTTCGGCCTTGTTCAGAACGTCGCTCAGGGCGTTGAGCATTTGTTTGAAAACAGGAACGGAAGCGGCATACAGGGAAATAGTCATGACAGTCTCGTGTGGTGACAGGAGGAAAACGTGGGCCGATTATAGCCATGCCCGCCGCTCCTGCGGCTTGTCTTTTATCCAGCAAGGATTAGGCTAGGCGGCTTCGACTGCATGCTTCGATTGCATAGGGAAAAGCGCGATGAGCACTGAGCAAGAAACGACCTTCGACGAACCGCGCCTCAACAGCACGGAAATCCGCATTCTGGGCTCGTTGATCGAGAAGCAGGCCACCAGCCCGGAAACCTATCCGCTGACCCTCAATGCGCTGGTGATTGCCTGCAACCAGAAAACCAGTCGCGAACCGGTGATGAACCTCACTCAGGGTCAGGTCGGCCAGAGCCTGCGCGCCCTTGAAGGCCGCGGGTTTACCAAACTGGTGATGGGCAGCCGTGCCGATCGCTGGGAACATAAGGTCGACAAGGCGCTGGAACTGGTGCCGGCCCAGGTGATTCTGACGGGGCTGTTGTTTTTGCGCGGTCCGCAGACGGTCAATGAACTGCTGACCCGCAGCGCACGCATGCATGAGTTTGAAGATGCCGAGCAGGTTGTGCATCAACTGGAACGTCTGATTGCTCGCGGATTGGCACTGCTGATTCCGCGTCAGGCCGGCCAGCGGGAAGACCGCTATATGCATGCGCTGGGGGATCCGGCGGATATCGAAGTCATCCTCGCCGCCCGGCAAAACCCGGCCGAACGCAGTGCCGGTAGCGGTGTGTCGGTTGAACGAATCGAAGAGCTCGAAGCGCGGATTGCCGCACTCGAAGAGCGCCTGGCGCGCCTCGAATAACCAACATTGTGATTTGTAGGAGCTTGCCCGCGAAAGCGATTCAACATTATCGTCGAACTGAAAATCGCCTTCGCGAGCAAGCCTCGCGCCTACTAAAGGGAGTGCTACTCGCCGTCCCAGTAATCCACGCCATCGCCCGGTCGGGCGATGGCGACGAAGCCTGAGGGATTACCTTCGGCGTCGACCTTGAAGTGGTCCATCACCACGTATTTGCCGGAATCCGGGTACTCGCAAATCTCCGGCGATTGCTGGGTGCTGACCGCCAGGTAGCGCAGTTCGCCCTTGCTGGTGTTGATGATCTGGTGCGCCGCTTCAGGACCGCCCGGCGGGCAGGCGATCACGTCGCCGGCGCGGATCGGAAACCGTTCGGCACCGAGGCGCACCTCCCCTTCCCCGGCCACGACGTAAAACATCTCCTCGTTGACCCGATGACTGTGAAACGGGCTGCCACGCATGCCTGGTTCCAGCACGTATAACCGATAACCGAGCTTTTGCGACCCCAACTGCTGGCCGACACGGGCCATTCTCTGTTGGTAGCGGCCGGCGGTATCACCGGTGGGCGCCAGGGCTTCGGGCAACGGTTCGAGTTCGACCTGATTCAGGTTGAGAATGGGGGGATGCATGGGAACCTCGGGCACGGTTTGTTGGTTGGGGCGGCAAGTCTTTGCTGGCGGGGAGTATAGGCGGCAGATGCACTTGAGAGACCGAGTTGCGCCCATCGCGAGCAAA
>NZ_RXHX01000067.1:0-11083 GCF_005930655.1 Pseudomonas sp. FSL W5-0299
ACCCCCAGTGATCGGCAGACCACTGGGGGTTCTTCGCGTTTGAAACGTACGAGTCGCGGCTATGTCACTTCTGGCCCTGATGAACAGCCAAACATCCGTTAGCCACTCACCACAGCAAGCGGCACCTACTTGGGCAGATCAATCTTATCCAACACCCGGTTTGCCGTGATCTCCGCCGTCATGATGCTGTTGGATATACCCAACAACGCGTAACGCGATTCACCCTCCAGATGATCCACCAACTGATGGACCATCACATCGACCGAGGCCAGGGTCTCGACCAGATAAACCGCCAGGGTTTCGGCCGAGGCCTCGGGGTCTACGGAAAACAGGGCGCTGCGTATTCGCGGAGTGGCTTTGATATCGGCATTCGACGGGAAGTGGAAGTCGAGCGCCCGTTCCGCAGCCTCGTTGAGCTTCTTTGAGTCAGGTTCGTATGGGGAAACCGGATCGGTGTCCGGCGGGTTTGGTGTGACTTTGAACATGGTGAAACCTCGTTTACTGGTGAGGCTGCCACGTTCGTTTCCAAGCGAAGGGGTGGCAGCTGTACGCAGGTTGGAAAACCAGGGTAAACGAGCCCGGCAGACCTATAAGGTCTCCCACGCACAGCCGCCATAACGCAACGCACTTAGTGCGAAAAAATACGTTATGAAGAGGTGCCTTCGTGTCGTTTACCCGTCGAGTTTCCAAGCCCGACCGCTGAGTGTTCAGCGGCACGGAAACAATAGAATCAAGGTCTACAGCACACAAGCCGGCGGATTCTGGCGCAGCCGTAGGCAACGGCGCAAGGATTTGTAGCTTTCAGGAAGTAAACCCGACGGGTTTTAAACAAGCGCCCGCAAATCATGTTGAATGAGCGGGCGCGCACTCACGACAAACAACAAAAGTGTACGGCGACTTGCGTCCACCGCTGTACGGGGAAAGCCCCCGCCGCCCATGATAAAAATACCGCTCTCGTTACCGGAGACCTGTCATGGACCTCGCCACGCTCACGCTGTTTATCCCCGCCTGCTTCGCCCTGAACATGGCGCCGGGCCCGAACAATCTGCTGTCGGTCAGCAACTCGACCCGCTACGGCTACCGCATCTCCTGCGTGGCCGGGATCGGGCGGTTGCTGGCGTTTGCCGGGATGATTGCCTTGGCATCGGCCGGGTTGGCGGTGGTGCTGCAAACGTCCGAGTTGCTGTTCTACGGCATCAAGATCGTTGGCGCGGCGTATCTGTTTTACCTCGCATGGCAATTGTGGCGCGCCGATCCGGGCGTCGAAAAAGCCGCGACGGGTGCGTCGGTCGGCGTGTTGGCGCTGGCGCGACAGGAGTTTCTGGTGGCGGCCGGCAACCCCAAGGCGATCCTGATCTTCACCGCGTTCCTGCCGCAGTTCGTCGACCCGACCCGCGCCGTGACGCCACAGTTTGCGTTGCTCGGTGCGTTGTTCCTGATGCTGGAATGGATCGCCATCAGCGCCTACGCCTACATGGGCCTGCACATGCGCCGCTGGTTTGCCGAGCCCCGGGGCAAGCGGCTATTCAACCGTTGCTGCGCGGGGTTGTTGTCGGCGGCGGCTTCGGTGCTGTTGATGGCGCGTCGCGCCTGATTCCAGGGGTTGACGGGATGCAGCGCAGGTTCAAACTGCGCTGCATCACTAATCAATACTCGCCGAGCCTCGAATGAACCTGAACGTTGTCTATGCCCTGAGCGCAGCCGCGCTGTTTGGGGCGAGTACGCCGCTGGCCAAGGTGTTGGGCCTGGACGTCTCGCCGATCCTGCTGGCTGGATTGCTGTATCTGGGCAGCGGGCTGGGCTTGACCCTCGTCAGGCTGATCCGCGACCGGGGCTGGCAGCCCAGCGGCCTGAAAGCGTCTGAATGGCCCTGGCTGATCGGTGCCATCGTGTTTGGCGGCGTGTTGGGGCCGGTGGCGCTGATGTTTGGTTTGACCCTGACCTCCGGCGCCACGGCCTCGCTGATGCTCAACCTCGAAGCGGTACTGACTGCCGTGCTGGCGTGGGTCGTGTTCAAGGAAAATGCAGACCGACGCATCGTCGCCGGGATGCTGGCCATTGTCGCGGGTGGATTGCTCCTGGCGTGGCCGCACGATTCGGCTCAGCCACAAGGCTGGATCGGGCCACTGGCGGTCGCACTGGCCTGCGCCTGTTGGGCGTTCGATAACAACCTCACGCGCAAGGTGTCGGCCTCGGATGCCGTGTTCATCGCCGGGATCAAGGGGCTGGCCGCAGGGTTGGTGAACTGCTCGCTGGCGTTGCTGCTGGGGGCAAAACTGCCGCACATCACGGTAATCGGGCCGACGTTGATCGTCGGCTTCCTCGGCTACGGCATCAGCCTGGTGTTGTTCGTGCTGGCGTTGCGCGGGCTGGGCACTGCACGTACGGGCGCCTACTTTTCCACGGCGCCTTTTCTCGGCGCCGCCATCGCCCTCCTGCTGTTCGGTGAGACGGTTTCCCTGACGTTCTGGATCGCATCGTTGCTGATGGGCCTGGGCGTCTGGATACATCTCAGGGAGCATCATGCCCATGAGCATCAGCACGTGGCACTCACCCATGGCCATCGGCACGTGCATGACGAGCATCATCAACATGAGCATTCATTCGAGTGGGACGGGACCGAGCCGCACAGCCACGAACATCAGCACACGCCGATCCGCCACAGCCATCCACACTTTCCGGACATCCATCACCGACACAAGCATTAGCAGGGGGAAAGTGCGTTGGTTTTGGTCGCGAGCCTGTCTATAACAAAGACTCTTCGGAATTCGCCGGCACAAAAGCCATTGGGGACTGGCCGGCCCGTCGCGGGTGTATGGCACCGCACGTCGAACCGAAAATCGAATGGGACCGCATCGCCCCCCTGTAACGAGTCAGCAAAATTCCCTGTCGATTTTCCGGTGGAGACGTCGCCCAACGGGCCTTATGCTCAGCCCATGAACCTACAAAACGCTTTTCTTCCGCCCCACGCCGAGATGGTTCGCGCCATGCTCGAACGAGACACCGCCTACGAGGGGGTGTTCTTTACTGCCGTGAAGACCACTGGAATCTTCTGCCGCCCCAGTTGCACGGCGCGCAAGCCCAAGCCGGAGAACGTCGAGTTCTTCGCCCACGCCGATGAGTGCATGTCGGCGGGCTATCGCGCTTGCCTGCGCTGCAAACCGCTGGACGCCGCGGCCATTGCGCCGGACTGGGTGCAGGGGCTGCTCAAATCGGTGGACAACGATCCCGACCTGCGCTGGACCGATGCCCAGTTATTGGCAGAGGGCATCGAGCCGCTGAAACTGCGCCGCTGGTTCAAGCAGCATTTCGGCATGACCTTCCACGCCTGGCTGCGCACCCGACGCCTGGGGATGGCGTTGGGCGGTATCAAACAGGGCGATTCCATCGACAATGTGGCGTTTGACTCGGGCTACGAATCCCTGAGCGGTTTTCGCGATGCGTTTCAAAAATCCTTTCACATCACGCCGGGCCGCGCGGCCAACAGCGAGCCGCTGTTGTTCACGCGCCTGACCACACCGCTTGGGCCGATGATCGCCATGGCCGAACGCCGTGGGCTGGTGCTGCTGGAGTTTCTGGATCGACCGGCACTGACCCGGGAAGTCGAAGAACTGCAGAAGCGTTATGGCTATGCCGTGGCGCCGGGACACAACGCCCATTTGCAGCAGATTGAAGCCGAGCTGACCCAGTATTTCGCCGGAAAACTCACTGAATTCACCGTCGCACTGCACTTGCCCGGCAGCGAATTTGCGCGGCAGGTCTGGGCTGAACTGGCGAAGATCCCCTACGGCCAGACCAGCACCTACGGCACCATCGCCGCAACACTGGGCAAGCCCGGCGCCAGTCGCGCCGTGGGCCTGGCCAACGGGCAGAACCGTCTTTCGATTGTATTGCCCTGCCACCGGGTGATCGGTGCAGACGGCTCGTTGACGGGCTATGGTGGAGGGCAACCGCGCAAGGCGTTTTTGCTCCGGCTGGAAAAAGCCGCGGTGCAGCTGACCGGACAACTCGCATTCTGATCCCCTGATTTTCTGCAAACGTCATAAGGAACGACATTCGATGGACACTCGATTTCATCAACTGCACCGCGACGGCTTATTGATCCTGACTAACGTCGCCGACGCCACCGGGGCGCGCATCGTCGAGCAACTGGGTTGCAAGGCCGTGGCCACCAGCAGCGCGGCGGTGGCCTGGGCGCATGGATATGCGGACGGCAATGCCCTGCCCCTCGAACGCCTGATATCGACCGTCGAGTCCATCGCCCGGGTGATCTCGGTGCCGTTGACCGTCGACATCGAGGCCGGTTATTCCGACGACCTGACGCGGGTGGCCGAAGTCGTTGATGCGGTAATCGCGGCCGGTGCGGTGGGGATCAATATCGAGGACGGTGCCACTGCGCCAGAGCTGCTGGTGCGCAAGATCGAAGTCGCCCGGCAGGTGGCCGATCGGCGCAAGGTGAAGCTGTTCATCAATGCCCGCACCGACGTGTACTTAAGGGGCCTGGTGCCTGCCGAAGACCGCGTCGCCGAAACGCTCAAGCGCGCCGCGTTGTATCAGGCGGCGGGGGCTGACGGGCTGTTTGCGGCGGGCGTCACGGCGGAGTATGAAATCGCTGCGCTGTGCCAGGGCACACCGCTGCCGGTGAATGTGCTCGGGTTGCCGGGGTTGCCATCGCCTGAAGCGCTGCAAGCACTCGGCGTGCGACGCCTGAGTGCCGGCTCGGGCATCGCCGAATTTCTGTATGGCGCCATGGCGTCCCTGGCCAAAGGTTTTCTGGAAACTGGCAAACTCGACAGCAGCCACCTCAAGGCCTTCACGTATGGGGAAATCAATGCCCTGCTGAAACCTGCCGGAAACGCTTGATCGCCATGCCCGATCCCTATCTGCCCGCGACCGGGTTTCTGTCATCAATCGATGACGACTGGCGGCGTCACATCGCCGCCGTTGGCCCCTGCCTGCATCAGCCCCACGCAGCTCGCGATCCTTATGAATCGCTGGTGCGGGCGATTGCCTATCAGCAACTGCACGCCAAGGCCGGGGATGCGATTATCGGCCGGCTGCTGGCGTTGTTTCCGGCGACGACGTTTCCAAGGCCTGAGCAGATTCTGGCGACAGGCTTTGATCCACTGCGCAGTTGCGGGTTTTCCGCGGGCAAGATCGCGACCATTCAAGGGATTGCGCAGGCGGCTCTGGACGGTGTCGTACCGGATTACGCCACCGCACTGGCGATGGACGATGAGGCGCTGATCGAGCGGTTGATTACCTTGCGCGGGGTTGGGCGCTGGACGGTCGAGATGCTGCTGATTTACAGCCTGGAGCGACCGGATATTTTGCCGGCGGATGACTTTGGGGTGCGTGAGGGGTATCGCCGGCTGAAGGGCCTGGAGGTGCAGCCGACGCGTAAGCAGATGGTGGAGATTGGCTTGGCGTGGCGTCCGTATCGGACGGTGGCTTCCTGGTATTTGTGGCGGATGACCGGCAAATAAACCGCGTTATCGTTCATCGCCAGCAGGCTGGCTCCCACACTGGAGCTCGAGTGTTCACAAAACCCCTGTGGGAGCGAGCCTGCTCGCGATGGCGATTTCACACTCACCCCATCACCCAAAGCCAATCACAACCCGGATTTCAACCGAGTAAACGCCCGAATCAGCGCCCGGTTGAACGCCTTGCCATTGTCATTCTTGCTATACAACGAAGCCCTCACCTGCGCCGACGGATACGTCCCTGGATCGTTACGAATCGCCGGATCAATCAACCCGTCCGCCGCCGTAATCGCATTGGCGTAGTGAATGGTGTCCGTGATCGGCGCAATCACTTCGGGTGTCATCAGGTAATCCATCAACGCCAGCCCGGCCTCGGGGTGCGGTGCATCCTTGGGAATGACCATGGCGTCAAACCAGATCAACGTGCCCTCCTTCGGTATCCGGTAACTGAGCTTGAACGGTTTGTTCGCCGCCTCGGCCTGCCCGGCCGCGATGGCCACGTTGCCGTTCCACGACATCGCCACGCAGGTATTGCCGTTGGCCAGATCGCTGATGTTCAGGTCATTGTCGAAGTAGCGGATGTACGGCCGGATCTTCGCCAATTGTTGTTCGGCCAGTTTCAGGTCATCGAGGTTCTGGCGGTTGATGTCCAGGCCCATGTACTTCATGACCGCGGCAAACACCTCGTTCGGGTCGTTGAGCAGACTGACCCCGCAATCGGCAAATTTCGACACCACGGCCGGGTCGAACAGCATCGCCCAGCTGTCCCGTGGCGCATCGGGCAAACGCTGTTTGATCGCCTCTTCCTGATAGCCGACCCCGGTAGTGCCCCAGGCGTAGATCCCGGCATAACGATTGCCCGGATCGAACGCCGCCATGTGCTGGCGGAATTCTTCGCCGACGCCAGCAAAGTGCGGCAGCCGTTGCAGGTTCAGTGTTTGAATCGCCCCGCTCTGGATCGCCCGGGACAAGTGCTGCCCCGCCGTCAGCACCAGGTCATAACCGCTGCGGCCGGTCAGCAGTTTGGTCTCGGCAGTTTCAAGGGAGTCGAAGTGATCGACCACCACATGGATGCCGGTTTTCTTCTCGAAATTGGCCAGGGTATCCGGGGCCAGGTATTCGCCCCAGATGTACAGGTTCACCACCGGTTTCGCGGTGTCGGCGGCCTGCACACACATGGGTGCAAGCACCAGCAATAACGCTTGAGTCAGTTTGTGCAGGCCCATGATTAAACTCCCTTCCTGTTATTGGCGGGGGCGGCGTATTGCGGCATGGTGATGCACGCGACGTTGCCGCCACCGAGGAGGATTTCCCGGGAGTTTTCGATGCCGACGATTGTGTGCTGCGGGAACAATTCGGCCAGCGTCGCCTGCGCCGCCTGATCGTTGCGATCACCAAACAGCGGCACCACGATCGAGCTGTTGCCGGCGTAGTAGTTGATGTACGACGCGCAGATTTGGGTCCCGGCCTGACGGGTATGGGTGCTGTCTTGCTGGTCCAGGCCTTCGGCTTCTTCAGCGGTCCACTCCAGCACATCCGGTTGCGGCAGCTTGTGCACGATCAACTCGCGGCCACGGCTGTCGCGGGTGCTGCGCAAAATGTCGTAGGCCTCTTGATAGATTTCCCACTGCGGGTCATCGCGATTATCGGTCCATTGCAGCACCACTTCGCCGGGGCGCACGAAGCAGGCGAGATCGTCGACGTGGCCGTCGGTTTCGTCGAACTTGCAACCCCGTGGCAGCCAGATGATTTGCTCGGCACCGAGGTAATCGGTCAGGCGACGGGTCACTTCTTCCTTGCCCAGATGTTGGTTGCGATTGCGGTTGAGCAGGCATTGCTCGGTGGTGAGGATGCTGCCCTGGCCGTCACTCTGGATCCCGCCCATCTCGGCAATCAACGGCGCGCGATAACGGTCGAAACGCTCGATTTCGAGGATCTTGCTGGCGATCTGATCGTCCTTGTCCCACGGGTAGTACAACCCGCCGTCGAGACCGCCATAGGCGTTGAACTCGAAGTCGACGCCGCGCACTTCACCGCTGTCGTCGTTGACCACAAAGCACGGGCCACTGTCGCGGAACCAGGTGTCGTTGCAGGTCATTTCCACCACGCGAACCTCAGGCGGCAACTGGCGGCGAGCGGTGGCGAACTGGGCGGCGGAAGCACACACCGTCACGGGTTCGCTCTGGGCAATGGCGGTGACGATCTGCACCCAGACTTTCTGCGCAGGCTTGGCACCGTTGCGCCAGACGTCAGTACGTTCCGGCCAGCCGAGCCAGCAACCGGCCTTGGTTTCGAATTCGCCGGGCAGGCGGAAGCCATCGAGTTTCGGGGTGGAATCGAGCAAACGTGCCATGGTCAGACCTCATCAGCGGGGATTGGAATGACCACAGGCTAAGGTCGTCGGCGCCCTCCTCGCCAACGATGATTATTTCGGAATACTTGAATTCAACTCATCAATCGATCAGCTGATCGTTGAACCACTCCAGCATCTGCGCCACGGCCGGACGCTCCAGACGCACCCGCTCACACACCAGTGCATATTGCCCGAGCGCGGTCATGCTGGCGGTGAATGGCCGGACCAGACGACCGCTGAGCAAGTCTTCCTGAGCCGTCAGATTGTCGCCCATGGCCACGCCCTGCCCTTGCGCCGCCGCTTCCAGCGCCAGGCCCGCGTGGGCGAAATACAGTTGGCGTTCGGGACGCTGATCGCCGGCATGACTGGTGAGCCAGGCGGTCCAGGTCTTGCCGTCCTGATCGTCGTGCAGCAGGCAATGGCGCGCCAGGTCCTTCGGGGTTTTCAGGGTGCCTTGGTTGAAGAGGCCGGGGCTGCACACCGGGAAAAATTGCAACGCCGGCAAGGGACGGACGAAGTACGCGCTGCTGTCGACCGGGCCCGTTCCATACGTGATCGCCAGGTCGATGTCCTCCCCCGGCGCCGTGGCGTCGATCGGTTGTTCGTAGAGGTGCAGCGTGATGTGCGGATAGCGCGCGTAGAAGTCCGTGAGCCGACTCATCAGCCACTTTTGCGCCAGCTCGGCGGTGACCGCCAGGCGCAACACCGCCAACGACGACGGGTCGCGCAATTCATCGCAGGCCTCGCCGATCAGTTCGAAGGCGTGCTGCAGGCTTTGCATCAATCGCCCTGCGGCCATGGTCGGGCGGATTTGCCGACCTTCGCGGATGAACAAAGAGACGCCCAAGTGCTCTTCGAGCTGACGGATCTGATGGCTGACGGCGCTGTCGGTGACGCACAGCTCGGCGGCGGCCCGGCCGAAATGCGCGTGGCGGGCGGCGCATTCGAAGGTTCTGAGTGCTGCTAAGGAAGGCAGTCGTCGCATGAATTCAGCCCCGGTGATGAAGGCGACCATGCTGCCTTGGGCATGGGTGGGCGTCCAGCGGGACCGCGCTATCGTTCTTCGCGAGCAGGCTCACTCCTACAGGGGAATGCATTTCAACTGTAGGAGCGAGCCTGCTCGCGAAGGCGGCACATTCACCACAAATCCTGCGGCCCATCACCCTCCCTTATCCACCATGACATCCCCCAAAACCCGGCGCATGTTGGTGTCTCAACCGGAGGGATTCGTCATGCTCAACGCACTCAAACAGATTAACTCAACCTCAGCCTTCAACCGCTGGGCCGGCTTCGAAGTGACCGCAGCCGCAAGCGGCGAAGCCGAACTGACCCTGGCCTTTCGCGAAGCCGACATGGCGCAATACGCCGGTTTCCTGCACGCCGGCCTGATCGGCGCGCTGCTCGACACGGCCTGCGGATTCGCCGCCGGGACGGTTGCCGGCAACGTGCTGGCTTCACATTTTTCGGTCAACTGCCTGGCACCCGCCATTGGCGAAGTGTTCATCGCGAGGGGCCGGGTGGTGAAGGCCGGCAAAAAGCAGGTGTTTGCCCGCGCCGAGTTGTTCGCGCAAACCGGCAACCAGCTGAAGCTGGTGGCGACCGGTGATGCGATTCTGGTGCCGGTCGACGTCCGCTGACGGTCTAGGCTGTCTGGGGTAAACCCAACCCTTGTCGGAGGTTCCCATGCAGCTCGAAGGTTCCTGCCATTGCAGCGCTGTGTCGTTCAGTTTGACCAGCGCCCACCCCTACCCTTATCAGCGTTGCTACTGCTCGATCTGCCGCAAGACTCAGGGCGGTGGCGGTTACTCGATCAATATTGCCGGTGATGCCGCCAGCCTGAAAGTCCGCGGCCGCAAGCACATCGCGATTTATCATGCACGACTCAAGGACGAAGGCGACAAACGCGCCCACAGCAGCAGCGCCGAACGGCATTTCTGCAGCCTTTGCGGGTCAGGTTTGTGGCTGTTCAGCCCTGAGTGGCCGGAGCTGATCCACCCGTTTGCCTCGGCCATCGACACGCCATTGCCGGTGCCACCGGAACACACGCACTTGATGCTCGGCTCCAAGGCGCCGTGGGTGGAAGTCGAGGCGCATCCTGCAGACCAGCAATTCGACGTCTACCCCGAGGAGTCCATCGCCCAATGGCATGAACGCCTGGGTTTGAGCCGCTAAAGCCGCTTCACAGTCTTTGACAGTTTCCCGACAAAGCTCTCAAAGATTGCCGCCCGGCGGCCGCCTAGCATGGGCGCATCCAACCTCCCCTCGGGTGCTCCCATGTTACGTTCGATGTGTCTGTCGTTGACTTCGTTTTGCCTGCTGCTTCCCACCGACTCATTACGCGCTGAAGACTGGCAATACACCTTGCGCGCCGGTGCCGCCAGCGCGCCGCGGTACAGCGGCAGCGACGAGCGCGTAGTGGCGCCGCTGCTGGGCGCCAAGGTTATCAGCCCCTATGGCCTCTTTCTGGACACGGAAAAGGGTTTGGGCTGGGCTTTTGATGAAGACGACTTCGGCCTGAGCGTGTACATCGGCGCGAGCGATGTGCGCAAGGATCGCAAGAGCGGGTTCAAAGGCTCGGACGAGCTCAACGGCATGGGCTCGATCAAGTCGCGGCCGGCGTTGGGTCTGGACGGGACTTACCACATGGGCCCGATCATTCTCGGTGCCGAGTTCGAGCATGCGCTGGAAAAGGACGATGACGATCACGACACCGGTTCATCCTGGAATCGCCTGAAGCTGAGCATCAGCGCGCCGTTTTATGAGGGCGACTATGGCAAGGTCGTGGGCAGCCTGAACAGTCAGTTTGGCGACAGCCATTACGTGCGCACCTGGTATGGCGTCAGTGTGGCGCAGGCTTCGCGCAGCCAGTTCAGGACGCATGACACTCGCGGAGGGTTGGTGAGTCGAGGGGCGGAGTTGAGCTGGTCGATGCCGATTGATGATCAGTGGAGTGTGTCGACGGTGCTGGCCGCGCAGTATCTGGCAGGTGATGCCGCCGACAGTCCGATTGTCGAGCGGCGAATGCAGACCTCTTTGGCTGGGCAGGTCGTGTACACCTTCTAGCGATCCGGTGTTGCGGATGGCCCCATCGCGAGCAGGCTCACTCCGACACTTGGAATGCATTCCCTTGTGGGAGACTTCGGTGGGTGGGCAGGTCGTGTACACCTTTTAGCTCTTCGGTGGTGCGGATGGCCCCATCGCGAGCAGGCTCGCTCCCACACTTGGAATGCATTCTCCTGTGGGAGGC
>NZ_RXHX01000068.1:0-10616 GCF_005930655.1 Pseudomonas sp. FSL W5-0299
TTTTGGCTGGAGTTGATGGCGTCATCCCAGACGCCATCGCGAGCAGGCTCGCTCCCACAGGGGGTTTGGGGTGAATTCGGGGTCTCGGGGTGGCTATGGATATGGCCGGTGTCTGGTTGGCACCGGGTTTGGGATTAACGCTGGCGCTGGTTGATGGGATTGTTGGATCGACCGGGCAGCATGCGGGCCAGGGTGTTGTCGCGGACCCAGTAGTGGTGAAACAACCCCGCCGCCGCGTGCAAGCCGATCAGCCAGTAACCCGCGCTGCCCAGCAGTTCGTGCCAGTACTTGAATTGCTTGGCCAGGTCCGGGTCTACCGCGACCGGCGATGGCAGGTAGAACTCGAAATAAGGCATCGGTTTGCCGCCGGCGGACAGCATCAGCCAGGCCAGCAGCGGCGTGGCGATCATTAATACGTACAAGGCCAGGTGCATCAGGTGCGAAACGCCGGTCTGCCATTTGGGCAGTGCCGGGGTGATCGGTGGCCGAGGCGTCAGGCGACCGAGCAGTCGCACCCACACCAGGGCGAAGATGCTTAGGCCGAAGAGGCCGTGCAGCCCGAGAAACATGGCTCTCAACGGTTGGCCCTTGGGCAGCAGGCCTTTGATTTCGATGCAGGCGTACACGCCCACAAACAACGCCAGCATCAGCCAGTGCAAGGTGATCGAGAGTTTTCCATACCGATGGGTCATTGATTCGCGGGTCATAACGGGCCTCATGAATGTCATTGCCGGCGGCCGAGTCATTCGTGCGGCCGGGGTGCGGTGTGTCAACGCACCGACGGGGCACACCCTGCCCGCGAAGTCTTAAGGCAATCTGAAGACAGCGGAGATGATCTTTTTCTTACCTTCAGATTCCGTTAAGAAATGGCTTCGATACTTCTCCCACACTTACTCGGGAGGCGTCTTCCAATGCCTGACTTTGAATGGAATATTCCTCTACCCCTACGCTTCGGCCAGGCCGAAGCTCCGCCGATGAACCTGGCCAGGGCGTTACCGGACGACGTCGAGCGCCCGGTCTTTGAAGCCTTTATTCAGCAACGTTTTCGTAAGGCCCATGGCGCCGATATTCGTCATTTCATGCCGGAGCTGTTTGGCATGAGCGATGCCTCCGGCTCGCTGTGTGCAGTGGCCGGTGTGCGCATGGCCAATGCTGAGTCGTTGTTTCTGGAACGTTATCTGGACGAGTCGATCGAGCCGCTGATCAGCGCTGCGGCGGACCGCCCGGTGGATCGTGCCGGTATCGTCGAGGTCGGCAATCTGGCCGCCAGTGACACCGGCAGTGCGCGGATGAGCATCATCGCCATCACTTACTTGCTGGCCATGGGCGGCCTGGAATGGGTGGCGTTCACCGGCAACATCGGCTTGGTGAACAGCTTTCATCGCCTGGGCTTGAAACCGGTGACGCTGTGCGCGGCCGACCCTGAGCGGCTGGGGGACGAACGCCAGCACTGGGGCAGTTATTACGAGAGCAAGCCTTGGGTGCACGTCGGCAACATCCGCGCCGGTTTTATTCATTTGCGCAACATCGGGATGTTCAATCGCCTGGGTTTGCCGACATCCCTTGAGGAATCCAGCCATGTCGCCTGAAACCGAGCGTTTCAAACAGACCTTGCGCAGCCATGCCGAGCGCAAGACCAGCGCCATCGCATTGTGGGGTGATCATCAGAAGGTGGATTACGCCACGCTGTATGCCGAGGTGGTGTATCGCCAGCAACGGCTGCGCGATGAGCAGGTCAAGGTGATTGCGCTGGCGTTGGACAATGGCGTCGAAGCGATGCTCTGGGACCTGGCCGCGCTGTTCGAAGGCCTGACTTGCCTGACGTTGCCGCCTTTTTTCAGCCCCGCTCAGCGCGCCCATTGTCTGGAACAGAGCCAGGCCGAACGGGTGATTGCCGAACCCGCGCTGGACGACGAGTTGCAGGCGGCCGGCTACGAAAAGACCGGTGAGTTCTGGCGCCGCACGTTCAGCGGCCCGAACCGTATGCCGGAAGGGACCGCCAAACTGACCTTCACCTCGGGCACCACGGGCACGCCCAAAGGCGTGTGCCTCAGCGCCGAGAGCCTGTTGACGGTCGCTCGCGAACTGAATCAGGCGAGCAAACCCGCCGATCCGCAGCATCATCTGGCGTTGTTACCCCTGGCGATTTTGCTGGAAAACCTCGGTTGCTACGCCGCGCTGTATGCCGGGGCCACGTTGAGTTTGCCCAGTCAGAAAACCCTGGGGATTCAGGGCGCCAGCGGTGTTGATGTGCCGCGTCTGCTCGGTTGCCTGGCCACCCGGGCGCCGGAGAGCCTGATCCTGGTGCCGCAGTTGTTGCAGATGTTGGTCAGCGCCGCCGAGCAGAAAGCCTTCAGTCCTTACTCGTTGCGGTTTGCGGCGGTGGGTGGCGCGCGGGTATCCGAGGAATTGCTGCACCGCGCGCAACGCATCGGCATCCCTGTTTACGAAGGTTACGGCCTGTCGGAGTGCGCCTCGGTCGTGTGCCTCAATCGCCCCGAAGCGCGCCGTCTCGGCAGTGTCGGCCGGCCCCTGCCCCACGTCACGATTCGCCTGGCCGAGGACGGCGAGGTGCTGGTCAAGGGTTCGACCTTGCTCGGTTATCTGGGAGAGGCGCCGCACACCGATGAATGGTGGCCGACCGGCGATCTCGGCGAGTTCGACCCGGACGGTTTTCTCTACCTCAAGGGGCGCAAGAAGCATCAATTCGTCACCAGTTTCGGACGCAACGTCAACCCGGAATGGGTCGAGGCTGAATTGACCCAGCGCCGCCATATCGCCCAGGCCTTCGTCTACGGCGAAGCCATGCCGCACAACCATGCGCTGCTCTGGCCCCATCGCCCGGACTGCACCGACGCCGAACTGGCTGCCGCCGTCGCCGAGGCCAACGAGGCCTTGCCCGGTTATGCGCAGGTCCATCACTGGACCCGTCTCGATCAACCTTTCACCCCCGCCAATGGCCTGCTTACCGCCAATGGCCGCCCGCGCCGTGACGCCATCATCGAGCGTTACCGGGCGCAACTGACTGAATCTGTACTTTCCGAGGAATCCGCATCATGAGTTTTTTCGACACGCTGCAAGAAGCCACGCAACACGAACGCCATGAACTGTTCAACCTGCCGGTCATCCGCGATGCCCTTGAGGGCAAGGTCAGCCTGGAAAGCTACCGGGCCTTCCTGGCGCAAGCCTATTACCACGTGCGCCACACCGTGCCGTTGATGATGGCGTGCGGGGCGAAATTGCCGTCGCGCCTGGAATGGCTGCGCAAAGCGGTGTGCGAGTACATCGAGGAGGAATACGGTCACGAGCAGTGGGTGCTGGACGATATCGAAGCCTGCGGCGGCGACCGCATTGCCGTGCGCGACGGTCGTCCGAGCCTGCCGATTGAATTGATGGTCAGCTACCTCTACGACCTGATCGCTCGCGATAACCCGGTCGGCCTGTTCGGCATGGTCAACGTGCTGGAAGGCACCAGCATTGCCTTGGCTACCCACGCCGCCGGCAGCATCCGCGAGCGCCTGGCGTTGCCGGAAAGCGCCTTCAGTTACCTCAGTTCCCATGGCTCTTTGGACATCGAACACATGCAGACCTATCGCCGGTTGATGAATACCCTCGACGATCCGGACGACCAGGCTGCGGTGATTCACGCCTCCAAAGTGGTGTACAAACTTTACACCGATATGTTCCGCGGCTTGCCGCGTGACGGGGAGGCCCTGCATGAAGTTGCATGATGCCCGCGTGGTGCTGACCGGCGCCAGCGGCGGTATCGGCCTGGCGATCGCCACCGCGTTGTGCGCCAGCGGCGCCCGGGTGCTGGCGGTGGCTCGGCACCAGGAACCGCTGCGGCCTTTGCTTGAACGCTATCCGCAAAACCTGTGCTGGGTCGGCGCGGACCTGACCGTGCTGTCCGACCGACGCAAGGTGCTGACCGCAGCCGAATCGATTGGCGGGATCAACCTGCTGATCAACGCCGCCGGGATCAATCACTTCGCCATGCTTGAGCAGCTGGAGGACAGCGATATCCACGCCATGATGGCCCTTAACATCAGCGCGCCGATTTGCCTGACCAAAACCCTGCTGCCGCTGCTCAAACAAGCCGAGAGCGCGATGGTGGTGAACGTCGGCTCAACTTACGGCTCCATCGGTTACCCCGGTTACGCCAGTTATTGCGCCACCAAGTTTGCCTTGCGCGGGTTTTCCGAGGCCCTGCGCCGGGAGTTGGCGGACACCCGGGTCAGCGTGCTCTACGTCGCCCCGCGCGCTACCCGCACCAGCATGAACAGCCCGGCGGCGCAGGCGTTGAACGATGCGCTCAAGGCCAACGTCGACGATCCGCAAACCGTCGCCGCCGCGGTGATGCATGCGATTGCCGGTGACCGGCGCGACTTGTACCTCGGCTGGCCGGAGCGCTTTTTTGTGCGCCTGAACAGCCTGCTGCCCAATCTGGTGGACCGTGGCTTGCGCAAGCAATTGCCGCTGATCCGTCGCCTGAGTCAGAAGCCCGACAACGAGACCCTCAAACCATGAAGAAGATCATCGCTTGCCTGCTGCTGGGGGCTCTGAGCCAAAGCGTCTGGGCACTGGAACCCGCCGATCAGCAACGCCTCCAGGGCATCCAGCAAAGCTGGGCGCACATTCAATACGAAGTCCCGGAAGCGCAACGCACGGCTGCATTCGAGAAACTGGCAGGCCAGGCATCCGCGTTCACCCAGGAACGTCAATCGGTGGCCGAAGCCTGGATCTGGTCCGGCATCGTCAACAGCAGCTGGGCCGGCGCCCAAGGTGGCCTCGGTGCGCTGAGCAAGGTAAAGGCCGCGAAAGCCGATCTGGAAAAAGCCATGACGCTGGACCCCAAAGCCCTGCAAGGCTCGGCCTATACCAGCCTCGGCGCGTTGTATGATCGCGTCCCCGGCTGGCCCATCGGTTTCGGTGACTCGGACAAGGCCGAACAGTTACTCAAACAGGCCTTGCAACTGAACCCGGAGGGCATCGATAGTCTGTACTTCTGGGGCGATCACCTCTACCGTCAAAAACGTTACAGCGAAGCCCGCAGCGCGTTGCAAAAAGCCCTGCAGGCCGCCCCAAGGCCAGGCCGTGAACTCGCCGACGCCGGGCGACGCAAAGAGATCGAAACGTTGCTGGTGGACGTGAACAAGAAACTCAACTGACAGGAGTCCGTGTGCGCTTATTACTGATTGAGGACGACGTGGCCCTCGGCGAGGGCATCCATCAAGCCCTGGGCCGCGAAGGTTATACCGTCGATTGGCTAAAGGACGGCACCAGCGCCTTGCACGCGCTGCTCAGTGAAACCTTTGACCTGGCGGTGCTCGACCTCGGTCTGCCGCGCATGGACGGGCTGGAAGTGCTGCGCCGCTTGCGGGACAGCGGCTCCAACCTGCCGGTGCTGATCCTCACCGCCCGGGATGCGACCGAAGACCGCATTGCCGGGCTGGACGCCGGGGCCGACGATTACCTGGTCAAACCCTTTGATCTGGCGGAACTCAAGGCTCGCCTGCGGGCCTTGTTGCGGCGCAGTGCCGGCCGCGCCCAGGTGCTGATCGAACACGCCGGCATCAGCCTGAACCCCGGCACCCAGCAAGTCAGCTACCTGGGCGAGCCGGTGGCTCTGACGCCCAAGGAATATCAGCTGCTCCACGAATTGCTCTCGCCGCCGGGCCGGGTCATGACCCGCGATCATCTGATGCAGTTGCTGTATGGCTGGAATGAAGAAGCCGAAAGCAACACCCTGGAAGTGCACATCCATCACCTGCGCAAAAAATTCTCCACCGACCTGATCCGCACCATTCGCGGTGTCGGTTACCTGGTGGAGGAGCGCCGATGACGTCGATCCGGCGCCGCACGCTCACGCTGATCATTGGCCTGATGCTGGTAGGGCTGGCGGTGATCAGCCTGTTGAACCTGCACGACAGCAATCACGAAATCGCCGAAGTCTACGATGCCCAACTCGCGCAAAACGCCCGGCTGTTGCAGGGGGTGATGCGCATGCCGATGGCGAGCAAGGAACACGCCGATCTGTATCAGGCCTTCAACAAGGCGCTGGGCGAGGCCGAGCCGAGGGTCGATGGCCATCCCTATGAAACCAAGATGGCTTTTCAAGTCTGGACCCTCAACGGCGAAGTGCTGGTGCACACGGCCAGTGCGCCCTCCTTCAGCGCGCCGCCGTCGACACCCGGCTTCAGCGACGTCGTGGACCTCAACAACCGCCATTGGCGTGCGTTCCTGTTGGTAGACAAACAGAACGGTCTGAGAATCTGGGTGGGCGAACGGGACGACGTGCGTTCGGACCTGGTGGACCGGATCGTGCGCCATACCTTGGGGCCCAATGTGCTGGGCAGCCTGATTCTGGCGGCGATGATCTGGTTGGCCATCGGCTGGGGCCTCAAGCCGCTGGAAGACATGGCGGCGACCTTGCGCGCGCGGCACAGCGGTTCGCTGGAGCCTCTGCAACTGACGCCGTTGCCCAGTGAACTGGAGCCGATGCAAGCGGCGCTCAACCGCATGCTCGCGCAGATTCAGGAAGTGATGGGCCGCGAGCGGCGCTTCATCGCCGATGCCGCCCACGAAATGCGCACACCGCTGGCCGTGCTGCGTGTGCATGCGCAAAACCTGCTGGAAGCCGGCACGGAACAGGAGCGCCGTGAATCCCTGGAATTCCTGATCGCCGGCGTCGACCGCACCAGCCGCCTGGTCAATCAATTGCTGACCATGGCCCGCCTCGAACCCAAAGCCATCGCACCTGTACAGCAACGCATCGACCTGGCCGCCACCGTGCGCGACAGCCTCGTGCAGCTCACGCCGTGGTTGCTGAGCAAGAACCTTGAGCTGGCCTTCGACGTCACCGATCGCCCCTTTGAAGTGGTGGCCGACGCCGCCGCCATCGACATCGCCTTGAACAACCTGATCAGCAATGCGGCAAACTTTTCCCCGGAGCATGGGGTCATCACGGTGCAACTCAGTCAGGCGGACGGCTTCTATTCGCTGAGCGTCGAGGACCAGGGGCCCGGCATCGACGAGGCGGATCGCGGGCGGTTGTTCGAACGCTTCTACAGCCGTGGCAATGCCCATGGCGCGGGTTTGGGCCTGACCATCGTCAACACCATCGCCACCCGACTGGGCGGACGCATCACCCTGGCCAATCGCCCGGAAGGCGGCTTGCGCGCCACGCTGTCGATTCCCGACAGCCAACCCCGCGACCCACTACAGCGCACCACCCGCGAGTTGCCGCCGAATGTTTGAGTGATCCCGGCAGAATGCGGTGAGCCAGCTGGCGCCATCGCGAGCAGGCTCACTCCCACAGGAGGCTATGCTGACCACAACACTCGCGAACGACGCAGAACCCATGTAGGAGTGAGCCTGCTCGCGATGGCGGTGGCACATCCAGCCCCCCTCTCACCGCCATTCCACATTGCAGCCGTTTACAGCGGCCTCACTTTTTAACACCCGCCAAATAATGCGCCACCAACGCATTGGCATGGCCATGCCCCATTGCATGCTCATCCTTCAGCAAAGCCACCATTTCCATATGCTTCTTGCCGCTCACCGTCCCGAGCAGCTCCAGCCAATGGTTGATGGGCTGGCCGTACTTTTTCTCGATGGACGGGAAGTACGACGCCGGGCCTTTCACTTTTGTCTCTTCGGTCATGCTGCACGCTCCCTTGTTCGCGACGGAGTGTCGGAGGACGCTCCTTGTCTTCATCCCGAATTGAAGACCAGGACAGCTGCGCAGTCCAGCGGGAGCAAGCTCCCTCGCCACAGGGGTTGTGTTGGTTGCTTCATTGCTTGGTTGATCAGAGATCTATGATGGAGGATTGGCAGGCTATCCCATCAACAACCCCTGCTCCGCCTCGCACAACTCCACCACGTAATCCCACATCACCCGCAATCTCACCGACTTGTGCAGCTCCCGCCGCGTGCTGATCCAGTAGCTGCGCTCAATGCTCTCGTCCGGAAACAGCGGCACCAGCTCCGGATCGGCGCTGGCCATGTAGCACGGCAGCACCGCAATCCCCAATCCCGACCGTGCCGCCTGTTGCTGGGCGATGACGCTGGTGCTGTGGAACACCACCTGCGGGTTGCGGCAAAAACTGTTGAGGAACATCAGTTCCTGGCTGAACAGTAAGTCGTCGACGTAGCCGATCCACGCGTGGCGGCCGAGGTCTTCGCGGCTGTGAAGCGGCGGTGCCTTGTCGAGGTAGGCCTGGCTGGCGTAGAGCGCCAGGCGATAGTCGGTGAGTTTGCGCGTGACCAGCATGTCGGCGGCCGGGCGTTCAAGGTGGATGCTGATTTCGGCTTCGCGGTTGAGGATGCTGACGAAGCGCGGCACCGCCACCAGCTCCACTTCCAGTCCGGGGTAGCGTTCGAACAGGCCGTTCATGCGGCTGGCGAGGAACATGATGCCCAGCCCTTCGGTCACGCCAACGCGGATCTTGCCCAGTGGCGCCGTGGACTGGGTGATTTCCTCTTGCGCCAGCAACGCGACGTTTTCCATGGCTTCGGCGTGCTTGAGCAGCGCTTCGCCGGCCGGGGTCATTTCGTAGCCCTGGGCATGCTGGACAAACAGCGCGGTGCCAAGGCTCTTTTCGATGGCCTCGATGTGCCGGGCGACGGTGGCGTGGGTGGTGTTCAAACGGCGGGCGGCGGTGAGCAAACGCCCGCTGCGTTGCAATTCGAGAAAAAACCGCAGGTCATTCCAGTCGAACATGAGTCGTCCTTGGGGCTACGCTGTTTGAGGCGCTGTCTGAAAACGCACAGCGGCTGCGCAAAAACTAACATTCTTTTGACGAAAGCTAACAACTAGGATGACCGACAACAAGAACAACAATACGAGGTCAGGGATGCAGACTTCCCTTGATGAATTCGACTACATCGTGGTCGGCGCCGGGCCGGCCGGTTGTTTGCTGGCCAATCGGCTGTCGGCCGACCCGCAACACCGCGTCTTGCTGCTCGAAGCCGGCGGCCGCGATAACTATGCTTGGATTCACATCCCCGTGGGTTACCTGTTCTGCATCGGCAACCCGCGCACCGACTGGTGCTTCAAGACCGAAGCGCAACCCGGCCTGCAAGGTCGCGCCCTGAGTTACCCGCGCGGCAAAGTGCTGGGCGGCTGTTCCTCGATCAACGGCATGATCTACATGCGCGGCCAGGCTGGCGACTATGACGGCTGGGCCGCTGACGGCAATCCGGGCTGGCGCTGGAACGACGTGCTGCCGCTGTTCAAGAAAAGCGAAAACCATTTTGCCGGCGACTCGCAATTTCACGGCGCCAGCGGCGACTGGCGGGTCGAGCGTCAGCGGCTGTCGTGGCCGATTCTGGATGCGTTCCGCAGTGCCGCCGAGCAAAGCGGCATTGCCAGCATCGATGACTTCAACCAGGGCGACAACGAAGGCTGCGGCTATTTTCAGGTCAACCAGAAGGCCGGGATTCGCTGGAACGCGGCCAAGGCGTTTCTCAAACCGATCCGCAATCGCGCCAATCTCACCGTGCTGACCGACGTCGAAGTGGACCGTGTGCTGCTGGAAAACGGCCGGGCTTCGGCGGTCAGCACCCGTTACCAAGGTCAGGCAAAAACCTTCAAGGCGCGCAAGGAAATCGTGCTGTGCGCAGGCTCCGTCGGTTCACCGAGCATTCTGCAACGCTCCGGGATCGGCCCTCGCCCGCTGCTCGAAAAACTGGGGATCGGTGTGGCTCATGAACTGCCGGGCGTTGGCGGCAATCTGCAGGATCACCTGCAACTGCGGCTGATCTACAAACTGGAAAACGCCCGCACCCTGAACCAGATCGCTGGCAGCGTGTGGGGCAAGATGGGCATGGGCCTGCGTTATCTGTACGACCGCAGCGGCCCGCTGTCGATGGCGCCGAGTCAGCTGGGGGCGTTTGCCCGGTCAGGGCCGGAACAGACCTCGGCCAATCTCGAATACCACGTGCAACCGCTGTCGCTGGAACGCTTCGGCGAACCGTTGCACGCCTTCCCTGCTTTCACGGCGTCGGTTTGCGATTTAAGGCCGCAGAGTCGCGGACGGGTGGAGATTCGTTCCGCCGATCCGCAGGAAGCGCCGCTGATTCAACCCAACTATTTAAGCCATCCAGAGGATTTGCGGGTCGCGGCCGATGCCATTCGCCTGACCCGGCGCATCGTCGCCGCCCCGGCCCTGCGAGCGTTCAAACCGGTCGAGTACTTGCCCGGCGATAGCTTGCAGACCGAAGAGGAACTGCACGAAGCCGCCGCACGAATTGGCACGACGATTTTCCATCCGGTGGGCACCTGTCGCATGGGCAACGATGTGCAGGCCGTGGTCGATGCCGAGTTGCGCGTTCACGGGATTCCCGGACTGCGCATCGCTGATGCCTCGATCATGCCGCGCATTACCTCGGGCAATACGTGCTCGCCTACGCTGATGATTGCCGAAAAGGCTGCGCTGATGATCCTCAACCCCAGCACAAGGAGCCTCAACCCGCAGAAGGAACTGCTGAGCAACCCACTGTAGGAGCGAGGCTTGCCCGCGAAGAACGATGACGCGGTGTGTCAGGTCTGACGCCTTCGCGAGCAAGCTTCGCTCCTACAAAGATCGACGTACACCCGGCTTTATGAGCAACCC
>NZ_RXHX01000069.1:0-10573 GCF_005930655.1 Pseudomonas sp. FSL W5-0299
TCGACAGCTTTACGAATCTGCTCTGGGCTTTCGCTGCTTTCAACACTCACCTTACCGGCTGACCGATCCACGGAAACCGTAGCTTCGTTGTCCAGTGACTGAATCGCTTTGGTAATTTTGCTGACGCAACTGCCGCAACCAATGCCTGATACATCTAAGACGAACATGGTTATTCCTCTCGTGCTGAGCGGTCTCTTTTCACCGCACCGACAGCATCAACGTTGACACGATGGCAAGGTCAATAGTTATCTGTTTCGGGTTGTGAGCGTCATTCATGGGTAATTGCACAGTCTGGACCACCCTTTTGCATTTGACCTAACCAGCCATTTGCATCGGATTCGACCAGTACGCTTCTTGGCCATGACCGGCAGAGAACGGCCGATTCTGTTGAAAAAGTAGATCTCCTGCTTGGCCTGCGGCAAAATCAGGTCATCGGCCAGCGGGAGGATTCGCAGCATGATGGGACAATTGTCGAGCGGACAAGAGAGGCTGTTTTACTCGTTCAACATTGAAGATCACATCCCAGCCAATCACCTCCTGCGCAGCATTGATCGATGCCTTGATCTCAGCGATCTGCGCCATTATCTCGCCGATTTTTATAGCCCAATCGGGCGCCCATCGATTGATCCCGAACTGATGATTCGCCTGTTGGTGGTGGGCTACTGCTACGGCATTCGCTCCGAACGTCGGTTGTGCGAAGAGGCTCATTTGAACTTGGCGTATCGCTGGTTCTGCCGCTTAAGCCTCGAAGACGAAGTCCCCAATCACTCTACGTTTTCCAAGAATCGGCACGGTCGCTTTCGTGACAGCTCGCTGTTTCGCTGGCTGTTCAACGAGGTGCTGCGTCGCTGCATGGACGCAGGTCTGGTCAAGGGCGAAGGGTTTGCGGTCGACGCCAGCGTCATCAAAGCAGATGCCAGTCGGCAACGTGGCGTACCTGGCGATGATGAAATCAACTGGCGCGATCCGTCGCTGAGTACTCGCGCCGTGCGTGAGTACCTTGAAGCGCTGGATGAAGAAGCGTTACGCGAAGCACTGCCTAAGCGCCTGTCATTGACTGATCCACTTTCTCGTTGGACCGCAGCGCCAGGAGGCCCGGCGTTTTTCGCCTACTCGACGAACTATCTGATTGATGTCGAGCATGGCGTGATCATGGATGTGGAGCCGACCCCAGCGCATCGAACCGCCGAGGTCGAGAGCACCAAGACCGTGATCGAGCGGGTCGAAGAACAGTTCGACATCAAGCCGGATCGGCTCATCGGCGATACCGCTTACGGAACCGCACCGATGCTGGCCTGGATGGTGAACGAAAAAGACATCGAGCCGCATGTGCCGGTTTGGGACAAAACCGAGCGTAAGAACGAGAGCCTCTCGATCAGTGATTTTCAATGGAGTGAAGAAGCGCAGGAATATCGTTGTCCCACGGGGCACGCCCTGCGCAGCGAGTGGCGGGCCTTCAAGAACCAGCGCTCACATGTCACGAAAGCCGACACCATCATCTTTCGATCCCGGAAAACAGACTGCTCTAAATGCTCAATGAAAGAGCGCTGCTGCCCAAACACCTCGTTCCGAAAAATCGCCCGTAGCGTCCATGAGGCGGCACGCAATGTTGCTCGGCGAATTGCCGCAACACCGCAATACGTGTGCTCTCGCCATGAGCGCAAAAAGGTCGAAATGTTGTTCGCTCATCTCAAACGAATCCTGAAACTGGATCGATTAAGGCTACGAGGAATGACCGGTGCAAACGACGAATTTACCTTGGCCGCTGCGGTACAGAATTTAAGACGACTGGCGAAACTGACCTCACAAGGGCCGCCGACCACGGGATAGGTACGCCCGGAATCAGCAAAAACCCTCAAATTAACCTATTAACCAAGCTGCAACGGTCAATGCAGAACCGGAAAGCCACGCAACGTGGTGACCAGGTTCTGAAACGAGGGCCAACGTCGCCTTCTTACAGCCTGAAATTCCGACTTTTTCAACAGAATCGGCCAAAACCGGACGCTCATCACGAACGTCTGAAGCTTGAAAGCCTGACTGACAGGCCAACACGCACAGCACCTATTAACCCTGCCTTCGCAACCCCTTCTCCAGTTGGTCTCGCCAAAACCCTAGCTCTATAGGGCGGCTTTCCAAACGCCAAGATTAGGAGTAATGTAATACTGACTACATATTAAATAGCTATCTCTACATGAAAAATTGGCTGACTCTGATTCTTGGCTTACCCACCGCTAATGCCACCGAACGCATGCGGGCTTGGCGCGCTTTGAAAGCTTCAGGTGCGGCAGTTTTGCGCGATGGTGCTTACCTGCTGCCTGATACCGGTGTCTGTCGTGAAGCGTTAGCGTCTGTCGAACGCGACATCCTGGCCATCAACGGCACCGCTTACGTCTTGCCCGTCGTCGATTCTCACGGTGAGCGCTTTGTCGAGCTGTTCGACCGTAGCGAGGACTACACCAAGCTACGCACTGAGATCGAAGCATGCCGTGCACAGCTCAATGCTGAGAACGCACTGGCCACCACCAAGCAGATTCGCAAGCTGCGCAAAGCCTACGAACAACTGGTCAACATCGATTACTTTCCAGGTAAGCCGAAGCAGCAAATTAATTTGGCTTTGCAGGAGCTAGAGACAGCGGTTAGCAGGGCCCTGTCTCCGGATGAGCCACACAGCAGCAACCAAACAATAACGACACTCTATGTTGATGATTATCAGGGACGCGTCTGGGCAACACGCAAGCGTCCCTGGGTCGACCGACTGGCGTGTGCCTGGCTCATTCGTCGCTTCATTGACGCGCAAGCTCAGATCCTCTGGCTGAACACGCCACAGGACTGTCCAGTCGGTGCCCTGGGTTTTGATTTCGATGACGCAACCTTCAGCCATGTTGGTAACCGCGTCACCTTCGAAACCCTACAAGCCAGTTTTGAGCTTCAAGAGCCCGGCCTAAACCGTATCGCCGCATTGGTGCACTACCTCGATATCGGAGGTATCCAGCCGGTGGAGGCTGCCGGTATCGAACGGGTGCTGGCAGGGCTACGTGAAACCATTACCCATGACGACCATCTGCTGGCAGCTGCAAGTGCCATCTTCGATGGCCTGCTCGCCGGGTTCGTGAAAGAGGAGCAACCCAATGAGTAAGGTTTTGGCACCAGAGGTTGAAGAGGATATGTCGAGGCCTGAACCGATTAGTCTGCGTGAGGCGTTCTGGTTCTGGCTGAAGCTCGGCTTCATCAGTTTCGGCGGGCCAGCCGGACAGATCTCGATCATGCACCAGGAGCTGGTGGAACGGCGACGCTGGATTTCCGAGCGCAGATTCCTGCATGCCCTCAATTACTGCATGTTGTTGCCTGGGCCTGAAGCTCAGCAGTTAGCAACCTACATTGGCTGGCTAATGCATCGAACCTGGGGCGGAGTTATTGCGGGTGCTTTGTTTGTACTGCCCTCACTTTTCATCCTGATCGCTCTTTCGTGGATGTATATCGCCTTTGGCGATGTCCCCGCGGTGGCCGGACTTTTCTATGGGATCAAACCCGCCGTAACGGCCATCGTGGTGCAGGCGGCACATAGAATCGGCTCTCGGGCATTGAAGAACAATTGGCTGTGGGCAATAGCGGCGGCTTCATTTACCGCGATCTTTGCATTCAATGTTCCGTTCCCGCTGATCGTCTTGGGGGCCGCGTTAATCGGCTATGTCGGAGGTCGCCTGGCTCCCGAGAAGTTCAGAGCTGGGGGGCATAGCGCCGCCAAAAAGTCCTTCGGCCCAGCCTTGATCGATGACGACACTCCGTCCCCGGAACATGCCCGGTTCAGCTGGTTGAAATTGGCATCGCTCGCACTGATCGGCGCCGTGCTATGGGCTTTGCCGATGGGGATTTTGACCGCCCTCTTTGGTTGGGAAGGAACCTTGACCCAGATGAGCTGGTTCTTTACCAAGGCGGCATTACTGACCTTTGGCGGAGCCTACGCAGTGCTCCCATACGTCTACCAAGGCGCGGTCGGTCACTATGGCTGGCTAACCCCGACGCAGATGATCGACGGGCTGGCTCTGGGGGAAACCACGCCAGGGCCGCTGATCATGGTGGTGGCTTTCGTCGGCTTTGTCGGGGCCTATGTCTTGCAAGTATTCGGTGCCGATCAAGTATTTCTGGCGGGAGCTGTGGCCGCCGCCCTAGTGACCTGGTTCACCTTTCTACCATCGTTCCTGTTCATCCTCGCGGGTGGCCCGCTGGTGGAGTCGACCCACAACGAACTCAAGTTCACGGCACCCCTTACCGCCATTACGGCGGCGGTGGTGGGAGTTATCCTCAATCTGGCGTGTTTCTTCGGCTATCACGTACTTTGGCCGAAAGGCTTCAGCGGTAACCTGGACTGGCCCTCCGCGTTGATCGCGATTGCTGCGGCGATTGCCTTGTTCCGCTTCAAGCGAGGCGTCATTCAGGTACTGATGGCCTGCGCGCTCGTCGGGTTGGCTGTGCATTTGCTGCGCTAGAAAGCATGAATTGATTAGCAATCTTTGGCGGGCATTGGGCTCGCCTGACCACCCAGCCTATTGAGCTAGGCAGGAGGTGTTCCATGAGGTGGATTACCCGTGAACGACCCAAGATCGATCGGGTTGCTTGTCCTTGGCTGATCACTCGCTTTATCGATCCACAGGCCGAGTTCTTGTACGTACCCAGCGGTGATGTGCTGCGGATTGCAGCTGAGAAAGATGCGACACCCTACGACATTCCGGGCGTAGAGCTTACCCATGAGGGTGAGTTGTGCAGCTTCGACGCGTTTGTGAAGAAGTACCAGCTCAATGAGCCCGCCTTGCAGCAGCTCGCGAAGATCGTGCGGGGAGCAGATACCTCTCGTCTGGATCTGACGCCACAATCGGCTGGGCTGTACGCCATCTCACTGGGGCTGTCGCAGCGATATTCCGATGATCATGAAATGCTTTCGCATGGACTGATCCTGTACGACGCGCTTTATGCCTGGTGCAAGGAATGCCAAGGTGAATCGCACAACTGGCCTCCTCAAATGTAAAGAGACCAGCTCGCACTGAAGCCCAGCCTAGCGCTGGGCTTTTGCCGTTTAGTGGCAGTGGTAGTCGTTCGTTTTATGGTTGCGATGGCAACCTTTTGAATCAGTACCACCACTATGCGCGAAGGCAGCAGCGGACGAAATCGAAAGTAAAGCGGCGATCAAAAGGGCAGACAGTTTCATCAGGGCTTGCTCCATGCTCATGTTTTTATACTCGTGAGACCTCTCACGCCTTGCAGAGTATGGCCAATTGCCTTCATCGAGCAAGCAACTTCCTCGCTGTTTCCCTGACATTCGATGAAAGGCTGAGTGCCTATTTCTTGAGCTGTCCCCGCCTCTAGTTTAGGATGTTGTGATATCCCCCTAGGGAGGATATAAGAACATCTATAAACGAGAAACTCGTTGCTCTCTTTCTTCGAGAAATGCTCGACAATCTAGTGGTCACACGCCTCTCCATGTGAGATTTCTCATGCTGAAAATCCTAGCCAACCGCACCTACCGTCATCTCTTTCTCGCCCAAGTAATCGCGCTCGTAGGGACTGGACTCGCCACCGTCGCGCTGGGGCTACTGGCATTCGATCTTGCGGGCGCCCAAGCGGGCGCCGTCCTCGGTACAGCCTTGGCGATTAAAATGACGGCCTACATCGGCGTGGCGCCGATTGCCGCCGCTTTTGCAGAACGCCTACCCCGTCGAGCGATGCTGGTCTCGCTGGATTTGATACGTGCCGTGGTTGCACTGGCGTTGCCGTTCGTGACCGAAGTCTGGCAAATCTATGTGCTGATTTTCGTCCTTCAGTCCGCCTCGGCAGCGTTCACTCCGACGTTCCAGGCGACCATTCCAGACATACTGCCGGATGAGGACGATTACACCCGCGCCTTGTCGCTATCACGTCTCGCCTACGATCTTGAAAGTGTCGCCAGCCCAATGCTCGCCGCCGCGTTGCTGACCGTGATCAGCTTCCATAACCTGTTCGCCGGCACCGTCATCGGGTTCCTTGCCTCAGCGGCCTTGGTCGCCACAGTACTCCTGCCAAAGGCGAAACCGACGCCACGACGCAGCATCTACGAACGAACCACTCGTGGCCTGCGCATATTCCTGGCCACTCCTCGCTTGCGGGGGCTGCTGGCTCTCAATCTGACGGTAGCGGCTGCTAGTGCAATGGTCATCGTCAACACCGTAGTGCTGGTGCAGTCGCGCTTCGCTCTGCCTCAGAGTTCTACGGCATTAGCGCTGGCTGCGTTTGGTGGCGGCTCGATGGTCGCTGCCCTGGTCTTGCCTCGATTGTTGAAAAACATCAAAGACCGAACGGCCATGCTGTTTGGCGGAGGCATATTGGTCGCAGGCTTAGCGGTTGGCATCAACCTGACCACCTACAACTTTCTGCTGCCGCTGTGGATGGTGCTTGGGGTGGGCTACTCCTTGGCCCAGACTCCGAGCGGTCGACTGTTGCGTCGCTCTGCACATGCCGAAGATCGCCCGGCGTTGTTTGCCGCCCAATTTGCGCTATCCCATGCCTGCTGGTTGATTACCTACCCATTGGCGGGATGGCTGGGTGCCAACATCAGCCTCACGGCCTCGTTTGTTGGGCTCGTTGTCGTGGCAGGTAGCGCATTGGCGGTCAGCATCGTGATCTGGCGTCCGGCCCATGATCAAGAGAGTATCAGGCACAGCCATGAGAATCTGTCGGATGACCATACTCACCTGGACGGACACAGCGGCACCGATCATGAACATCCATATGTCATTGATGATCAACATCGTCGCTGGCCGAATAGGTAACCGCGTCAACACCTGCTTTAAGGCTGCTCCAGGCAAACTGCATGATTGGCCGCCAAAATCTGAAGAGACCAGCTCGCCCTGAAAGTCAGCCTGGAGCAGGCCGGTTCCTCGAAGCACTGCCGTGGGAGTACTGCGTGCTGCAAAGCAACGGCAGATATGCACTCCATCGCTCAATCCAGAATTCACGGATCGACTTGAACATGCCGGCTGATCGGTATGTTATTATGTAACTATAAAAATCAATGAGTGATGCCGCCTTGCCTCGCCTCTCTTCCCTTTTGCCCGCCGTGACCCTGACTTGGTTGGTGGCCGCCTCGGCCTTCGCCGAACCCCGTGTTCTAACCAGCATCAAACCGCTGCAACTCATTGCTGCGGCCGTGCAGGACGGTGTCGGGACACCTGATGTGTTACTACCAGCCGGTGCTTCACCTCACCATTACACGTTACGTCCTTCGGACTTGCGTCAGGTAAAAGAAGCAGACCTGGTTTACTGGATCGGGCCAGACTTGGAGGGCTTTCTGCCTACCGTACTTGAGGGCCGAAAGGGCAAGAGCGTGGCTGTGCAGGACATGCAGGGGCTGCACCTAAGGCATTTTGGCGAGGAGCATCGACATGACGACGAGCCTGTCGGAGATCAATCTGAGGGGCATGATGCAAAAGAGCAGGCAACAGAATTGCAGGTCGATAATCATGACCAACTTCATCGACCCGGTGCACTGGATGCCCACCTCTGGCTGAGACCTGAGAATGCACGGTTGATCGCCAAACACATGGCTTCGGATCTGGCTCTTGTCGATCCAGGCAATGCCGCTCGCTACCAAGCAAATCTGGATGCCTTCGAGCAACGCTTAAAAACCCTCGATATCAAACTAAAAGCGCGCCTCAAGCCGCTGGAAGGCAAACCGTTCTTCGTCTTCCACCAGGCTTTCGACTACTTTGAGGAGGCCTACGGATTGCAGCACACTGGAGTTTTCGCAATCAACGCCGAGGTCCCGCCTGGTGCACGCCACGTCGCAGAGATGCGAGAGCGCCTCAAGGCTGCTGGACCTACCTGTATATTTAGCGAACCACCCATGCGTCCACGTCTGGCGCAAACCTTGAGCGATGGCCTGCCAGTGCATTTTGCCGAACTAGATGCGCTGGGCTTTGGTCTAAAACCCTTGTCCAACAACTACGAGCAATTGCTGATGAATCTCAGCGATGGTCTTGCTGGGTGTCTTGATCAACTTTGAAATGGAATTATGCATACGATTGAGCCGAACTGGATGATGATCGGCACAATATTTCGGGCCATAGGTCATCGCCTTTTCAGTGAAGATACGCATCTATGGCTTTGATGGGATTGCCAGACATGTCCTGCGTCAGCTTCTGCGCGGCCTCAATCTCTTGTGGCGTCATTGAAGCGGTAATCCTATCGCGCTCTTCTAACGCAATGCTGTCAGGAGCGCTCGCGGCCGCCAGGCTAAAGAGCGCATAAGCTACCACGTGATTCTGCGGCACCCCATAACCATTGGCGTATAGCACTCCGAGGTTGGATCGAGCGAGGGCTGCCCCCTGCTCGGCAGCGAGGCGATACCACTTGATGGCCTCCTTGAAGTCCTGCGGCACGCCTTTGCCCTGGACGTACATCATTCCGAGGTTGGATTGTGCGGCAGCGTTGCCCTGTTCAGCTAAAGGTCGCCATTCACGTAAAGCGGCGGTGAAATCTCCTCGCTGAAAAGCCGAGAAACCTTCATCGAAACCTGCATAGACCGTGTTCAGAACACCAAGCAGCACAAGGTAAACTGGTACATGGCGGGCGTGCATGGCGAATCCTGATTTTGTCTTGGAGCACTATCGATAATCCTAGCAAAGAATCCACCCGTCACCTTTAAGCCATGATCCGTATACCTACTTAAGGGATGTGCTGGCGTGGCCTCCTCTACCGCGAGCGAGTGAAATTGAAGAATTGCCGCCGCATAAGTGCGAACCACAAGGGCGGCCCAAGGTTGCCGTGCGCTCAGGTACTACTAAATTGAGGTTTTTGGCCAGACCAGTAAATTCGGTTCATGGGCGAGTGCCTTTCCCTTAGCGGCCGAGTCAAAGTTCAACTATGACGCCATACTTTTACCGAGGAAATCAGGAGAATGGCGGCGAGCAACGGGAGGAGATATGTTGTCGGGATCAGACCTAGTAATTGCCCGCCGATGAATGTTCCTATGATGGAACCCGCTGCCATGACCAGTATGAATGGCCGTTGAGCGCGGATTATCGAAAAGCTCTGGTCGCGGCTGTATCGCGTGAAACCCACAATCATTGTGGGCAGGCTCACAGCAAGTGAAAGACTGCCAGCGAGCTTGATGTCAGCACCGAATAGTAGAACGATTGTGGGTATTAACAACTCACCGCCAGCAACCCCCATCAATGCAGCAACTACTCCGATACCGAAGCCAACCACGATCCCGACTATAGCCAGTGTCTCGCCTTGAAGCAGGGCGACCCCAGTTGCGCTTGCCTCATGGCCGAACAGCAAAGCAACAGCGATGCCTACGAGCAGCACTGCCAAAACGCGGTACAAGGTTTTACTCTTGAGCTTGGTTGCCCATCCCGCTCCAAACCAAGCACCCGCAAGGCTTCCAGCCAGAAGCGTGACGATGATGTCCCACCGTTCAAAGACCGCAGAGTAGGGAACGCTGAATGCGCGAAATGGAAGAGCTGTGGCTACCACCACGAGGCTCATGGCCTTGTTGAGAATGACAGCCTCCAACGCACCGAAACCAAACAATCCGATGAGTAGTGGCAGCCTGAACTCTGCGCCACCCAAGCCAATCAGCCCACCTAGGGCACCGATAATAGTGCCGCTACCAAATACTATTGGTTTGTTTTTTTCTCTACTTGAGGTCATTGCTCATTTTTCTTTTCAGCGCCCTGAAACTACAAAGCTAGACTAGGATCTTTCCTGGTCCTTCTGCCAAGCTAGATAAGTGTTCACTGGAGGGCGTCGGCTGAAGTGTTGCCGTAGCCCATCAAACAAAGAGTTCGCCAACGCTTGCTGATGGCGTGCGCTGACTAACCGCTGGCAGTCCTGTGCGTTAGGGATGGTCTGAAGTAGCCATGTATTTCCCCGGCATACCACCTAGCGCAACTTTTAAACTCGCCAAATGATCAAAAAACAATCAATTCGACGAGTATTTCTTACGTTTTCGCCACCCGGACCCCACTCCGGTGGCCATTTCCCGCATTACAGGCGCACCTCTCCTGCATTCGTCAGTAAATGTCGGCGCGCCATCCACAGGTTCGACAGAGCGAACAGTGTCACCAGTTGCGCCGTGTTTTTGGCCAAGCCGCGAAAGCGCACCTTGGTGTAACCGAACTGGCGCTTGATTACCCGGAACGGATGCTCGACCTTGGCGCGCACCTGAGCCTTGGCCTTTTCAATCTTGCGCTTGGCTTTGTACAGCACGCTGCGCTTATCGAGTTTTTTGTAGGTGCTGCGGCGTGCCGCCACCTGCCAGATAACTTCACGTCCTTCATGCTCGGGCCGCTTTTCGACACCGGTGTAGCCTGCATCGGCGCAGACCACGTTTTCGTCGCCATGCAGCAATTTGTCCACCTGGGTGACATCCGCCACATTGGCCGCCGTGCCCACTACGCTGTGCACCAGACCCGATTCGTCATCGGCGCCGATGTGGGCCTTCATGCCAAAATGGTGAGTCGGCCGCGGGAACTGCCCCCGCAGCCGCTCGCAGAACCGTACGTGACACTCTCGCGTCATACGGCTCCCGTTATCCAAC
>NZ_RXHX01000007.1:0-262768 GCF_005930655.1 Pseudomonas sp. FSL W5-0299
CCACTCAGCCTCCCGAAGGGGCGGGTGGATCAAGATCAAGAGCTGCAGGCGAGCTAACGCTCGGCCTGATGAGTGGTGAGAATCAAAAGCTGTACGCCGAATTCTTGTAGGAGCGAGGCTTGCCCGCGAAGGCGGCCTGACAGCCGGCCAATCTCTTTTGCAGGTACACACCAATCCAATGTGGGAGCGAGCCTGCTCGCGAAGGCTGTTTAACATTCGACATTGAAGTCGTCTGACTCACCGCTTTCGCGAGCAGGCTCGCTCCCACAGGGAAACAGTTCACACCGGAGGATCAGCTATGTGGCGCAGGGTTGGGTACGGCGACGTTATCGAGCATCCGGTTTGCGGCCAGTTCGGCCAGCATGACGATCTGTTGAATGGCCATCGCCTTGTGCCGGTACGGGCCTTCCAGATGGTCCGCGAAGTCGCTCGCCATCACGCTGGCCTGGGCCAATGACTCGCAGGTGTGGGCCAGCAGGTCTTCGTCTTTGATGTCCGGTGCGATCACAAACATGGTGCTGGGTTTGCGGATGGCTGGGGATTTGAGGGCGGCGGGGTTGAGGTAGTGATCCAACGCGCGTTCGGCGGCTTCGTTGAGTTTTTTGGAATCGAGGGATTCGTAGGGGGAAACGTCGTCGGTTTCCGGAGGGTTCGGTGTTTCTTTGATCATGCGGAAGTTACTCATTGGCAGATGAAGTGGAACTGCCATCTTTCGTTTTCCAGACGAAAGGGTGGCAGCCATGCGCGGACTGGAAAAACCGGGACACCCACCAAAACCCGGTAGACCCGAAGGTCTCCCGCGCACAGCCGCCATAACAAGGATTTGCGTGCAGAAAAAAGCGCCGCAGTATGCCATGGGGTTTGGTAAGTGTTCGCCAGGTTTTCCAGACCTGGCCGCTGATTTTGCAGCGACCCACAAAGCCTACCCATTTCCCGTCTGACCCAACAACCGACAGAACCCGTCGGAAACATTCCCCAAAATCACTGCGTCTGTAGGACCGTGAAATCAGTTCGCCACCCGAGCCCCACCCAGACTCCCACTCAATTCATACGCCACCAATTCCGCCTGATGCGCCGCCAATATCTCCGGCAACGACCCGCGCAAGTACTCGACCCAGGTCTTGATCTTCGCGTCCAGGTACTGGCGCGACGGGTAGATCGCATAAAGGTTCAGTTCTTGCGAGCGGTAGTTCGGCATCACCCGCACCAGTGTGCCGTTGCGCAGGCCTTCAATCGCCGCGTACACCGGCAACACGCCGACGCCCATGCCGCTGATGATTGCGGTTTTCATCGCGTCAGCCGAGTTCACCAGGAACGGCGAGCTGTTGATGGTGACCATTTCCTGGCCTTCCGGGCCGTCAAAAGTCCATTTCTCCAGCGGGATCACCGGGCTCACCAGGCGCAGGCACGCGTGGTTAAGCAAGTCGCTGGGCTTGTGCGCGCAGCCGTTGGCTTTCACATACGCCGGCGAGGCGCAGACGATGCTGTAGGTGATGCCCAGGCGCTGGGAGACGAACCCTGAGTCCGGCAGTTCGCTGGCGAGCACGATGGACACGTCGTAGCCCTCGTCGAGCAGGTCCGGCACGCGGTTGGCCATGGTCAGGTCGAAGGTCACGTCGGGGTGGGTCTTGCGATAACGGGCGATGGCGTCGATCACGAAGTGCTGACCGATGCCGGTCATGGTGTGCACTTTGAGCTGCCCGGCCGGGCGCGCGTGGGCGTCGCTGGCCTCGGCTTCAGCCTCTTCGACGTAGGCCAGGATCTGCTCACAACGCAATAGATAGCGTTTGCCGGCCTCGGTCAGGGCGATGCGACGGGTGGTGCGGTTGAGCAGGCGGGTTTGCAGGTGGGCTTCCAGGTTGGAGACCGCGCGCGAGACGTTGGCCGTGGTGGTGTCCAGTTGCACGGCGGCGGCGGTGAAGCTGCCGGCCTCGGCCACGTAACTGAAGGCGCGCATGTTTTGCAAAGTGTCCATGGGGTGCTCTCGGGTGCGATGGCAAATTGTGACACAAGGTTTCAGAGTCTGAGACCCCGACCAAGGGATTATCGCGTTAACGGTAACAAAGATTCACAGGATTCCCAGCTTATCGCCGTACAGACCGCCCCCTAGAATTGCGCCGGTCATTGTAGGAGCGAGGCTTGCCCGCGAAGGCGGCGTGACAGTCACCAACGATGTCGACTGATACGCCGCCTTCGCGGGCAAGCCTCGCTCCTACAGGACTTCGTACGCCCCTTCTCTCAGGAAATCGCAGCAGTGCCGCGTCGCATCAACAGAGCGCTTCAGACGCTCAGTGTTCTGGCTTTATCCCTGACCCTCGGCGGCTGCATCGGAACCGGAGGAATTGCCCCGCAGGGCAAGGCACTGGAGGCCAATTCACTGGCCACCGACGACGCCATCCAGAGCGCCGCGCAGGACGCTCACTGGCCCGCCGCGCAATGGTGGCAGGCCTATGGCGACCCGCAATTGAACCGCTGGATCGACCTCGCCGTACAAGGAAGCCCGACCATGGCCATGGCCGCCGCGCGGGTGCGACAGGCCAGGTCCATGGCCGGCATCGCCGAGTCTGCCGAGTCGTTGCAGATCAATGGCGAATCCACCCTCAAGCGCCACAACTGGCCGACCGATCAGTTTTACGGGCCGGGCGAGTTGGCCAACACGACCACCTGGGACAACAACGCTGCACTGGGTTTCAGCTACGCCCTCGACCTTTGGGGCCGCGAAAGCAACGCCACCGAGCGCGCCGTGGACATGGCGCACATGACGGCCGCCGAAGCGCGTCTGGCCCAACTCGAATTGCAGAACAATATCGTGCGCGCCTACATCGAACTGTCGCTGCACTACGCGCAGCGGGACATTGTCGAGGCGACCCTGAAACAGCAGCAGCAAATTCTCGATCTGGCGCAAAAACGTCTGAACGGCGGCATCGGCACCCATTTCGATGTCAGTCAGGCTGAAACGCCGCTGCCGGAAACCCATCGCCAGATCGACGCGCTGGACGAGGAAATCGCCCTGAGCCGTAACCAACTGGCCGCTCTGGCGGGGAAAGGTCCAGGCGAGGGCGCGCAGTTGCAACGGCCCACGCTGTCGTTGGCCGCGCCGCTGAAACTGCCGTCGTCATTGCCCGCGCAATTGCTCGGTCAACGTCCGGACGTGGTCGCCAGCCGCTGGCAAGTGGCGGCCCAGGCGCGGGGCATCGATGTCGCCCACGCCGGTTTCTACCCCAACGTCGATCTGGTCGGCAGCCTCGGCTACATGGCCACTGGCGGTGGGGCGATGGAGTTTTTGACCGGCAAGAAACTCAACTACAGCGTCGGCCCGGCGATCTCGTTGCCGATCTTCGACGGCGGGCGCTTGCGTTCGGAGCTGGGCGAAGCCTCGGCCGGGTATGACATCGCCGTGGCCAAGTACAACCAGACGCTGGTCAACGCGCTGAAAAACATCTCCGACCAGTTGATCCGCCGCGAGTCCATGGACAAGCAGCAAACCTTCGCCGCCGAGTCGGTGGCCGCTGCGCAGAAGACTTATGACATCGCGATGGTCGCCTGGCAGCGCGGGCTCACCGACTACCTCAACGTGCTCAATGCCCAAACCTTGTTGTTCAAGCAGCAGCAGGTCCAGCAGCAGGTTCAGGCCGCACGCCTGAGTGCCCACGCCGAATTGGTGACAGCGCTGGGTGGCGGGCTGGGTGCAGGAAATGATGTGCCGAAGGACAGCCAGACCCAGGCACCGAAAACCCCGGCCCTTTTAAAGAGCCTCTCGAATTGAACACGATGTTCCAGGTACATCCGCATTTGTGGCGAGGGAGCTTGCTCCCGCTTGAGTGCGCAGCACTCACAACATGTGAGGTGGCTGCCCGAATATTGGGGCCGCTACGCAGCCCGGCGCGAGCAAGCTCGCTCGCCACAGAATCTCTTTTGCCTCACGTGCTTCCAGGATACTCATGACTCCCTCGCCCGCACCTCTGCGCTGGCTGTATTCCCTTGAATGGCGCCGGGGTTTCTTCGACTGGGCACGCAGCGACGGCGTGACCTGGGTCTACATTTTCAAAGTGCTGTTCGCCGCGTTCCTCACCCTGTGGCTGGCGATGCGCCTGGAGTTGCCGCAACCGCGCACGGCGATGATCACCGTGTTCATCGTCATGCAACCGCAAAGCGGCCAAGTGTTCGCCAAGAGTTTTTACCGCTTTCTCGGCACGCTGGCCGGGTCAGCGGTGATGGTCGCGTTGATTGCCTTGTTCGCCCAGAACACCGAACTGTTCCTCGGCTCGCTGGCGATCTGGGTCGGCCTCTGCTCGGCCGGTGCGGCGCGTTATCGCAATTTTCGCGCCTACGGTTTCGTGCTCGCCGGGTACACCGCCGCGATGGTCGGTTTGCCCGCGTTGGCCCACCCGGACGGCGCGTTCATGGCCGCGGTCTGGCGGGTGTTGGAGATCTCGCTGGGGATTCTTTGCGCCACCGTGGTCAGCGCCGCGATCCTGCCGCAAACCGCCAGCGCGGCGATGCGCAACGCCTTGTATCAGCGCTTTGGTGTGTTCGCGTTGTTCGTCACCGATGGCTTGCGCGGTCGCAGCAAACCCGAGGCTTTCGAAGCCAGTAACGTGCGCTTTATTGCCGAGGCCGTCGGGCTGGAAGGGCTGCGCAGCGTCACCGTGTTCGAAGACCCGCACATGCGTCGACGCAACGGACGACTGAGTCGCTTGAACAGCGAATTCATGGGCATCACTACGCGCTTCAACGCCTTGCACCAATTGCTCGAACGCTTGCGCAGCAGCGGCGCTGATCACGTGGTGGCGGCGATCAAACCGGGGCTGCAGGATCTTGCGGAATTGCTCGATGGCTTCAGCGGTCGCGCCTTGACCAGCCCCGATGCCGCACGCCTGGCCAGCGCCTTGGCGACGTACAAGGAAAACCTGCCGGCGCGGGTTCGCAGCCTGCGGGCGACCTTTCAGGAAAGTGGTCCGAGCGACGCCGAGCAGCTCGATTTTCATACCGCCTACGAACTGCTCTATCGCTTCGTCGACGAGTTGCACAGTTATGCACAGACCCACGCTTCACTGGCCGATCACAGCCATGCGCGCGAGCAATGGGACGAGCCATTCACCCCGCAAACCAACTGGATGGCCTCGGCGGCGTCGGGGATACGGGCGGCGTTCATTCTGGTGGTGCTGGGCAGTTATTGGGTGGCGACGGCGTGGCCGAGCGGGGCGACCATGACGCTGATCGCTGCGGCCACCGTCGGCCTGTCCGCGGCGACACCGAACCCGAAACGCATGGCGTTCCAGATGGCCTGCGGCACATTCCTCGGGGCACTGATCGGCTTCGTCGAGATGTTTTTCATCTTCCCGTGGATCGACGGTTTTCCCTTGCTGTGCGTGATGCTCGCGCCGGTGATCGTGCTCGGTTCGTTCCTCACGTCGCGGCCGCAATACGCCGGTGTCGGCCTCGGCTTGCTGATCTTCTTCAGCACCGGTTCGGTGCCGGACAACCTCACCGTCTACAACCCTTACGCGTTCATCAACGACTACATCGCCATGGTGCTCGGCATGCTGGTGTGCGCGGCGGCCGGGGCGATCATTCTGCCGCCGAACAGCCGCTGGTTGTGGCGCCGGCTCGAGCAGGATTTGCGTGGGCAAGTGGTGTATGCGATCAGCGGCAAGCTCAAGGGCCTGGCTTCGAGTTTCGAAAGCCGGACCCGGGACTTGCTGCATCAGGCTTACGGCCTCGCGGTGGGTCAGCCGCAGGTGCAACGGGACTTGCTGCGCTGGATGTTCGTGGTGCTGGAAGTCGGCCACGCGATCATCGAGTTGCGCAAGGAACAGGCGATTCTGCCGGTGCATCCGGCCTACGCCGAATCCCAGCCGTGGCGCCAGGCGATCCGCGTGATGGGGCGCTCGCTGGTGCGGCTATTTCTGCAACCGAGCCCGAGCAATCTGGAACGCGGCCTGATCGCGGTCGACCATGCCATCAGCCGCGTGCAAGCCACCGACGAACCGTTCGCACCGCACTTCGACACCTCCGCGTTGCGGCGGGTGAAGAGCTATTTGCACTTCATCCGCACCTCGCTGCTGGACCCGCAATCACCGCTCGCCGCCTACGCCGGGACCCGGCCCCAAGGACTTGAACATGCCTCGTGAAATCGCCTTCCACGGCGTGTACATGCCCACCATGACGCTGATGTTTTTCATCGCCGCGGCGCTGGCCTGGGCGCTGGACCGGTTCCTGTCCGGGTTCGATCTGTACCGCTTCTTCTGGCACCCGGCGCTGCTGCGCCTGAGCCTGTTTACCTGTCTGTTCGGCGCTCTGGCGCTGACGGTCTACCGTTGACTCTCTATTTCTGAAGAAGGCCCTGATGAAAAAGCTTTTCAGCCTGCTCGCCACGTTGCTGGTACTGGCCCTCGCGATATGGATCGGCCGGACCCTTTGGGTGCATTACATGGACACGCCGTGGACCCGCGACGGCCGGGTGCGCGCCGACATTATCAACGTCGCCGCCGACGTCACCGGGGAAGTGGTGGACGTGCCGGTGCGCGACAACCAGCAAGTGAAGAAGGGCGATCTGCTGATGCGCATCGACCCCGAGCACTACCGCATCGCGGTCAAACAGGCGCAGGCCCTGGTGGCCTCGCGCAAGTCGACGTGGGAGATGCGCAAGGTCAACGCCCATCGCCGCGCCGACATGGACGCCTTGGTGATCTCGAAGGAAAACCGCGACGACGCCAGCAACATCGCCGACTCGGCCCTGGCCGATTACCAGCATGCCCAGGCACAACTGGAAGCGGCTGAACTGAACCTCAAACGCACCGAGGTCCGTGCCGCGGTGGACGGCTATGTCACCAACCTCAACGTGCATCGCGGTGACTACGCGCGCATCGGCGAAGCGAAAATGGCTGTGGTCGATATGAACTCATTCTGGGTGTATGGCTTCTTCGAAGAAACCAAACTGCCGCATGTGCGGGTGGGCGACAAGGCCGACATGCAGTTGATGAGCGGCGAGGTGTTGAAGGGGCATGTGGAAAGCATCTCCCGTGGCATCTACGACCGGGACAACCCGGAGAGCCGCGAGCTGATTGCGGATGTGAACCCGACGTTCAACTGGGTGCGCCTGGCGCAGCGAGTGCCGGTGCGGATTCACATTGATGAAGTGCCGGAAGGTGTTCTTTTGGCGGCGGGGATTACGTGCACGGTCGTGGTTAACTGACTCGGTCCGTCAGGCATAAGACAAAGGCTCAGCCCTTGCAAAACGTCTCATGCAAATGTCGCCAAACCACCTTGCCACCGGCCTGTTTCTCAAACACTACTGTCGAGCGGCGATCCGAGTGCAGGCCCGTCGCATCGGTCTGCTGCTCGCGATAACCCACCACCGCGCCACCGTCGTACAGTGCAATACCTCGCAACTCGCTGAGCTCGATCCTGAAGCCAAGCTTCTTCCCGCCGGCCAGCAAGAACAACTCGCTCAACGCTTCGAAATCCAGCACCCGGCCGAGGGGCGAGATCATGGAAAACTGTGGTGAAAACCGGCTCAGCAGTTGTTCAAGTGCCGAGTCGTCTCGCTCTTCGGCCAGCCATTGTTCGATGGCGACGTGGGCCTGGATGACTTCGTCGAAGTAGTCGGTGTAGTCGGTCATGGTTGTTTCCTGAGTTTTTGCAGCGTCTGGTCTGACGTCTTCGCGGGCAAGCCTGGGCAAATATTGCGAACGACGCGAGCCTGTAGGAGCGAGGCTTGCCCGCGAAAAACGATAACGCAGTCCTACAGTTGCCCCTTCAGCCCGAACCGCTTCATCAACCCCGCCTCCAGCAACCCTTTAGGCAGCAACCCCGCCAACAACGGCAACGCCCGGCTGCCGTTGCCCAGACGAATCAGGCGCGGAGGTTTGCGCTGCTGCACAGCCTTGAGCAAACCACCGGCAAACTCCTTGGCCGGGGTCGGTTTATCCTGAGAGGCCTTGGCCCGCGCACGAATACCTTCGCGCAAGGGAAACCACGGCGATTGCTCGGTGATCAACTGCTCCGCCTCATGCCCGGCATTCTTGGCGAAGCTGGATTCGATGGCGCCCGGCTGTACTTCCATCACGCGCACACCGAACGGCGCCAACTCCATGCGCAATGCATCGCTCAAGGCATGGACAGCGGCTTTCGAGGCGCAATACGCGCCGGCAAACGGTGTGACCAACACCCCGGAAACGCTGCCGATGTTTACCACGATCCCTTTGGCCCGACGCAACACCGGGAACAGCGCGCGGGTCACGCCAACAATCGCGAACACATTGGTTTCGAATTGGCGCTGCATCGCCGGCACACCGCCGTCGAGCAGCGGCCCCATGGCGCCATAGCCGGCGTTGTTGATCAGCACATCGAGGCCGCCATGTTGCTGGTTGATCCGCTCGCTCAACTGTTCCAGCGCCGCGCCGTCGTTGACGTCCAGCTGTACGGCCGTGAATCCGGCGGCGGCCAACGCGGCCACATCTTCAGCCTTGCGGGCGCTGGCCCAGACTTCGTATCCGGCCCCTTTGAACACATCGGCGAGGGCGCGGCCGATGCCGCTGGAGCAACCGGTAATCAACGCAACGGGCATGGCGCGGTCCTTGTGCAAAAAGAAGTAGGGGGATCAGTCGGAGAAACTACCCTGCAAACGCTCGGCGCGAAACTCCAGGGTTTGCGGGCGATAGCCAGGGCGCAGCGGCGGCAGGGGCAAGCAGTCTTCCCAGGTGGCGCCGGCTTGCAGTTCGCCGGGGCCGCGATAGCGCGGGGCGGTGTATTGATTGTCGGCCAGATTGACCGTATCGCCCGGCGCATACGCGGCGACACGCCAGCGCAACTCGGTCAGCGGCACGTCGTTGCCGTTGTTCATGGTCAGTTTCAACGGCCGGTCTGCCGGGCAGTGTTCCGGCGCGTAGGTGATGCGCAACTCCAGGCGCGCCAGTTGCTTGACCTCGCGGTTGTCCATCCAGATCACCCACGTGGCCACCAGACCCAGGCCGATGGCGGCCGCTACCGAGACGGGCAAGGCCTTGGCCGGGTAGCGTAGCAACAGGATCAGCCAGGTAATAACCAGCAAAACGCCGATGAACATGTTTGAACGCTCCTTGAACTCATGGCCACCATCCTACCGAAGGGCTGAGGGAATGGACATTGCGCGTTCCAATGGGACGCGGAGCATCCCGGGCTGAACTCCCACGCAGAGCGTGGGAACGAACAAAAAAGCCCCCGACCAACCCGCTGCGGATAGGGAAAACGCAGCGGACTGGACGGGGGCTTTTGTTTTACTGAACGCTTACTGCGCGATGGTTTTCACCGACACGCCGCGTTCGATCGGGGTGGAGCGACCGTAGATATCTTCGAACCGCTCGATATCGTCTTCACCCAGGTAGCTGCCCGATTGCACTTCGATGATCTCGAGTGGAATCTTGCCCGGGTTGCGCAGGCGGTGAACCGAGGCGATCGGGATGTAGGTTGACTGGTTCTCGCAGAGCAGGAACACGTTTTCGTCGCAGGTCACTTCCGCCGTGCCGCTGACCACGATCCAGTGTTCGGCGCGGTGATGGTGCATTTGCAGGGACAGGCACGCGCCCGGCTTGACCGAGATGTGCTTGACCTGGAAACGGCCGCCCATGTCCACCGAGTCATAGGAGCCCCACGGACGATAGACTTCGCAGTGGTTCTGGGTCTCGCTGCGGCCCTGCTCGTTGAGGGTGTTGACCATCTGTTTCACGCCTTGGACCTTGTCCTTGTGGGCGATCATCATGGCGTCCTTGGTTTCGACGACCACGATGTTTTCCAGGCCGATCACCGACACCAGTTTGCCGTTGCCGTGGATCATGCAGTTCTTGCTGTCCTGAATGACCACGTCGCCTTTGGTGACGTTACCGTTGGCGTCTTTTTCGTTCACTTCCCACAGCGACGACCAGCAACCGACATCGCTCCAGCCGGCGGTCAGCGGTACGACGCAGGCGCGCTGGGTTTTTTCCATGACCGAGTAATCGATGGAATTGTCCGGGCAGCAGGCGAAAGTCGCTTCGTCGATGGTGACGGTGTCGGCATCCTGTTCGCTGCGTTCAAGCGTCAGCAGGCAGGTGTCGTAGATGTCTGGATCGTGTTTTTTCAGCTCTTCCAGGAAGCGGCTGGCACGGAACAGGAACATGCCGCTGTTCCAGAAGTAACCGCCGGACTGGACGAACTCGGTGGCGCGCTTGACGTCCGGTTTTTCGACGAAGTGCGAGACGCGGCTGACGCCTTCGGGCAGCAGGGAGTCAGCGGTCGATTTGATATAGCCGTAGCCGGTTTCCGGTTTGGTGGCCGGAACGCCGAACAGCACCATTTCGCCGTTTTCGGCAGCGACGGTGGCCAGGGCCAGCGCACGTTGCAAGGCTTTCTGGTCGTCCAGCACGTGGTCGGCCGGCAGCACCAGCATCAACTCGTCGCGACCTTCATTGACCAGCATCATCGCGGTCAGGGCCACGGCCGGCGCCGTGTTGCGGCCGAACGGTTCCATCAGGATGCGCTGGGTTTCCAGTTTACGGTTGCTCAGCTGCTCGTTGACGATGAAGCGGTGGTCTTTGTTGCAGACCACGATCGGGGTGTCCATGCCTTCAAACACCAGGCGTTCCAGGGTTTGCTGGAACAGCGTGTGTTCGCCGGTCAGGGCGAGGAACTGTTTAGGGAATTGCTTACGCGAAAGCGGCCAAAGACGTGAGCCGCTACCACCTGACAAGATCACCGGAATCATGTTGTTACTCCTTGAAAATCGTATGGGTCAGAGCTACTGCGTTCTGTCGTTTCACTCTTGTTCTTATTCCGTGTCCCGACTGGCACTGCGGTTCAATGTGGGAGCGAGCCTGCTCGCGAAGGCGGCGTATCAGTCGACATCAATGTTGAATGTCAGACCGCTATCGCGAGCAGGCTCGATCCCACAAGGGAACAGCGTCAGTCAGGCAAAATGTTTAGCGCGTCGAAACCGGGCGTTTTACCCAGACTGGCGACAGGCTGCTGCCTTTACCGGTGACGTACAGCACGGCGGCTTCACCGCGTTCCAGGGCAACCGGTTTCACGTCGCCGACTTTGGTCGCGCCGTCGTACAGGGCCAGGCTGACTTTGACCGGGTTGATTTCACGTTCGCCACGGCCCTTGGCCGCTACGGAAGGCACCACTTCGGTCTTGCCATCAGCGGTTTTCAGGGTCAGGGCCTTGTCGCTGAGGTTCTGCACGCGAACCAGGGATTTCTGCTTGTTCTTGAACGGCGGCTCTTCGATCAGTTGCGGCGCGCCGCTGGCGTTGTTGACCAGGGTGTAATAGTGATCACCGGCCAGTTTCACCGGCAGGGTCTGGCTGCCGACCTTGGCGCTGTAGTCGCCGCCCGGCATGAAGCTGAAGTCGGTGCTGGACAGCGGCGCGACTTCGGCCAGGTTGGTGCTGCCGACGGTGGCGCTGACTTCAGCGTTACCGGCGTTGTAGACACGGACGAAGCTCGAACCTTTCGGTGCAGTCGGGCCGTAGAGTGCAGCGTCACCAGCAAAGGCGGACATCGACAACACGCTCATGCCAGCAACAAGTGCGAAGGTCTTGGCGAGACGGCGAGGAGTAGTAGTGAAAGTCATGGTAGTACCTCTCTCTTTCAGTTTTGCGCCCGGTCGGGCGTCTCGGATTTAGTGTTTGCGGCTACGTTTTGTTGGCGGGCGCCGGCTTCTTTGAGCTCTGCGACCCACTGCGGGTCGGCGTCGCCTATTTCGTTGTTCACAGGCAGATAACGTTCAGGGAACTCCCAGATCAGCACCTGTGGCGGGCTGTTCTTGAAAGCATCACTTTTCAGGTAGCTGAGCATCGGCAGAATCGGGCCGTGGCCGTCTTCGGCGTAATTGACCACGTCGCTGTTCAGCGCTTGTTTCAGCGCCCCGACGAAGTTCCAGTTAGGGTTGGCGCTGTAGCTGGTGCCGATCAGGGCCACCGGCACTTCGGTGTTGGCGAACAGCGCGTCATCACCGGCAGGCTGGTCTTGCGCGACCACGGTGTTGCGCTTTTGCAACGGCTCGGTCTTCGGCATCAGGTTTTCGAACAGCGGGTCCAGCGGCAGGAACAACCGCAGGTCGCCCTTGTGCGTGACCTTCTCCGCAGGTTCGGTGACGAAGCGTTGCGGCTCGCCGCTGAGCGGGGTTTTCTCGGCAATGGTCTTGGCCAGGGTCTCGGCGGCGATTTGTGCGCCTTCCGGGGTCCAGTGGGTGTCGGTGCGCAGGAACACTTGCTCGCCGTCCAGCTTGGCTTTGAGCATCGGGCCGAACAGGTCAGGCGCGATGATCTTGTTGGCTGCCACGCGAGCGTGGAAGTCTTCATAGAGGTTGGCGTGAATGCTCGAAGGTTTCACTGCGCCCAGGTGTTCCGGGTACAGGCGAGTTTTGGCCGGCACAATCGCCATCACCAGTTTCACGCCTTTGGCCTTGAGTTCCTGGCGTACGCCTTCTACGAGCGCGTAGTTGCCTTGCAGGTTCAACTCTTCGTTGACGATCGGGTTGAATTCTTCATCGCTGTACAGCCATTGATCGCGGCCGAGCACAACGCCCGGACGACCTTCGTTGAACAGTTTGAAATCCAGCGCGGCCCAAAGGTTGGTGCCCAGGCGCTTGATCGGGAACTCCTCGTCGTAGTGCGTTTCCACAGCCTTGGCCCAGCGGCCATTGAGCACCGTCGCATCGGCGTTGGTGCTGAAGCCGAAGAAGCTGCGCGTCGACCACAGGCCCAGCACCAGCAGGGTCACCATGAACAGGGCGATGTAGAAGATACGTAATGAGCGGGTCATGGTCAGATCCCTCAGAACTGGAAGTAAAGGAACGGCGAGAAGCTTTGCGCCGAGAGTTTGAAAATCGAGGCGATGAACAGCACCAGTACCAGCGTGCGCATCACGTAGCGGGACCAGTCCGCGGTCCAGTAGGCCGGTTGCACGGTGGCTTCAACGCCAACGGTGTAGCCAGGCTCGTGGATGCTGGTCGGGTTGTCGCCCGGTACGGCTTTGATCATTCCAGGCGTGGCAGCGGCCGGGCCGTCGGCCTCGACGTTGACCACAGGCTTGGTCTTCTCAGGCGGCAGGTTGCTGTAGAAATCGCGGATGCCGAAGAACGCCAGGGTCATGTAAGCCACCACCAGGGTCGCCACTTGCAGGCCGGTGAGGCTGGCCGCGTTGAGTTCCGACAACGACCATTCGCCGAAGCTGAACATCGCGCCGTACATGCGACCGGCGACGTGCAGGTTTTCCGAACGGAAGATCACCCAGCCCATGACCACGAGCAGGAAAGTCAGGGCCCAGCGGATCGGGTTGATGCTGCGTGGCGAGGTGTTCAGGCCCAGGGCCTTTTCGATCGCCAGCCACATGCCGTGCCACGCACCCCAGATGATGTAGGTGATGTTCGCGCCGTGCCACAGACCACCGAGCAGCATGGTCAGGAACAGGTTGCGATAGGTCATCAGCGTGCCTTTACGGTTACCGCCGAGGGTGATGTACAGATAGTCACGCAACCAGGTCGACAGGCTGATGTGCCAGCGACGCCAGAACTCGGTGATCGACTGGCTGATGTACGGCTGCTTGAAGTTTTCCATGAAGCGGAAACCCATCATCAAGCCCAGGCCGATGGCCATGTCGCTGTAGCCGGAGAAGTCGAAATACAACTGCGCGGTGTAGGCGAGGGCGCCCAGCCAGGCGTCGCCCGTGGTCGGGTTCTGCAAGGCAAAGCAATGGTCGGCCACCACCGCGAGGGTGTCGGCGATAAAGACCTTTTTGATGAAACCCTGCATGAACCGCGTGGCACCTTCGGAGAACTTGTCGAGGGTGTGGGTGCGGTTGTTGAACTGGTCGGCGAGGTCGCGAAAACGCAACACCGGGCCGGCGATCAAGTGCGGGAAGATCGCCACGAATGCGGCAAAGTCGATCAGGTTGCGGGTCGCCGGGGTGTCTCCCCGATAGACGTCGATGATGTAGCTGATGGACTCGAAGATGTAGAACGAGATCCCGATCGGCAACAGCACGTGGGTCAGGATGAACGGCGACAGACCGACCGACGTCATCATCGCGTTGATGCTGTCGACGCCGAAGTTGGCGTACTTGAAGTAGCCGAGGATACACAGGTCGACGGCCACGCCCAGCAGCAACCAGCGTTGTGCCGGTTTGGTCCGAACGCCTGCGGCACCGACTTTGAGGCCGATCCAGTAGTTCCACAACGTGACGGCCGCGAACAGCGCAAGGAAGTCCACACGCCACCAGGCATAGAACACGTAGCTGGCGAGCAGCAGCAGCAGGTTGCGATAGCGTATTCCGCTCAAGTAGTACATGCCGAGAAAGATCGGCAGGAACAAAAACAGGAACACGTTGGATGAAAATACCATCCCGGTCTCTCCATGTTTAACCAACAGTCAAGGGCCAACGGCCCCCCCAAACCCCCCATCAAAATCCAGAGGGCAACATCACTTCATTGTGGGAGCGAGCCTGCTCGCGAAAGCGGTGTATCAGTCGACATCTTTAGTGAATGTCAGGCCGCATTCGCGAGCAGGCTCGCTCCCACAGGGGTTTTGCGTTTGGCTCTAGGAGCCTTTTTTGCCTTTCTCGTTGGCCGGGTCGTAGACCTTGGTCAGGTCACCCCCGAGGCGGAAGGTCTTGAACGGCTGCATCTCGTGTTTTTTCTCGAGCACATCCGGCGAGCAGGTGTAGAGCGTGCAGAACGGTTCGAGCCAGGCGAATTTCGAGTCGACCTTGAGGTCGGTCATGTCCTGTTCCTTGCCGTTCTTTTTCTCGAACTCGTCCGGGTCTTTAATCCCCGACAACACCCGGTCACCCAGGCGTTTCAGCGCGCCGTTGTTTTCCTGACGCAAGTCCACACCGTTGACCTGAGCGAAACTGGCGATCATCGCGAGCGGCGGCAGGGCGTAGTTGTGGTAGGCGAGGGCGCGTTGCTGGCGCTTGAGTTCGTTGGGCAGGAAGCCCTGGGCGTCAATCTGATTGGCGCCGACTTTGTATTCCTTCACTGCCCAGTCGAACAGGTCGCGACGGTTGGTGGCGATGGACGTTGCCATCACCGACCAGGCGGACCAGTACGAGTGGTTGTTGGTTTTTTCCAGCGGCAGGTTGTCCCAATCGCTGACCACCTGATCCGCCATTTTGCTGAACCAGGCTTCGATCAACTGCGACTCTTGCTGATGGTTGGCCAGCGGTTGCGAATCGGAGAACTTCAGGCGAATGTAAGCCGACGCCATGCTGCCCAATGCCCATTTGCGCATGGACTTGCCGGTGTGGTTGAAGTCCTTGGACATCAACGCATCGGACTTGGCCCAGGCGGTCAACCAATTCAGGGTGCATTCCAGTTGTTCCGGACGACCGTCACGCATGTACTGCATCACGCGCTTGCTGGTGCCGCGCTCCATCTTGGTGATGTCGGCGGTGGTGTCGCGGAAGGCTTTTTCCGAGGCCTCGTTCAGGGTCGAACGGGCCTTGTCGGAGCCTTCATACTTGCTGCGAAATTGCAGTGAGCCGGTGTACGGCGTCGGCATTGCATCACAGCCTTCGCTCTTGTCGCCGGTTTTGACTTTTTCAATCGGCGCGAAGTAACCCTGTGGCGGGCGCAGTGGCGCGGCGGCCTGGGTGGCGCCGGCGAACATCGCCAACGTCAGCAGGGAGGGCGCGAGTAACTTTTTCAAAGTTCGGGTTTGCATGCATGTCATAAGAGGTTGCCTCATTGCCCGGCTTGAGCGGTACGCTGCCCAGCGCCAGGGAATACATTGCGTTTGCAGATTTTCGCTTCGACTTTCTGTGGCGTGGCACCTGCTTCAGGGCCCTGGATTTCGACGGCCAGCAGATTCTGCGTGGCCCAGTCTTCGTCCGTGCGCAACTCAAAGGCAAAGCGCCCGTCGGTGTCGGAAGTTTCCGGTTTTTCGATTTTGATGTCCTCGTGGCGACCGTTCATGTACCAGAGGGTGGCTTGCAAAGTTTTCACCGATGGATCGGCGAAGCGGATGTCGACCTGGTGACTGCCGTTTTGCAGGTTCAGGTTCTTGCTGTTGACCATTAATTCGTTCTTGCCCGGTTTCAACGTGGTGCTGCCGGTCATCTGTGCATCCTTTCCTTCGCAACCGTTGTCCAGCAGCGCCATCATCTGGCGGTAGATGGTTTCCTGGTCGAGGCGATAGAGCGGCGAGAATTCCCAGATCAGAATCTTCGGCGGCTTGGTCTGGAACTCTTCGCTGCCCAGGTACTGCAGCATCGAACCTTCCAGGCCACCGCCGGGGAACGCCACGTTGAGGATGTCGGCGCCGATGGCCTCTTCGAGGAAACCGGCGAAGTTGTAGTTCTTGCCACTGTGGCTGGTGCCGACCAGGGTGATCTCGGGATTGCCGGAGTCACTGAACAGGTCGCCGTCGGCCGCTTCGCCCTTGGGCTCGGTGGTGAACTGATCCATGTACTGGATCGCGTAGCTGGTGCCACAGAGTTGACCGGCCATGTTGTGTAATGTTCCGGTCTTGCCCATGCGACCCGACTTATGGCTCTCGAATTCGCGCTTGGGAATGTCAGCGAACTCAGGCAGTTGCTTGATTTTCTCGGCGACGATTTTCGCCGTGCGCTGGGCGCCATACGGCGTCCAGTGTTGGTCGCCGCGGAAGTAGAAGTCGTGGGCCGGCAGGGTGTCGGGCAGCGATTCGTTGGTCAGCGGCGACAGGTCCGGAACCACGTAGCCCATGGCGGCGAAACGGCCGAGCATGGTCTTGTAGTTCTTCAGCGCCTTGTCGAAATCGTATTTGGCTTTTTCTTCCGGATTCAGTTTGTTGCGGTTCACCAGACCACGGGTGGGCTGGTAAACGATGACCAGTTCCACGCCTTTGCTCTTGAACGCATCGTGCAGCTCTTTCATGCGTTTGTAGCCGGCGGGGGTGGTGTCGAATTCGGTGCGCAAGTCTTCCTGGGTCCGGAACAGCCAGTCGCCCTGAGCCTGCACCAGCGTGGTGAAGTTCTGCTGATAACGCGTGGTGTAGTTCTTCGCGTCATGGGCTTCGGGGCACAGGTTGCAGCACGGTTCGGCGCTGAAGCTCGGCGGACTTACTTTACTGGCAGCTTCATCGGCACGGACGCCGGCGCTGGCCGCGAGAATGCCGGCGGTCAGGGCCGACAGGCTGAGTAATTTGATCAAGTGTGGGTGCATAAAATTATCCTCAGTCCTGCATTTCGGTCTGGCGTTCGACAGGGTCGATCAGCACGGCTTTCTGCTGGCGCACCAGCAAGTCGAGAATTTCATCCTGGCGCTCGCCAAGAATCCCGTTGAAGCTGATGCCGCTGGATTTGGTCGGGGCGAGCATGGACACGCGATACAACTCGACGCTCAGCGGCGAGTCGATGGACAGCGGTCCGCTGCCGTTGCCGGCCAGTTCGCCACCGACGATGATCAGCGACACCTGGGCGTCGAACGGGTCGAGCTTGATGTCCCGGTCGGTGTCGCTCAGGTCTTTGATGTGGCCGTAGACGCCCGTCAGGCCGTTGGCCATGGCGAGGTTTTCGTAGAGACGGATGTTCACGCTGTTACGAATACGGATGCCGTGGCGGCGATTGCTGATCACCTTGTTGCCCCACAGCAGGTTGTCAGCACTCTCGTAGAGGGTGATGCCGTCGGTGTGGTTCTTGTAGATCTCGTTGTAGGCGATGACGTTGTTCACGCTGTTACGGTCAATCACCATGCCTGACAACTTGTTGTCGTAGCTGCGGTTGTTGAAGATGAAACTGTCGTTGACCTCACGGGAAATAATGATCCCGTGCTTCTTCTTGGTCCCGAATACGGTGTTGTCCGCGATGATCAGTCCGTGGGAACGGTCATGCGGGTCAATGCCGTAGACGATGTTGTCTTTGTAAGTGTTGCCCTTGACCACGAAGTCGCGGGTCTCGTAGCAGTAGAAGCCGTACCACATGTCCGAGAACTCGGAGCCGACGATCCAGCCGGTCGGTTCAGGACGCTTGAGCACCTTGGCCATGTTCGGCGTGTACTGGGAAATACTCACGCCGTAAGACTTACTGTTGGCGTAGCCGAAACTGGCGATCTTGCTGTTGGCGATGTAGGTCTGGGTGCCGCCCCAGGACAGCAGGAACGGACGGAATTCCTTCGGCGACTTGAAGGCCGCCGGGGCGTTTGCCTTCTCGCTCCAGCCAGTGATTTTGGTATCACGCACAAACAGCTGGCCGTCGTTGACCAGGAACGAACCGGACTCTTGGGACAGGCGCAGTTCCTGGGTCTGCTTGTCGATTTCCAGGATGCCTTTCTCACCTACCACGATCGGCAACTTCGCCAGGAACACACCCGGCGAGGTTTCGCTGAAGTACTGCTTGGGCAGTTTCTTGGCCAGATCCTTGAGGTTCATGTAGCCGTCGTCGACGAAGATCGCCTGTGGGATGCCGTGCTGACGCACCACCCACTCGGCCATCTTGTTATCGCCGCCGATGAAGTCCTTCAGGGCGTTCTCCTGCATCATCCGGCGCACGCTGATTTTGCCGGCCTTGGTGCGCACGACTTTCGCGGCGATGGCTTCGGCGGTGTAGCCGGAGGTGTCCGGCAGTTTCGGCGCAGCCAGTTCCAGCGGCTCGGTCGGCGCGCTGTTGACGGTGTAGGTCTTGGCCTGTTGCAGCCCCTTGGCAATGGTCGCCGGCTGCCCTTTCTGCGCGGGCGCTACCGGCTCCGCAGTGGCGAAGGCCGCCGAGCTGGCCAGCAGCATCGCGCCGGCCAGCAAGGTCAACGAGCCTCTCTTCGGACTGTTCATGTCAGGAACTCCCTTCGCGGTTCGCATCAGAAGCGCCAGATCACGTCGATAAACGCGCGGTGCATGTACGAGTCGACGCCTTTGCCATACGCATCGCCCGGCTTGAACACACCGCCACGCAAGCGCACGAGGGCCGAAGGCTCATCGATCGACTGACTCAGGGAGGCCGGCAGCAGGCCTTGCTTGAAGTACTTGGTGACGACCACGTCCATTTCCTGGCCGAGGTCTTTGTTGCCATCTTCCAGCGGCAGGGACGTGCTGGAGAGCACGGCGCCGGTCACGTCGTCGGTGTCGTTCTGCACGGCGTTGATGCCGTTGCTGCCGACCGGCTTGTTGCCGTCGACACGCCAGAATTTGTGGTAGATCAAGCTGGCGTCGTATTCGTCGTTGAGCATCCACGAACCGAACAGCGTAGCGGTCTGCATGTTGTTCATTTCGCCACGGAAGGCTTCGCCGAAACGGTGAACCCGCGAACGGGTACCGGTGTAGTTCGAGCGATTGCTTTCCAGGCCGTTCTGTTCGTAATCGGCGCTGGCGCGGGCATAGGCTGCACCGACTTGCCATTGCGGATCGAGGCGCAGACGCACGCCCAGGTCAGTGGCCCAGCCATCGACGTTGCCGCTGGTCTTGGCTTGTGCCGGCGGAGTGCCGTCGGCGTTCAGCGGATTGACCGTGTCGCGGTCGCCGCTCATGCCGGTGACGCTGCCCCAGTAATTGACGGTGTTGGTGTTGCGCCAGTTGTAGGCATCGCTGTCGGCGGTCAGGCCGATCCAGCTGATGTCGCCGTTCTCTTTCTTGTCCAGAGAATCGGCCGGAACACCAGGTTGCGGATAGTCAAGCTTGCCGTCATCGTGGGTGTGATGACCACGAATGCCGACCCAGTTGCCCGGCGTCCACTGATACGCCGCATCGGCGTAAGCATGCAGGCGATCCTTGTCTTTCGGAGCCAGCTCGGTGAGGTCGGTGCGGTATTCGCTGAAGCGTTCGGCCACACCGGCGTTGGCACGCAACAGGGTGGTGTCGAAGGTCCAGTTCAGGGCTTCGATGTTGGTGTCGCGCCATTGGCCGTCGTCGTTGCGCAGGCGCTGGCGACCGAGCTTGAGGATCTCGCCAGGGTACGGCGTCAGGCCGCTGTAGCCGACCCAGAACTCGCGCATCGCCAGGTAGTTTTTCTTGCTCTTGCGGTCACCGTTGTCGGTGGTCTGGGTGCCGTCGCTGTCGGACTGCTGCAGCGTGTCGGTCTCGATGATGTCGGTGGACGTCACGGCCTGACCCATGGCGTAGCCGCTCCACGCGCCGCTTTCGCCGTAGATCCATGGACGCAGGTCGAGGCCGACGCCGTTGACGTCGCCGCCGCTTGCGGTGCCCAGATCGGTGTCGTCTTGGGACTGGCCGGTGATTTTCACATCAAGGCCGTAGTTTTTGCTTTCAGTCAGGGCCGCCAGGGTCGGGCACGACCACAACAGGGCGAACGACAGGCCAATACCGGCCTTCACGAATGGATTCAGCTTCATAGGGATTCCTCGCCGTCTTCTTCTTGCAGGGCATGCAGTTCCAGCGTGTTCTGGCTCAAGGCACCACGAACGTCCTGTTCTTGTTTCAACAGGCGTTTGGCCTCGGCGAGCTGGGCAGGCGGCAGTTGGGCTTCGAGTGTTTGCGCAAGCTCGGTGGCTTGCGGGGTGTTCTGCGTCTTGGCCAATTGGCTGAAGACGTAAGCGTTAAGCGGGTCGGGCTTGGTGCCCTTGCCTTGGGAAAACAGTTGGGCAATGGCGAAGTCGGCGCTGTTCTGGCCGTTGCGCGCAGCCTTGAGCAGGTGGTCCAGCGCTTTCTGCGAATAGACCTGGCCCAGGTAACCGCGACGGTAGATCTGGCCGAGGTAGTAATCGGCGGCCACTTCTCGGTCGACGGCTTTCTTGAAGTGTTCTTCGGCAGCCTTCGCGTCGGCCGGCACCATTTTGCCTTCGTAATAGAGCTTACCCAGCAACAGTTCGGCGCGCGGCTGGTCGGCGGCGCGGCCGTTGTCCAGATACTTCATCATCGTGTCGACGTCGCCCAGTTCCGGGAAGTCGTAGAGCAATTGTGCGAGGCTGACCCAGGAAGCGGGGTAGCCCGGAGCGATGCCTTCGAGCAGCGACTGAGCGGTTTTCTCGTCTGTCTTGCCCAGGCTCGCATCGCCCAATACGCGAGCCACACTGTCCACGCGTTGAGCGGTGACCGTGCCGCGAGCGTGAGCGGCTTGCATCTGCTTGATCAGCTCGGCCTGTTGCTCAGGCTTGGCCTGTTTCTGATAGACCGTGGCCAGTTCGACGTAGCAGATGTCGGTGGTGTTCAACGCCGCTTTGCAGATGGTTTCCACTTCGTCCAGGTGCTGGTCGTAAGTGCCCTGGGTGCGATAGAGCAGCACTTGAGCCAGGCCCGCTTCCGGTTTGCCCTCGGCGCGCCATTGGCTGATCTGCTGCTGGGCGTTGACGTTGGGGAAACTGTGCGGGTATTGCAGGTACAGCATCGCCAGCGGGATCAGGGTGTTGCCTTCACCAGCGGCCGAGGCTTTTTTCAACAGGCCTTCGGCTTCGTGCTGTTCGGCTTCGGTGGAGCCGGGTTTGGCCACCAGCAGACGACCCAGGCGAGCCTGGGCCCGCGGCGAGACGCTGGCTGCGGCGCGATAAGTCGCCTCGGCCTGTTTGATCTGCGCCGGGTCACGGCTATCGACCTGGATATCGGCCAGGCCAACCTGTGCTTCGCTGTAGCCCAGGTCTGCCAGTTGCTGGTAATTCTGCGCCGCCAGCGCGGTGTCACCGCGCTTGAGGGCTTCGTTAGCCAGACGTTGGTCTGGAAGGCCGGCACAACCGGCCAGAGCAATTGCCATGGCCAGGGTCAGCGGGACCGGCAGGATTCTGAGTGGGCTAGTCACGGGCATGTCCTCTGCTTAAATACCGGCGGCCATGGCTTTGTCGATCAGCCAGTTCAGGTTCGGACCACGGGTGCTGTTCACTTCAACCGGGCGACCGGCGAACTTGCTGTCGAGTGGCTCGTCAGGCTGGATCAGCACGCGGATGTCCGAGGAAAGGTCGGCGCTTTTCAGGCTGGTGCTGCTGACGATCTTGCCGCTGCGGGTTTTGTCTTCACCGGCGATCTGGAAGCTGACCGTGTTGCCTGGCAGCACATCGCCGAACTGGCGATAGGAGAAGCGCGCTTCAACATTGGCTTCGCTGTTGCGCGGCACCAGTTGGAAGATCACGTCGCCTTTGCTGGCGTACTGACCGTCGGCGACCAGTTGCTGGGCCACGGTGCAATCGCACGGCGAGGTCAGGGTGCCGGTCATTTGCTTGCCGAACAGTTCTTCAACCTTGGCCGGTTGCAGTTGGTTGTCGTCCAGATGGCCCTTGAGTACGTCGAGCATGCTGGTGCTGAACGTTGCGAGCGGCGCGCCTTTGGCAGCAACGCCGTCAGCCTTGATCAGGCTCTGTACGGTGCCGTCGCGGGGCATGGTGATGTTCATGCCAGCCACGCTGACCAGGCCTGCCTGGGCGTGGCTGACGAAGTACATGCCATACACCGACTTGAAGATGAAACCGAACGCCGCGAGGCCGACGATGAAAATCGCCAGGCTGAAGGTCACGGCGCGCAGACGACCGAACGCGGTCATGCCGTGGCCGCCGTCCTTCATCTTGCGCGCCTTGGTGAAGTTGTCGCGCTGCAGGGTCGCCAGCACTTCACCCATGCTGACGATGTCGCCGGCCAGGTGCGAGGTGATCAGGTGACGCAGGGTGGAAATATCCTGGGGTTCCAGGTTCTGGAACTGACAACCGATGCGGCCGGTCTGGCGGTCGACGGAGCGGATCAGCAATTCCACGTCCATGGCCAGACCGAGGTTATCGATGACGAATTGCAGGCGCGCCTTGTACACATCGCCGGTTTTCAGCGGCAGCTGACCGGCGTTGAAGGCCAGGCCGCCAGCGGAGAGGTCGATCACTCGAGCTTCCACCGGGGTCCGGTCGGGACCGAAGAAACGCAGCTTGGCCGGGATTTTCACTCGGGCGTGTTGGCGCTGGGCTTCTGACTCATGCACTACGTTGGCGTTGACGGCGGTATTCATAGGGGCGTTTTCCTGGTTAATTCAATAAGGGGGCGGTCAGACCATCATCAGCAGCACGGCAACAAAGATGCTGCCGGCGGAGAAGGTCATGGTCCGAGACGACCAGGTGTTGAACCAACGTTGAAAGCTGGCGAGGTCACGGGTCAGGGAAGTGGGCTGGCGAGTCCAGGACTGTTGGTCGAGGCGGAAGAACACGTAGATCTTCACCAGCGCGCCGACGATCTGGTTGTAATAGAGAATCGCCGGGTAGGCCGGGCCGATCCGGTGACCGGACAACGACAGCAGCACGGTCAGGATCAGGCGGGTAATGCCGATCCACAGCAGGTACACCAGGATGAACGCGGTGCCGTACTTGAAGCTGGCGATCAGCGCGACCGTCAAGCCCAGCAACGAGGTCCACATCGACACGCGCTGATCGAACAGCACCACCGAGGTGAACAGGCCGAGGCGTTTAACCCCCAGGCCCAGGGCGCGGGCGTTCTGGCGCAGGTTGTTGCCGTACCAGCGGAACATCAGTTTGCGACTGGCCTTGATGAAGCTTTTTTCCGGCGGATGCTCCACGGTGTGGATCGCGGCGTCCGGCACGTAGAACGTGTCGTAGCCCAGGCGCATCAGGCTGAACCAGCTCGACTTGTCGTCACCGGTCAGGAACTTGAAGCGGCCCAGGCGCCAGTGTTGCAGCGAGTCGCTTTCCACGTCGGCGATGAAGTCCGGGTTGGTGACCACGGTTGCGCGAAACACCGACATCCGGCCGGTCATGGTCAGTACGCGCTTGGACAAGGCCATCGAGCACATGTTGATGTGGCGCTGGGCGAATCGCAGTTTGTGCCATTCGCTCATGATGTAGCCGCCGCGCACTTCGCAGAACTCGTTGGTGGTCAGGCCGCCGACATTGCCGAACAGCTGGAACCACGGCACGGTCTTGAGCACGGTGCCCTCGGCGAGCACGGTGTCGCCATCGATCACTGCAACCACTGCGCGGTCGTCCGGCAGGTGGCGGGAGATGGCGCGGAAACCGTAGGCCAGGCCATCACGCTTGCCGGTGCCGGGAATGCGCACGAAGTCGAGCTTGACCCGATCCGGCGGATTCATCTTCGTCCAAAGGCTTTTCACCAGCTTCTCGTCGGACATTTCGACGATGGAGCAGACCATGGTGGTCGGCAGGCCGCAGTCGATCGCTTCGCGAATGACGGAGGCGTAGACCTGGGCGGTGGTCAGCGCGTCGATACGGAAGCTGGTGACCATCAAGAAAACATGGGACGGGTTTGCCGCGTCACCCAGCTTGCGCACTTTGCGCCGCAGGTGCGGGTAGACCACGTACAGAAACAGCATCCCGCGCACAAAGTGCGTGGCGCCCATCGAGTAGCGCCAGATGCCGATGAAACCGATGAGGAAGATAAAATCCTTCGAATCGGAATCGAATGTGGACGCAGGCAACGCCATGGCGATGCCCATCAATAAACTTAGGTAAAACAGCCAACCGGCGGCCTGAAGTAGGCCGTGCTTTAGCCTGTGCATAATCTGCATCCGTCTCTATCTCGGGCGAGCCTGTGGGGTGGCCCGATGGGGTTAAGGCAGGCATAAAAAACCGTAGGAGCGAGGCTTGCCCGCGAAGGCGGTGTGCTTGACACACCGCGTTGCCTGGTTCGCCGGCAAGCCTGGCTCCTACAGGAGCGAGGCGGTTTACCTGACACATCAAGTCGTCTGGTTCGCCGGCAAGCCTGGCTCCTACAGGGAACGGCTTGTTACCAGCAGATGCCTTCGGTACGACCGCTGACGCTGGTGGCTTTGGACATGAAGCCAACCAGGTCGACGACTTGCTTGCCGTGTGGAGCGTTCTGCGCCAGGGCGCGGAATTTCTCGTCACGGTTGCCGAGGATGATCACGTCGGAGTTGGCGATCACGTCGTCAAAGTCAGCGTTGAGCAAGGACGAGACGTGAGGGATCTTCGACTCGATGTAATCCTTGTTCGCGCCGTGGACACGGGCGTATTCGACGTTGCTGTCGTAGATGCTCAGGTCGTAGCCCTTGCCGATCAGCATTTCCGCCAGATCTACCAGCGGGCTTTCGCGCAGGTCATCGGTGCCGGCCTTGAAGCTCAGGCCCAGCAGGGCGACTTTGCGTTTGTCGTGGCTGGAAACGATGTCGAAGGCGTTCTGCACCTGGGACTCGTTACTGCGCATCAGCGAGTTCAGCAGCGGCGCTTCCACGTCCAGCGAGCCGGCGCGGTAGGTCAGGGCGCGAACGTCCTTCGGCAGGCAAGAGCCGCCGAACGCGAAGCCAGGACGCATGTAGTACTGGGACAGGTTCAGCGTCTTGTCCTGGCAGACCACCTCCATCACTTCACGGCCATCGACGCCGACAGCCTTGGCGATGTTGCCGATCTCGTTGGCGAAGGTCACCTTGGTGGCGTGCCACACGTTGCAGGTGTACTTGATCATCTCGGCGACAGCGATGTCCTTGCGGATGATCGGTGCGTCGAGCTCTTCGTACAGCGATTGCAGAACGTCGCCCGAGGCCTTGTCGAACTCGCCGATGACGGTCATTGGCGGCAGGTCGTAATCGGCGATCGCGGTGCTTTCACGCAGGAACTCAGGGTTCACTGCAACGCCGAAGTCGACACCGGCTTTCTTGCCGGAGCAGTCTTCGAGGATCGGGATGACAACGTTTGCGACAGTGCCCGGCAGCACGGTGCTGCGAACCACGATGGTGTGACGGGTGGTCTTGTCACGCAGGACAAAACCGATCTCGCGGCATACCGCTTCGATGTAGTTCAGTTCCAGGTCGCCGTTCTTCTTGCTCGGCGTACCGACGCAGATCATCGACAGGTCGGTGTCGCGAATCGCTTCGGCGAAGTTGGTCGTGCCGCGCAATTTGCCCGTCTCGATACCCTTCTTCAGCAGTTCGCCCAGACCCGGTTCAACGATCGGCGAACGGCCGGCGTTGATCATATCGATTTTGTCTTTGGCAACATCGACGCCAACGACGTCATGGCCCCGTGCAGACAGGCAACCGGCACATACTGCGCCGACGTAACCCAAACCAAATATGCTGATGCGCATCGCAATTACCTCTGTGTTTATCAAGCCATTACATGGCCGGAGTTAATGGTGTTCATCGTTATAGTGCACTCGCAAGTGCGGCCTTACGGGCGCCGCAGTGCCGCGTGCAGGCATACAAAGTTCCGAGTGTCTAAATAAGTGCACTCAAGATGTGCGCAACTAGGCCTTATTATTCTGATATGCCCTGTTATGCAGCCGATCTTCTAATCAGAGGACCGTGTGCAAAGGTCTTGCGCGCTCAATGCCAGGCAATAAGCCCGTAAATCAAGCGGTTGGGTGCTCAGGTGAGCACGTTTATAGGGGCGCAGCCTTGGCCTTGAAGGGGATATTGATAAGCGTATCTCCTGTCCTGTATGTGTTGCCCAAATTAGAGGTCCGGTCTGCAGAAGTTAATGTGACAACTTCGCTATGTGACGCTCTTCTCTGCGTAAGTTATCTCGTACATGCATCGAGAAAATCGTTACCGGTGGTATGAGCTACGCATTTGGACATAGTTCCTGCCCGCCCATCGCCGATTCTGAAATTTCTTGAAATATTGGGAAAGATGGCACTGCTCTCAGATTGATAGCACTTGCCGTTTGGCCCTTTATATATAGGCTTATTATCGAGTCAGATAGTTTTGTGCCACTACTGATAAAAAATTTCAGTGCCACTACTGAAAAAAAACATCAAAGTCGAGTGAAACTAAAGTTAGAAAATCAGGCGATGGATTTATGGCGCCAATAAGTCGGCGAACAAGGCGGGGAATTGTTGGACGATCAGACGTCGACGCACGACGATTTTTTGCCGTCGTGCGCCGGTCAGGTGCTTACTCTGGCGCGTGATCGCGCAGGAACACCAGATGGTCCGGTTTAGACTGTTCGGCGCTGTAGCGATAGCCTTGAACGTCAAAGTTTTTGAGGTCTGCCGGGTCGTTGACGCGCTCTTCAATGACAAAACGACTCATCATTCCGCGCGCTTTTTTCGCGTAGAAGCTGATGATCTTGTATTGGCCGTTCTTAAGGTCCTTGAAGTCGGTATTAATAATGCGTGCGTTAAGGGCACTGCGTTTGACCGCCGAGAAGTACTCGTTGGAGGCCAGGTTCAACAACACGTCGTCGCCCTGATCGGCCAGGGCTTCGTTCAGCCATTCGCTGATCCGGGTGCCCCAGAACGCATACAGGTCCTTGCCACGGACATTCGCCAGTTTGGTGCCCATCTCCAGACGATACGGTTGCATCAGGTCCAGAGGGCGCAGCAGGCCGTACAGGCCTGAGAGCATGCGCAAGTGCTGTTGCGCGTAATCGAAATCGGCTTCGCTGAAAGTTTGTGCGTTGAGGCCGGTGTAAACGTCGCCCTTGAAGGCGAGCAATGCCTGCTTGGCGTTTTCCGGTGTGAACGCTGGCGTCCAACTGCCGAAACGCGCGGCGTTGAGGCCGCCGATCTTGTCGGAGACGTGCATCAACTCACTGATCTGCGCGGGCGTCAGGTCGCGCAGTTGCATGATCAGTTCCTGGGAGTGGTCCAGGTATTGCGGCTGGGTGAAGCGCTGGGTCGCCGGCGGTGTTTCGTAGTCGAGGGTCTTGGCGGGGGAAATCACCATCAGCATGAAGTCGTCTCCTTTAATCGTGGGGGCGATTCTAGGGGGTTGGACCGGTTGACTCCAGCTATCAAGTCCATAGGTGATCGGTGGTGTTGCACAAACCCTGCAGGAGCGAGGGTCAGTGCGGCTGCGGGAATGTGGGCAGGATCAGCTATAGTGCCGCGCGGGTTTTGTTATGGAGACATCCCATTGCGTATCGTTTTTCTATTATCGGCCTGGCTATTGAGCTTTGGTGCCATGGCGGCGCCGGGCGATGTGGCGACGCTTGATCGCAGCACCTGGCCGGAAAAGCTCAGCAGCCCGACGCTGTTCGACGTGGCATCACGCGCCGAAATCCTCATGTTTTCGCGGGTGCTGCTGGCGAGCGAGTCGCTGGATGAAGCGAGCCTGGCCCAGCGTCTGGGCCTGCGCAAGATTAATCTGGAGGCCGTCAACAACCTGCGCCAGCGCCTGTGGCAGCGACTGCTGACCAACTACAACTTCGCCCAGCAGAGCTGCGATCAGGATGCCTCCTTCTGTTTCCTCGTCGAGGACATGGACACCCTGCGCCAGCAAGCGGCCAAGTTTCAGGTCAGCGACGACAGCTATTACATCAAGTGGTCGGAGCCGAGCCGGTTGTTCCACGCCCAGTATCTGGACGAGCAACTGCGCAAGGCGGCCCTGTTTCCGCAGAGCAGCAGCGAAGTCGATCGTTTTGGTGACTATGAGCGCAACGGCGAAGAGATGCATGACCGGCTGTTTTTGCTGACGTTCGACAGCGCCGCCAATATCACGCCGGACAACACCGGCTGGGTCACCGAGTACCTGCGCAAATCGAACATGAGCGGCACCTTCTTCGTCCTGGGCAAAGACATTCAGGCGCGTCTGGCCGAGCGCTCGGTGGCCAGTCTGCAAGCGACCTATTCAACGCAGTGCATTGGCGTGCAAGGCTGGGAGTTTCGCTCCCACAGCCACTGGCAGGACTGGCAGGACTCGGTGCGCCGCAGCGTCGAGCTGGTCAAAAGCAAACTGCCGGAGAATTACGTGCCGCTGTTCCGTCCGCCCGATGGCCAGCGTCGTTCTGACGCCGAAGGCTTCTTCAAGGCTCAGGGCTTGCAGGTGGCACTGTGGGACATCGATGCCCAGGATGGCGCCGGCAAGCTCAAGGGCAACCCGAGCGCCCAGCGCGTGTTGACGCTGATGCTGCTATGGCGACATGGGGTGATCAACTTCAATGTGAAGCAGGATGCGGTGAAAACGGCGATGCCCTGGCTCATCACGCAAACGGCGCAAAGCGGGATCGGTTGGGAGGACTGTCAGGACGCGTTTCGCTGAAACCGTAAAAAGCCCGGAATCATTGGGGAGGAGGGCGCGGCGGGGTGATTTTCGAGCAGATTTCGATGCAGGCGGACTTCCGACTTTAACGGGGTGATGGCCATCCGCCTAGTGCTATTGGTCACTCTGAAAAATAAACTTCAAAAAAACGTCAAAGTACTTTTTTCTGTCATGGGTTTTGGAGTATTACGAAGACAGACCGCCGAAACCTGCAACACAGGTGGCGTCTTCCAAGACCCTACTTGTTCGCAGTTCACTTGAATCCTCGCAGGTGAATTCGGTGGCCACTTCGAGGCGCAGCACTGTCACGGTATTGCGTCGAATGGCTCCCACAAAGGTGACCGAGTATGGATGATCACGGACGTAGTTCTTCCTCCAACCAGCCAATCCTTTATGTACTCGATACCAACGTATTGATTCACGATCCAAACGCCCTGCTTAATTTCGAAGAACACCACGTCGCCATCCCGATGACCGTGCTTGAGGAGCTGGACAAGCTCAAGAGCGGGCATCACAGCGTGGCCGCAGAATGCCGTCAGGCGATTCGCCTGATCGACAAGACCCTGGGCGATGCCAGCCCCGAAGACGTCGAGCTCGGTGTGCCGATCCAGCGCGGCAAGAGTGGGCCCAAGGGTTTGCTGTCAATTCTGATGAGCAAGCGTGCCGAACCGAACATCATTCTTCCCGAACACCTGAACGACAACATCATCATCAACCAGTTGATTGACCTGCACGCGCGCGAGCCGAAACTGCCCGTGGTGCTGGTCACCAAAGACATCAACATGCGCCTCAAGGCCCGGGCGTGCGGGATCGCGGCCGAGGACTACAGCACCGACCAACTGGTCGATGACGTTTCGTTGCTGCCCAACGGTTACCACAACATGACCGGCTCCTTCTGGGACCGGGTGAGGAATGTCGAAACCCGTCAGGACCACGGTCGCACCTGGCATCAGGTGCAATTGATCGACAACCTGCCGGCCGTCCACATCAATGAGTTCATCATTGACGAACAGGGCTTTGTCGGCTGGATCAAGGAGATAGAGGAAGACCGGCTGCTGATCCTTGACCTGCACCAGGAACCGCTGCTGCACCAGGAAGCGTGGGGCCTTAAACCCCGTGACATCTATCAGAGCCTGGCGCTATACGCCTTGCTTGACCCGGACATCCACCTGGTCAACCTGTCGGGTGCTGCCGGCTCCGGTAAAACCATCCTGGCCCTGGCGGCGGCGATCGAGCAGACCATGGTCAGCAAGCGCTACCGCCGGATCATCGCGACGCGCAGCGTGCAGGGCCTGGACCAGGAAATCGGTTTCCTGCCCGGCACCGAAGCGGAAAAAATGGAGCCTTGGCTGGGCGCCATCACCGACAACCTTGAAGCCTTGCACATGGATGACGAAAACACCCATGGCAGCGTCGATTACATCCTCAGCAAAGTGCCGTTGCAGTTCAAATCCCTCAACTACATTCGAGGCCGCAGCTTCCAGCAGAGTCTGATCCTGATTGATGAATGCCAGAACCTGACACCGCACCAGATGAAAACCATCATCACCCGTGCCGGCGCCGGTTCCAAAGTGGTGTGCCTGGGCAACCTGGCGCAGATCGACACCCCTTACCTGTCCGCGACCAGCTCCGGATTGACATACCTGACCGAACGCTTCAAGGATTTCCCCAACGGTGTACACATCACCCTGCAAGGGGTGCCACGTTCGATACTGGCCGAATACGCCGAAACGCATTTGTAACTACCTCACCAGAACCGGGCGGCCCCAAAAGCCGCCCGGTTTTTTTATGCCCAACACAAATCCCCTTGCAGGAGCGAGGCTTGCCCGCGAAGACGACCGCACATTCAACATCAATCTGTCTGACACGCCGCCTTCGCGGGCAAGCCTCGCTCCTGCAAGGGCCATTCATCCAATAATCAAACGTGCGGAAATTTGACCCACAGGTTTACAATCGACGCTCCTGATCAGGAGTAAACCTGTGCTGACTCATCTCGATTCCCAAGGTCGCGCCAATATGGTCGACGTCACCGAAAAAGCCGTGACGTTCCGTGAGGCAACCGCTCAAGCGCTGGTGCGCATGCTCCCCGAAACCCTGCAGATGATCGTCAGCGGCGGTCACCCCAAGGGTGATGTGTTCGCCGTGGCGCGCATCGCCGGCATTCAGGCTGCGAAGAAGACCAGCGATCTGATTCCCCTGTGCCATCCGCTGATGCTCACCGGCGTCAAGGTCGAGCTGAGTGCCGAAGGCGATGACACCGTGCGCATCGTCGCGCGCTGCAAGTTGTCCGGGCAGACCGGCGTCGAGATGGAAGCCCTGACCGCCGCCAGTGTCGCCGCGCTGACGATCTACGACATGTGCAAGGCCGTGGACCGTGGCATGACCATCGAAAGCGTGCGGCTGCTGGAAAAACTCGGTGGCAAGAGCGGCCATTTCCAGGCAGATCAACCATGAACGTCACCGTGAAGTTTTTTGCCCGCTACCGCGAAGCGCTTGGCGTGGACTCAATCAAGGTTGAAGGCGATTTTGCCACGGTCGACGACGTCCGTGCATTGCTGGCTCAGCGTGACGGTGCCGAGGTGCTGAGCGAGCAGAACTTGATGTGCGCCCGCAACGAGGACCTCTGCCAGCTCGACGAACCGGTGACTGACGGTGACGAAGTGGCGTTCTTTCCGACCGTGACCGGGGGCTGACATGGCGATTCGCGTGCAGTCCACGGCCTTCGATCCGGGTGCGGAAGTCAATGCCATGCACGCCGCCAATGTCGGCGTCGGGGCGGTGGTGAGTTTTGTCGGCTATGTGCGCGACTTCAATGACGGGCTCGATGTGTCCGGGATGTTTCTCGAGCACTATCCGGGCATGACCGAAAAGGCCCTCGGCAAAATCGCCCTGGAGGCTGAACAGCGTTGGCCGCTGCTCAAGCTTGAAGTGCTGCACCGGATCGGCGCCCTTGAACCGGGCGAACCGATCGTCTTCGTCGGCGCCGCCAGCGCCCATCGCCAGGCGGCGTTCGACGCCTGCGCCTTTGTCATGGACTACCTGAAAACCCGTGCGCCGTTCTGGAAGAAGGAAAACACCCGAGACGGACCGCGTTGGGTGGAAGGGCGTGACAGCGATCATACGGCGGCGGATCGCTGGAAGCAGTGATTTCTGCGGTGTCTGCCAGTATGCCTTCGCGGGCAAGCCTCGCTCCTACAGGTTTTGTGTCGTGCGCACATTTTGTGAACAACACAAAACCTGTAGGAGCGAGGCTTGCCCGCGAAGAGGCCATCAGCAACACCAAAAATCCCAATGACCCTCGCCCGACCACCGGCCGGCACATCTCCATTCTCCCCAATTGACGGCTAATACATAAAAGTCCAGTATGGAATTATAAGTACAAAAAAGGTATTTCCCCGTTTCCAGCTCTTTCTTCTGTCTTGCCAAACCAACAACAACCCGCGAGAGAACGAACATGAAGAAATTCCCCCTCATCACCGGTCTGGCGCTGAGCCTGTTCGCGTGCAGCACGCTGTTCGCCGCTGAAAAAACCCTGCGCATCGGCATCGAAGCCGCTTATCCGCCCTTCGCGTCGAAAACCGACAAGGGCGAGATCGTCGGTTTCGACTACGACATCGGCAATGCCCTGTGTGCGCAAATGAAGGTCAAGTGCGTGTGGGTCGAAGGCGAGTTCGACGGTCTGATTCCTTCCCTGAAAGTGAAGAAAATCGACATGGCGCTGTCGTCCATGACCATCAACGAAGACCGCAAGAAGTCGGTGGATTTCTCCCACAAGTACTACTTCACTTCATCGCGTCTGGTGATGAAGGAAGGCGCGTCCGTGGATGACCAATACGCCAGCCTCAAGGGCAAGACCGTCGGTGTGCAGCGTGCCACCACCACCGACCGTTACGCCACCGAGGTGTTTGAACCGAAGGGCATCAACGTCAAGCGCTACGGCAACAACGAAGAAATCTACATGGACCTGGCAGCCGGTCGCCTCGACGCCATTTTTGCCGACACCATCCCGTTGAGTGACTTCCTGGCGATGCCGCGTGGCAAGGGCTATGCCTTTGTCGGGCCGGAGTTGAAGGATCCGAAGTACGTGGGCGAGGGTGCCGGGATTGCGGTGCGCAAGGGCAACACCGAGCTGGTGAGCCAGTTGAATACTGCCATTGATGGCATTCGTGCGAGTGGCGAGTATCAGAAGATTTCCGAGAAGTACTTCAAGGCTGACATTTACGGCGATTGATCAACCGCATCGCAGGAACGCCGCCGGGCGGCGTTCCTGCGATGGCGTCAGACAGGCAACAAACACCTCAGGGCTCAGCCCTTCAATTCCTTCAAATGCTTGTAAACAGTCGCCCGCCCCATGTTCAGCACATTGGCCACATAGTTCGAAGCGCTTTTGCCCTTGAAGGCCCCTTCGGCGTGCAACGCCAGCACCAGTTCACGTTTGTGGTCGCGCGTCAGCAGGTTCAGGCTCAGCTGACGTTCGCGCAGCCAGGCGTGCAGGAAGGTATTGATGCGCTCCTGCCAGTCATCACGAAACAGAGAGTCCGGCTGCGGAATCAGTTTGCTTGGTGACAGGAACAGGTCGAGCGCGGCCTTGGCATTTTCGAACAGCGAGATGTTCAGGTTGATGCACAGCACCGCCAGCGGGTGACCGTCGCTGTCGCGCAAGACACTGCTCAGGCTGCGAATCTTCTGGCCATCCCAATTGAGCTTTTCGTAGGGCCCGATGTTCCGTTCGCTGACATCGTCGCTGAGCATGTCCTCCAGTGCCGCGTCATCGCCCACTTCCCGCTTGGACAGATTGTTGGCGATGTAATCGATTTTTTGCGTGCGCAGATCGTGCAGCACCACCTCGGCATGAGGGAAGAACAACGTAGCGATCGCATCGGCGATCGCCCGGTAGTTGTCCATGGCCGGGTCTTTTTCAGGTGCGTTCATACGGTGGAACTCCAGGCAGCGTCAGCGCCCTGCAAAAAGGGCGCTGGAAGTTTGCCGCAATCGGGTCGACACGTCACCTGAGGACGAAAATCAACCCAGGCGGTCAGGGGAGAGCATCTCGGCGTCCAGGCCGAAACGGCTGAGCTGTTCGGGCAAGGCTTCACCGCGTACCAGCGCTGCGCTGGCCTGGCCCATGGCAGGTGATGTCTGGATGCCGTAGCCGCCTTGCGCCGCGACCCAGAACAGCCCTGGCACATGTTGATCGAAGCCGCAGATCAGGTCTCCGTCCGTTACGAAGCTGCGCAGACCGGCCCAGGTGCGGGTCGGACGGCGGATGGTCAGCGTGGTGGCTTCTTCTATCTGGTAGATGCCCATCGCGATGTCCAGCTCTTCGGGCTGCACGTCGTGCGGCTCCACCGGGTCGGCGTTGGCTGGCGAGCCGAGGAACATTCCGGCGTCGGGTTTCATGTAGAACGATTCGTCGAGGCTGACCAGCATCGGCCAATGGTGGATGTCCACGCCCTCGGGGCCGGCGAAGATGAACGCCGCGCGCCGCTTCGGTTGCAGGCCCAACGACTTGGCGCCAGCCAGCTCGCCGATCTTGTCGGCCCACGCGCCTGCCGCGTTGATGATGATCGGTGCGCTGAAAGTCTGGTTGTTGGTTTGAACCTGCCACATGCCTTCTGCATTGCGGGTCAGGCTCAGCACTTCGCTGTCGGTGTGGACTTCGCCTTTATTGCGACGGATACCGCGCAAGTAGCCCTGGTGCAGGGCATCGGTGTCGATGTCGCTGGCAGTCGGGTCGTAGATCGCACCATGGACTTTTTCACGGCGCAGGATCGGCAGGCGCGCGCAGGCTTCGTCGGCACTGAGCAGTTGCATTTCCGCCACCGTAGCCTTGGCGCTCAGGTATTGATTGTTCAGCTCGGCCGGGTCGCCGGTGAAGTCCACGGTCATCTCGCCACGCGGGGTCAGCAGCGGGTGTTCGCAGAAACCGACTGGCGGGGCGTCGAAGAATTCGCGGCTGGCCTGGGTCAGCGCGCGAACCTGCGGTGTGCCATACGCGGCGGTGTAGAGCGCAGCGGAGCGTCCGGTGGAGTGATAAGCCGGATGGGATTCTCGTTCGAGCACAATCACCCGAGCGTGCTGCGACAGCCAGAAACCGGTGGAAGCGCCGGCAATCCCGCCGCCGATGATGATGAAATCTGCCTGGCTCATGAACGTCTCCTGTCGAGCGCAAATGCCGAAATTGTGGAAGTCCCCTGTGGGAGCGAGCTTGCTCGCGATAGCGTTGGGTCAGTCGATACCAATGTTGACTGATTAACCGCTATCGAGAGCAGGCTCGCTCCCACAGGGGATTGTGATGTCAGGGTTGTAGGCGGTAGATGGCATTGGCCAGTGCGATGTCTTCCAGGCCCAGGCCGATCGAACGAAAGAACACATGACGGTCGTAGTCGGGACGCGGGACCTTTTCGCTGAGCAAATCAGGCAGGTCGCCGACAATCAAGCACTTGTCCCAGCCATGTTGTTCCCCCGCAATCAGCATTTCGCCCGCCGAGCCCGGGGTAGTCAGACGATAGTCGCAGAACACCTGCATGTCATTGAGGCTCTGCGGCGGGACTTCATGGGCGCGCGGGGCGTTGGTGCTGATGGAGGTGATCAGCGCCGGTTTGCTCAGGTTCGAGGGATCGATCACCGGGCCGGCGGACGAGGTGCACAGCATGATCACGTCGGCATCTTCAATCGCCGCTTCGCGACTGTCGGCGATGGTCAGGCGTGGATCAAGGCGTTTTAGCTGTGCCAGCGTTTCAGGGTTCTTATCGCTCAGGCTCGGGGAATAGAGGCTGATGCTTTGCCAGTCACGCAGATCTTTAACGTAATGCAGGTGTGCCTGAGCCACCTTGCCGCTGCCGATAATCGCCAGGCGCTGCGCCTTCAGCGGAGCGAGGGCATCGACGGCGACGGCGGTGGTCGCGGCCGTGCGTGCGGTGGTCAGTTCGCCGGCATCGCACAGCAGTAACGGTTGGCCGGTCTGCATCGACATCAACAATGTCCAGGCAGTCACCAGCGGACCTTGTTCGCGCACGATGTACGGCGAAGTCTTGACCCCGTAGACGCCGTCTTCAGCCAGCACGCCCAGATAGTTGATGAAGTCGCCGGCACCCTGAGGGAACTCCACCAGCTGTTGCGCCGGTTGCACCGCTAGCCCGGCCGCCAGGTCGCGAAACAGCTTGCGCAGGATCTGCGGCACGTCGACCTGCGCCAGCAGTTCGCGGGCCTGGGGTTGGGTGATCACATAAGGCGTACTGGACATGGTCGGCTCCGGGCGCTGAAAGTAAACTAATTTGTCCATTATGGACTTTTAGTTGTTTCGAGCAACATCGGGACGAAAAAAAAGCGCAGTCCGTTTCCGACTGCGCCTCTTTCAGCAAGGGCCGAGTTACGGACGCTTGCGCTCAACCGCCCGCAGTAGATGCGTCGGCGGTGTTTCACAGCTGATTTTCCGACCCAGCAATGCCTCGATGGACGGTAGCTGGTAGGAGTCATCTTCACCGGCGAAGCTGATGGACACGCCCTCCGCGCCAGCACGACCGGTACGGCCGATGCGGTGCACGTAGTCGTCCGGGACTTCCGGCAGGGTGAAGTTGATCACGTGGCTGATGCCGTCGATGTGGATGCCGCGACCGGCCACATCAGTGGCGACCAGCACGCGGATCTTGCCTTCGCGGAATCCTTCCAGGGTCTTGATGCGCTTGTGCTGCGGCACGTCGCCGGACAGTTGCGCGGCGTTGACGCCGTCACGGACCAGGCGCTCTTCAATGCGCCGCACTTCATCCTTGCGGTTGGCAAACACCATCACCCGCTCCCAGCCGTTGTCGTTGACCAGGTTGTAGAGCAGTTTGTATTTGTCGGCACCGGCGACGGCGTAGATGTGTTGCTCGACGTTTTCGCTGGCCACGTTCTGCGATTCGATCTCGACGATCGACGGGTCGGTGGTCCATTGCTTGGCGAGATTCATGACGTCTTCGGTGAAGGTTGCGGAGAACAGCAGCGTCTGACGTTCGTTCTTCGGCGGCGTCTGGCGAATGATCTGGCGCACTTGCGGGATGAAACCCATGTCGAGCATGCGGTCGGCTTCGTCCAGCACCATGACTTCGACCATGTCCAGATGCACGTCACCGCGCTGGTTGAAGTCGAGCAGGCGGCCCGGGGTGGCCACGAGGATGTCGCAGTGACGGGCTTCGAGGTGCTTGAGCTGCTTGTCGAAGTCCATGCCGCCGACAAACGTCATGACGTTGAGGCCGGTGTACTTGGTCAGGTCGGCGGCGTCCTTGGCGATCTGCACCACCAGCTCGCGGGTCGGCGCGATGATCAGCGCCCGCGGTTCACCCATGTAGCGTTCCTTGGGTGGCGGGGTTTCCAGCAGTTGCGTGATGATCGAAATCAGGAACGCGGCGGTTTTGCCGGTGCCGGTCTGGGCGCGACCGATGGCGTCTTTGCCCGCGAGGGTGAAGCCCAGCACTTGCGCCTGGATCGGCGTGCAGTACGGGAAGCCCAGGTCCTGGATGGCGTGCATCAATTCCGGGGCGAGTTTGAAATCGTGGAAACGGGTTTTGCCTTCCTGGGGTTCAACGGCGAAGTCTTCGAGTTTCCAGGGAATGACCGGCGCTTTCGGTTTCGGTTCGCGACGCGGTTTTGCCGGTTTCGGCGATTCGCTGCGCGGTGGCTCGGCGGCGACAATCTCGACAGGTGGGGCGGCCGGTGTGGTCACAGGCTCGTGTTTCGGTGCCGCTACGGTTGCGGTCCGGCCAGGCTGATTACCGTCGGTGCGGTGGCTGGGGATATGAGACGGAGCGCTGGGAACTGGCGCGAGCTGCTCAGTCTCGCTTTTACCGAACATTTTCTTGAGTGCTTTGAGCACGGTCATCTCATCAATTGGTTAAGGAATATACGCCGGCCAGTGTAATGCAAGAATCGGGCGCGGCGTAGTGGGATGGATCAATGGGTAGCTTTTAGCGTAAACGCTCGGCCAGCCAGACGCCGATGTCGCGAATTTCTTCGGGTAACACTTCGTGGCCCATTGGGTATTCCTGCCATGTCACGGTGACACCATGCTGCTTTAAAAACTCGTAGGCGGTGCGGCCCATCGAGTTTTGAACGACGTCATCGTACTGGCCATGCAACGACAGCACGGGAATGCGTTGCTGGCTGGCCGAAAGCTCCATTTCATCGCTGAAGGTCGGTGCGTAAGTCGAGAGGGCAAGTACGCCACCCAGCGGCCCCTGCCACTTCAGGAAAGCGGTGTGCAAGACCACGGCGCCACCCTGGGAAAAACCTGCCAGAAAGATACGCGAGGCGTCTATTCCGCTGGCGCGCTGCTCTTCAATCAAATCAAAGACTCGCTGCGCCGACGTTTCCAGCTGCTCACGACTGATCGCGCGCGCCGGGCTCATGGCCAATATGTCGTACCAGCTCGGCATCTCGTAACCGCCGTTGATGGTCACGGCGCGGGTCGGTGCCTGGGGTAGAACGAAGCGGGTGGTCAACAGGGTTTCCTGCAAGGCTTCGGCAACCGGCAGAAAGTCGTAGCGGTCGGCGCCCAGGCCGTGCAGCCATATAACGCAGGCGTCTGCGGGCTTTACGGGTTGAAGAATCAAGGGCTCGGTCATGGTTGCTCCAATTTTGTGCGTGCGCTCTCATTAAGTGCGTGATGTGAGTGCGCGTCGGGTTGATCCGTTAAGAAGATGTCGCAAGGTTACAAGTTTTGCTATTGACCTGTCCCTTAACCGCATCGGCAAGCGGTCTGGTACGGGCTTTGCTATGTGAAAGCGGTGCAACCCATCTCGCGCCTTGCGGTAACACTATCAGTGTACTGCTGGCAGCGGGATAGCAAAGAATCCGGTGATGGATGTTCGCCAGTGGCCGCTACGGGCTTCGCGAACGTGAAAGGGCTACAGCCCGTTCGGCCGATTGGTGAGAAGTGAGTTGTCCATGATGTGGATTTTCTCTTACTAGACTCATAGCTAAGGTCTTTACGTCGGTTGACCCCAAAAAAAGCCAACACGGGTCGACTACGCCTCATAAGGGTGCGACGGGACTCACGCTCCGACACAACAAGAGCAAAACTGGAGGTTTGAATGAAGATGTTGAAATCCACCCTGGCCATCGTGACTGCAGCTGCAGTGCTCGGTGTCAGCGGGTTCGCTCAGGCGGGTGCAACCCTGGATGCAGTGCAGAAGAAAGGTTTCGTACAGTGCGGTGTCAGTGACGGTCTGCCGGGTTTCTCGGTTCCGGACTCCACTGGCAAGATCATCGGTATCGATGCTGACTTCTGCCGCGCTGTGGCCGCTGCCGTTTTCGGCGATGCGACCAAGGTCAAGTTCAGCCAGTTGAACGCCAAAGAGCGCTTCACCGCGCTGCAGTCTGGCGAAATTGACATTCTGTCGCGCAACACCACCATGACCAGCTCCCGTGACGCGGGCATGGGCCTGAAGTTCCCAGGCTTCATCACCTACTACGACGGCATTGGCTTCCTGGTAAATAGCAAGCTGGGCGTCAAGAGTGCCAAAGAGCTCGACGGTGCGACCATCTGCATCCAGGCCGGTACCACCACTGAGCTGAACGTTTCCGACTACTTCCGCGGCAACGGTCTGAAATACACCCCGATCACCTTCGACACCTCCGATGAAAGCGCCAAGTCGCTGGAATCCGGTCGTTGCGACGTACTGACCTCCGACAAGTCCCAACTGTTCGCTCAGCGCAGCAAGCTGGCTTCGCCAAAGGACTACGTGGTTCTGCCGGAAACCATTTCCAAGGAACCGCTGGGCCCGGTCGTGCGTAACGGCGACGACGAGTGGCTGGCCATTGTTCGCTGGGTAGGCTACGCCATGCTCAACGCTGAAGAGGCTGGTGTCACTTCGAAGAACGTCGAAGCCGAAGCCAAGTCCACCAAGAATCCGGACGTCGCACGTATGCTGGGTACCGACGGTGAATACGGCAAAGACTTGAAAGTGAAGAAGGACTGGGTCGTCCAGATCGTCAAGCAAGTGGGTAACTATGGCGAAGTGTTCGAGAAAAACCTCGGCAAAGGCACTCCGCTGGAAATCGACCGCGGGCTGAACGCCTTGTGGAACGCTGGCGGCATTCAATACGCACCACCAGTGCGCTGATGGTTCTATCACCCGGTGGGCCAACCACCGGGTGATGTTCTGTTCCATTACATCCGGGGCACTTCATGCAAAATTCAATCGGCGCACCAAAGCAGAGGCTCAGCCTCAGCGATCCCAAAGTGCGTGCGTGGCTATTTCAGATCATCACCATTGTGGCGGTGGTCTCCATGGGCTGGTATCTGTTCGATAACACCCAGACCAACTTGCAACACCGGGGCATTACTTCCGGCTTCAGCTTTCTGGAGCGCAGTGCCGGTTTCGGCATCGCTCAAACCCTGATCGACTACACCGAATCGGACAGCTATGCCCGAGTGTTTGTCATCGGCCTGCTCAATACGCTGCTAGTGACCTTCATCGGGGTCATCCTGGCGACGCTCCTCGGTTTCATCGTCGGCGTTTCACGCCTGTCGAAGAACTGGATCATTGCCAAGCTGGCGACTGTTTATGTGGAAGTCTTCCGCAACATTCCGCCGCTGCTGCAAATCCTGTTCTGGTACTTCGCGGTGTTCCTGACCATGCCAGGGCCACGCAACAGCCATAACTTCGGCGACACCTTCTTCGTCAGCAGCCGCGGCCTGAACATGCCGGCCGCGTTGACGGCGGATGGTTTCTGGCCGTTTGTGGTCAGCATCGTCGTGGCCATTGTCGCCATCGTGCTGATGAGCCGCTGGGCGACCAAACGCTTCGAAGCGACCGGCGTACCGTTCCATAAATTCTGGGTCGGCCTGGCGCTGTTCCTGGTGATCCCGGCGCTGTGCGCATTGATCTTCGGCGCGCCAGTGCACTGGGAAATGCCGAAGCTGCAAGGTTTCAACTTCGTTGGTGGCTGGGTGCTGATCCCGGAACTGCTGGCGCTGACCCTGGCCCTGACCGTGTACACCGCGGCGTTCATCGCCGAGATCGTGCGTTCGGGTATCAAGTCGGTCAGCCACGGCCAGACCGAAGCGGCGCACTCGTTGGGCCTGCGCAACGGTCCGACCCTGCGCAAGGTGATCATCCCGCAAGCCATGCGCGTGATCATTCCACCGCTGACCAGCCAATACCTGAACCTGGCGAAGAACTCCTCGCTGGCGGCCGGTATCGGTTATCCGGAAATGGTGTCCTTGTTTGCCGGTACGGTGCTGAACCAGACCGGGCAGGCGATCGAGGTGATTGCCATCACCATGAGCGTGTACCTGGCGATCAGTATCAGCATTTCCCTGCTGATGAACTGGTACAACAAGCGCATTGCGCTGATCGAGCGGTAAGGAAAAGCGCATGAGTACTCATACTTTCAAACCCGACATGCCACCACCGAGCAAAGTCTTCGGGCCGATGGCGTGGATGCGCGCGAACATGTTCTCCAGCTGGCTGAACACCGCGCTGACCCTGTTCGCGTTCTACCTGATTTACCTGGTGGTGCCGCCGATCCTGCATTGGGCGATCCTGGACGCCAACTGGGTCGGCACGTCCCAGGCCGACTGCACCAAGGAAGGCGCCTGCTGGGTGTTCATCCAGCAGCGCTTCGGCCAGTTCATGTACGGCTATTACCCGCCGGCACTGCGCTGGCGCGTAGACCTGACCGTGTGGCTGGCAGTCATCGGCGTGGCACCGTTGTTCATCTCGCGCTTCCCGCGTAAAGCGGTTTACGGCCTGAGCTTCCTGGTGCTGTACCCGATCATTGCCTGGTGCCTGTTGCATGGCGGCGTTTTCGGCCTGACCCAGGTGGCGACCAGCCAATGGGGCGGCCTGATGCTGACCCTGGTGATCGCCACCGTCGGTATTGCCGGTGCGTTGCCGCTGGGGATCGTGCTGGCGCTGGGCCGTCGTTCGAACATGCCGGCGATTCGAGTGGTCTGCGTGACCTTCATCGAATTCTGGCGCGGCGTGCCGTTGATTACGGTGCTGTTCATGTCCTCGGTGATGCTGCCGTTGTTCCTGCCTGAAGGCATGAACTTCGACAAACTGCTGCGGGCGCTGATCGGCGTGATCCTGTTCCAGTCGGCCTATGTCGCCGAAGTGGTGCGTGGCGGTCTGCAAGCGATTCCCAAAGGTCAGTACGAAGCAGCCGCAGCGATGGGCCTCGGTTACTGGCGCAGCATGGGGCTGGTGATTCTGCCGCAAGCCCTGAAGTTGGTGATTCCTGGCATCGTCAACACCTTCATTGCGCTGTTCAAGGACACCAGCCTGGTGATCATCATCGGCCTGTTCGACCTGCTCAACAGCGTCAAACAAGCTGCCGCCGACCCGAAATGGTTGGGCATGGCCACCGAAGGCTATGTGTTCGCGGCCCTGGTGTTCTGGATTTTCTGTTTCGGTATGTCGCGCTATTCCATGCATCTGGAACGCAAGCTCGACACTGGCCACAAGCGTTAGGAGTTCTGTAATGAGCGAAGCAATCAAAAAGCCTGTGAGCCCTGAAGGCATTATTCAGATGCAGGGCGTGAACAAGTGGTACGGCCAGTTCCACGTGCTGAAAGATATCAACCTGAACGTCAAGCAGGGCGAGCGAATCGTCCTGTGCGGCCCGTCGGGTTCCGGCAAGTCGACCACCATCCGCTGCCTCAACCGTCTGGAAGAACACCAGCAGGGGCGCATCGTGGTCGATGGCGTGGAATTGACCAACGACCTCAAGCAGATCGAAACGGTCCGTCGTGAAGTCGGCATGGTGTTCCAGCACTTCAACCTGTTCCCGCACCTGACCATCCTGCAGAACTGCACGCTGGCACCGATGTGGGTGCGCAAGATGCCCAAGCGCCAGGCCGAAGAAATCGCCATGCATTACCTGGAGCGCGTCCGCATTCCGGAACAGGCGCATAAATTCCCGGGACAACTGTCCGGTGGTCAGCAGCAGCGTGTGGCGATTGCCCGTGCTTTGTGCATGAAACCGAAAATCATGCTGTTCGACGAACCGACTTCGGCACTCGACCCGGAAATGGTGAAAGAGGTGCTCGACACCATGATCGGCCTCGCCGAAGACGGCATGACCATGCTCTGCGTGACCCACGAAATGGGCTTCGCGCGCACCGTGGCCAATCGCGTGATCTTCATGGACAAGGGTGAAATCGTCGAGCAGGCTGCACCGAACGACTTCTTCGACAACCCGCAGAACGATCGGACGAAGATGTTCCTGAGCCAGATTCTGCATTGATCGGCACTTGGCAGTGAAATAAACCCGGACAGTGTTCCGGGTTTATTTTTGTCTGCGGTTTGCAGTCAGGATGCGAGCGCGGAGGGGGGATGATCGATCGAGGTCCACCAATAGACGTTGCAAGTCTGCACCCTCTTGAAGTATTTGCACGTCGCCCAGTAATTCTGGATGCCGATCAAGCAAAGGGTAATTCTTACTAATCGAAAATCCCGCTTCCTCTCCTGCCCTTTGAACTTAGGCGGTTGCCGTCCTACGCGTAGCTGACTAACATGTCAGAAAATTCATCCTATGATTGGATGAAAGGGCGAATCCTATGTCAGACATTTCTCCACTCGTTAAGCGGTCCCTGGTCGACCAGGCTCTGGATCAACTGCGCCAACGCATCAACGCTGGCGCCTGGCAGGTCGGCCAGCGTTTACCCACAGAGCCAGAGCTGTCCGCCGAGTTGGGCATCAGCCGCAACACCGTGCGCGAAGCCATGCGTGTATTGGCGTTTTCCGGTTTGATCGAAATCCGTCAGGGCGACGGTAGCTATTTGCGGGCGGTGATCGATCCACTGGACACCATGAAAGCCTTGTCGCGCTGCTCCCATGAACAGGCCCGCGAGACCCGGCACATCCTTGAAGTCGAAGCCATCGGTCTCGCTGCTCTGCGCCGAACGGATGAGGATCTGGTGGCCTTGCGCGAAGCATTGGGTGTCAGCGGCAGCCACTATCACGGCGATCTCGACAGCTACATTGCCTGCGATCTGGTGTTCCACCGCCGTCTGGTGGACGCCGCGCACAACCCGACCCTCAGCGAGCTGTATCGCTATTTCTCCAGCATCGTCGGCGCGCATTTGCGCCAGACCCTGAACATCACCCCGCGACGCCAAGAGGTGTTCGACCTGCATATCGAACTGCTTGATGCCGTCGAGCAACGCGACCCGGAACGGGCCAAAGCCCTGTCTAGGCAGTTGATCAATGAACCTTGAAACCGAGAACTCCATGTCGAGCCGCAACAGCAACATCACTCAACCCAAGCGCACGGCAGAACTCGAAGAGCTGCTGATCGACGCCGAGGCCGATGACGAAGAGGTCCAGCAGCGTCATCCCGTCCTGCGTCGCCCATGGCTGTTGCTGCTGGGGCTGATCCTGGTGGCGCTGAACCTGCGTCCGGCGTTGTCGAGCATGGCGCCGATGCTCAGCGAAGTGTCGAAGACCCTCGGCCTGTCGGCGGCCCAGGCCGGGTTGCTGACGACGTTGCCGGTGCTCTGTCTCGGCTTGTTTGCTCCGCTAGCGCCCTTGCTGGCGCGACGTTTTGGCGCCGAGCGCGTGGTGTTGGGCATTCTGTTGATGCTGGCCGGCGGAATCATCCTGCGCAGTTCCTTCGGTGAGATCGGCCTGTTCGCCGGCAGTGTGCTGGGCGGCGCGAGCATCGGTGTGATTGGCGTTTTGTTACCGGGCATCGTCAAGCGCGACTTCCCGAAACAGGCCGGCACCATGACCGGCGTGTACACCATGGCCCTGTGTCTGGGCGCGGCGATGGCGGCAGGGGCGACCGTGCCGCTGAGCGAGCATTTCGATAACAGCTGGGCCTTGGGCCTCGGCTTCTGGGTAGTGCCTGCGCTGGTCGCGGCGGTTTTCTGGTTGCCGCAAGTGGGGCAGAAACACGGCGCACATAACGTCGCGTATCGGGTTCGCGGCCTGTTGCGTGATCCGCTGGCCTGGCAAGTCACGTTGTATATGGGCCTGCAATCATCCCTGGCGTACATCGTCTTTGGCTGGTTGCCCTCGATCCTGATCGGTCGCGGCCTGACCCCGACCCAGGCCGGTCTGGTGCTCTCGGGTTCGGTGATCGTCCAGTTGGCCAGTTCTCTGGCGGCGCCCTGGCTGGCGACGCGCGGCAAGGATCAGCGGCTGGCGATTGTGGTGGTCATGCTGCTGACCCTCGGCGGCCTGTTCGGCTGTCTCTATGCACCGATCGAAGGCCTGTGGGGCTGGGCGATCCTGCTCGGCCTGGGGCAGGGCGGTGCATTCAGTCTCGCGTTGACCCTGATCGTGCTGCGCTCGCGCGATGCCCATGTGGCGGCCAACCTGTCGAGCATGGCCCAGGGCTTCGGTTACACCCTGGCGTCGATGGGGCCGTTCGCGGTCGGGATCGTGCATGACTGGACGGGCGGCTGGACCGCGTTGGGCTGGATCTTTGGCGTGATCGGCCTCGGCGCCATCGTTACCGGCCTCGGCGCCGGGCGTTCGCTGTACGTTCAGGTCGTCAGCGAAAAGGTCTGAACTACAGGTAAACAACGTCCAGGGTCGCCGAGCCGTCGAGTTGCACTTCGGCACTCAGGTCCAGTTCGGAGGTGGGCGCGATGACCGTTTCGACCGTCACCCGGCTGGTCAGGTTGCGGATGGCTATCGGGCCGGCGCTGCTGCCTGCGCTGTCGGTAAAGCCGAGATAGCTTCGGGAGCCCATCGGGATGGGCTGGCTGTTCGACGGGCTCCAGGCTTTGCCCCCCGTGGTCGAGTCGGTTCGATAGACCTGCGTCAGGTCGTCCACCACCGTGCTGGCAGGATCGAAGTTCAGCGAATACAAGCCGATTTTATTGTGGCTGTGGTCGTGGTTCAGGCCGTAGTAAATCTCGCTGTTGACGATGGCCGAGCCGTCGCGGTTGTCGCGCATCAGCAGAGCAAAACGCGTGAGCGCATTGCACTGAATGTTGAGGTCGAGTGTCTGGTCGCGCAGTCGAGTGCGTTTGTCGACGTTCAGGTCTTGCCGGGAGATTTTTCCGTAATCGACGAGGCCGCTGTTGGACAGCATCGGGGTGCAGGCAAGTGGGGTGATGAGGCCTGTGACCCTCAGGTCTGTCGATGAGGTGGCCAAGGTGAGCGGCGACGTCAGGACGAAGATCGCCATCGTCAGCGCGTGTGGAGTCTTTTTCATGGGACAGGTTTCGCTGTGTGTGGTGAGCGGAATCAGTCCTTGCCCGAAGCAGGACCTCGGGCAAGATGCACGGCTTACAGGTACTTCATTTCAAATGTGGCTGAACCGTCGATAGTGACATCGTCGGTTAAGGTGAGGCTATCGGCGCGGGCAATGAAGGTGTAGATCATCAGTTCCATCGTGAGGTCTTTCACGGAGATTGGCGTGAGAGTGCCGACAGCGCTCACCGATGTGAGGTTATCCTTCAGGATCTGATAGATGCGCGTCCAACTCGCACCGTTATCAGTTGATCTGATCGAGTGCACAGGTTGTCCGTCCGCAAGCGCGCTTTGGATCGATGGCGTGAAATAACCTATTTTTTCGTTATTGCTGGTCAGGCCCAATCCGAAATACAGGTTGGACGATGATGTTCCGGCTTTGTTATCAATACCGTTAAGTGCAAATGGCGTTGACGCGTCACACGCGACCGTCAGCTGTATCGGATGACTGCCTACTATCGTGTCACTTGTCAGGTTGAGGTCTTTTGCCTGCACCTGGCCGACGTCGACCGTTCCTCCATCGGACAACGAAGGAGTGCAAGCTCTCGGCGTGATGAGACCTGTGACAGTCAGGTCAATGCTCGAAGCCGCCACTGCATAAGGCGCAACGCCAATCAGTGCGGTGGCGGAGAGTGCTGCAAAGTACTTTTTGATCATTATTTGCTCACTTCTAGGGTTGTGTCCTGACTGCTCCGGGCCGTTCAAGTGCGCCGCGAAACCAGCAGGATCGGGCTGGGTGTTACAGGTAAATAATCTCGATCGTCCCCGCGCCGTCGAGCTCGATGGCGCGGCTCAGGTCCAGGCTGTGGGTGGGGGCGATAACGGCGTCGACGGTCACTGTGGTGCTGAGGTTCTGGATCAGCACCGGGCCGGCACTGCTGCCGTCGTTGTCGGTGAACGCCAGGTAACGGCTTTTGCCGATAGCGATCGGGTTGGCGCTGCCGGTGTTCCAGGCTGTGCCGGCGATGCTGGAGTGGGTTTGATAAAGGCGGGCGAAGCCGTCGGCATTGGCGTCGGCCGGGTCGACGTGCAGTGAAAAACGGCCAATCCTGTTGCCGCTGCCGTCCTTGCCCAGGCCGTAGTCGATCTCGCTGTCGAGCATCGCCGAGCCTGAGCGGTTGTCGTGCATGATCAAGGCGAAGGACGTCGGCGCGTCGCAGCCGACCCTCAGCGTCAAGGACTTGGGCGGCAGGCGTGTGTCCTGGTCTGCGTGCAGGTCTTTTTTCGACAGGGTGCCGAAGTCGACCACGCCGCCGTTGGACAGCACCGGCTCGCAGGCCGCCGGAGCGAAGCGGGCGCGCAAGGTCGCCTCGCGGGTGCGTCCGGCGGCGACGGCGTCGAACACCCCGAAGGCTTCCCAGGTCACCGCGTCACGCACCTGCATGCCTTGCTCTTGAACCCAGGCCGTCAGCTGAAGCTGGGCCGAGAAACTGCGCCCTTGCACCGCCACGCCGGCCTGCACCGGGACGATCCCGTGCTCCGGTCGCCAGATCAGGCTCGACGCCATTTCTGCCGGCGGCTGACCGACCCCGGCAATCAACCCGATCTCGACCGATTGGCCATCGAGCACGGCATCGCGAATACGCATCTGATAGCTGCCGCGTTCGGCAAAGTGAAAGCGTTCGGCGGTCGCGGCCATCGCCCGGTAGAACAGGCTCATGTCGATGGGCTGCGCACAGCTCAAGGTCAGGCTGAGCTGGCGTTCACCGAGGTTGCGCTCCGGTGCGGCATCAGGCCGTATCGCCCGGTTCATCAGCCCGTAATCGAGCACCGGCTGGCTCAGGTTGAACTGGCAGTCGTCCATGGACGCCGAGGCCACTGGCGTGAATCCACTCAGTGCCAGGAGCGCGAGGGTCAATAGCAGAAAGTGCAACAGGTTCATGAAGTCATCCTCAGAGGGCTCGGCACTTGGCGGGGGCGGTTTCGTAGTACGCGTCGGCGTCGGCGTCGGTGGGCAGCTCGAAGCGCAGTTCGCAGCGCTCCAGCTCCGGCGCGCTGATCCACAACGCACGGCGGTCGAGCGCGTTGGGCAAGAACACCAGGCCGCCGTCCTGCACCAGGGTCACGAACTCGCCATCCTCGGTGTTCACGGAGGCACCGCGCGGCAGGGGCGCGCCGTTGGCGGTGGTGGCCTTGAGTAAGGCCCGGCGGGTCATCGTGATGCCGAATTCAACGTTGTCGACGGCGCCGCGCCCGGCCGAAATCACCGCCAGCCCGTTGTGAATGTCGGCGTTGCGCGGCAGGGTTTTGGTGTCGACTTCCACCGGGCTTTTGCCATAAGCCGTCACTTGCGGGATCACCGCCTGACCTTGCCAGTCGGTCCAGACCGGACCGCTGGGCGTCGACACTTTGATGGAACCCATGTCACCGACCGACAGCAACGCAAAGGTGTCGCTCACCGGGTATGGCGACAGTGTCACGCCACCGCCATGCAGCACGGCGCCACCGCGAGCGCTGGCCTGATAGCTGGAGCGCTCGGCATCGGCGCGGGTGTAATTGAGATCGAGCTGGGTGTAGCGCGGTAGCAGCGACACGCCGGCCGTGGATTGCACCTGTTTGTCGCGCGTGTCGTGTTCGACGCCAACCCGGTAACCCAGCTGATCGTTGACACGTTCACTCAAGCCCACGCCGCTGCGGTATTCGCCGGCGGAACGGCGTACCCAGCTGCGTGCCCGGCGGTTCTCGCCCAGCGGAATGCTGAGGTTCAGGTAGATGCTGTCATCGTTGCCGTTCGAACCGCTGAGCTGCCATTCGGCGGTCGCCGAGACGGATACGCCCGCGATGCTGGTGCCCCAGGATGCGAGGGCGCGGCTGCTGCTTTGGCCGTCGAACGAACTGGACCGGCTGAAGCCGCTGCTGAAGGCGCCGAGCCATGGATGCGACCATGACAGGGCCGCGCTTTGCTGATCGCGGTAACGTGACTGGCTGTTGTCGGACGTGTTGGCGAACACCGCCTCCTCCAGTTCCCGGTAGCCCAGGGTTCGGTAAGAACTGCCGGCACTGAGCGCCCACTGCTCGTTCAACCGATGCGAGACGCTCAGGTCGGCTTGAAGCCCCTGGCTGGCGTGTCTGCCGCTGGCGTCCGCGCCGGTCAGCGAGGCTTGCACCTGAGTGAAAGGCGAGGGCAACAGGCCGACGCTGGCACCCGCCGCGCGATAGTCGGCGGCGCCGGTGAGGCCGGCGCTGAGCAATAGTTGCGGGGCGAGCGCACCGCTCCAGCCGCCGCTGATGACCCAGGGATCGCCTCCCTGAGCGTCGCCGACACTGCGCACCTGACCGGCGCCCAGCGAATAACCGGGCGCTGGCAGACTGACCCCCAACATCGCGGCCGGCACGGTAAAACGGCGCTCGCTGCCATCGGTCTCCTTGATCGTGACTTCCACGTCGGAACGCGTGTTGAGCCGCCGCACGTTGGTGAGCACGAACGGGCCGGCGGGTACCACCGTGGAATGGATCAGCGAACCGTTTTGCCGGACCTCGACCTGGGCCTGACTGTTGGCGATCCCTTCAATGACCGCGCTTTGCCCTACGACCTGCAGGGCTTGTTCATTCAGCACTTGCACGCCGGTGATCTGCGCACCGGCGAGCACCGGGTTGTAGAGGTTGATCTGACCCGCCTGCAACACCGCTTCCTGGCTGGCGAAAGTCCGCTGGGCGTAGGCCGCAATATGAGTCGTTGTGGACACGTCGTCCTGCCAGGTCTGCACCTGGCGGCTGCGCACGATCCAGTCACCGGCATTGAAGCCGAGTTCGGTGTTGGCCGAGGCGTAGCGGCTGGTGCTGTCGCCGGAACGGCTGTGCAAACCGGTGACGTCGTAGTTGATCAAGCCGGCGACACCACCGGTTTGATAGCCGGAAAAATCCCGGGCAGTGGGGCGTATCGCATCGGTGGGCACGATCAGCGACAGGGCCAGGCCAGCGGGGTCCGGTTCGATGACGGTCTGCGGCGCGCGGCCTAGAAAGTCGTGGCATGGGCCATCGTCCAGCGTAAGCGCGGGCACCGTAAGGTTCGCCGCATCGAGCAGCGTGCGATCGAAGCACAACGCCCCTTCGCGATCGAACGTGACGTCGACCCGGCCATGACGCTGGCCGTTGACGGTGAGCGTGACCGGGTGGCGGCCGGCCGTGAACTGCGGCGCCTGCATCAGCAGCGTCGCCAGCGTCGGATCGATGCCGCGCTGCCGTAACGTATCTTTGTCGAACGACGCTGGCATCGACACCCCACCGTAGGCATCGAGCATCATCAGCGCGTTGCTCAGCAGCACCGCCAAGGTGGTTCGCTGCCATGGATGAGGGCGAGCGCCGTCGCGAATAACGGGCACGGCTTCGCCATCACGGTAATTCGATACTGTGTTCATCAGGATCACTTGGGTTATTGCGGCGTGCGGTTACAGGCACGCCTGTGGCAACGGCCAAGGGGCCGTCGCCTTGAAACATGGGCGCTCATCGTTCCTTGATGACGCCGTCAGGGTGGTTCAGGACTGGATGGGCGCCTCGTAATGCGGCACGGCAAAGCCGTAGACCGTCGCCGGTTGAAAACGCACCTGCGTGGCGGCGCCTTCGGGCACCTTAATGCTGATGTGCTCACCGGGCAGCACGTAGGTTTTCGGCAGCATCGCGTTGCCCGCGGCCGGCAACAATTGCACTTCCTGGCCCAGACGCACCACGTAAGGCGTGTCGTTGCGCACGGTCAGTTGACCGTCTTTCAGCGACCATTGCAGGTCGGTCCACGGCGTGCGATTGGGCGCCAGGCCTTTGGGGTGCAGGATCACCGGCAAGTTCTGGCGCACCGTCACGCCGACACGGGCCTGACCTGCCTCGGCAGGCGCTTTGCCTTGGGGGATGCCTTCGAAGATCACCCGCTTCAAGCGCTGAGTGAGCAGCGGTTTGTCCGTTTGCAGAATGAACCGCACCAATTGGGTTTTGCCCGCTTCGACGCGCGCCAGGGGGGGCGTCACGAACACCAGCGATTCGCTGTCTTCGGCAATGTCTTCGAGGGTGACGTGCATCAACGCCAGGTTGGCATCGGTGTTGGTCACCGACACGGACGCTTCACCGTCAGCCTCGTTGACGATGACCACCGAAGTGTTCGGCACCATGCCGTCGGCCTGGGCGTGTGCGGTCAGCAGCAGGGCGAATGCGCCGATGCCCGAATGGAACAGATGACGGGTGACACTGGAAAACATCGTCATGACGTGTCTCGTTGAATGTTTTAAAAAAGGAGCCTGGATTACCGGCCTATCGATAATTCAGCTGCACGGTGACATGCCCGTCGATGGGGATTTCGTCGGTCAGCGTCAGGTCGTTCGCGCGAACGATGGTGGTAAACGCCGTGAGCCGCGCGCGCAAATTCTTGATGGCGATCGGTGTACCCAGGTTATTCAACGCCGCGAACGCGGTCCGGCCGGCGTGTCCCAGGTAGGAAGACACTCGCCAGGAGGCACCGTCGTTCAAGGACATGATGGTTTTCACCGCCGCCCCATCGGCCACCGTATCGAACAGGCCGAACGCAACACTGCCCAGGTTTTGGTCGTCATTGACGACGCCCAGCCCGTGACTGTTAGGGTGAAAGACGGAAGAGCCTTCGCGATTGTCGATCGTCGTCAGGGTAAACCGCGTGGCGGCATCACAATTCACCTCCAGATACAGCGTGCCGTTTTCCAGGGCCGTGGGCTGGTCAGGTCTCAGATCTTTCACCGTCACTTTGCCGTGGTCGACGATGCCGCCGCCGGACAGGCTGGGCGTGCAGGCGCCGGGTGTAATCAGGCCGGTAACGCTCAGCTCGGTGCTGCTGGCGGCCAGGGCTGCGGGGGCACAGATGAGCAACAGGGGCGCCAATCGAGCGAGGGAGCATCTTTCCATGATGGTTCGTCCTTTGAGTGAGCGGGCATTGCCGTGGGCCGGGCGTTGCTCGTTGATGACGGAGGGTTACAGGTACTTGATCTGTAGGGTTGCGGAGCCGTCGAGCGTCACTTCGTCGGTCAGGGTCAGGCCGTTGGTGGGGGCGATGCCGGTACGCACATACAGATCAAGGCTCAACTCCTTCATCGCGATGGGAGCAATGACGGTCCCCTGAGCACCGACACTCCAGATGTTGTCGACCCCCCAGAATGCTGTCGACCCTTCCTTAAGCCAGGTCTTGCCGCCATCAGTGGAGAGAATGGCTTGAGCTTGGGTGGCGTCCGCCATCACATTGCGCGGAGCAACGCGAAAGTGGCCCAGCTTTTCGTGGGTATTGATCAGCCCCAGACCAAAGTAATTGCCCGACGTGCCTGTGCCTGCACGGTTATCAATCGGGCTGATCGCAAACGGCGTAGCCGCATCGCAGTTCACTGTCATTTGCATGATTATTTCAGGCAAGTAAGTGTGCTTGTCGGGATTGAGGTCTTGTACGGAAAACTTGCCGTGATCGGCAATACCGCCGCCGGCCAGTGCTGGTGTGCATGCATTTGGCGTGATCAGACCCTTCACGGTCAGGTCCGTGCTGGAGGCGGCAATAACGGACGATGCGCCAGTCAGCAGCAAAGTAGCCGTCAGGAGGGTTATGTATTTGTTCATGCGTCGACGCTTCCTTGATGAAAGATGATTGAGGAGTTTGCCCGGAGCGGGCAGGGCGCAATCTATCGGTCGAGGTCGCCGGACGAAATGCAACTAATACGAAAAAGGCGGGGCGAGTGTATGAAAGATCAGGGCGGCCTACAGATCGTCATCGTTCGACCTGTTGTCTGTAGTCTTTTGGTGTGAGCTGCGTAGCTTTAAAACGTAGGGCGGTTCCTTTTGTTTTATCAGAGAAAGGACAGGGGCCCGGATCCGTTGAGGACGGTGGTTGAGCGGTCGAGATTGGTCGTTGTGGTCGGAATAGGACGGCGTTACTTTTCGCGTATTCCAGTCACCACACAGGATAAATCCGACAATGCGCGTAATTATTGCTGACGACCATCCTGTCGTCCGCATCGGGTTACGGATGCTCATCGATCTAAGCCGGACGTGTGTGATCGTGGGTGAGGCTGATGGCCCGGACAGCCTGTTGAGCCTGCTCTCGACCACGCCGTGCGATCTGTTGATCACGGACTTCTCCATGCCGGGCAACCAACAGGCCGACGGACTGAAGATGCTGAGCACGGTTCGACGTCACTACGCTTCGACGCCGATCATTCTGGTCACCATGTTTGCCAACGTTGCGACGCTCAGAGTGGCATTCGCGCAAGGCGTGATGGCGATCGTGGCCAAGGATGCCTCGGCGACGGAGCTCCCTCTGGCAATCAAATCAGTGGGTGAAGGGCGGCGTTTCATCAGCGAGTCCTTGCGTACCGCGCTGGCTCAGGCAGACGTCGAGGCTCATTCGCATTCCCCTTCGCTGTCGGCCAAAGAACATGAAGTGGTGAGAATGCTCGCCAGCGGCATGACCGTCAGTGAGATCGCGAGCTATTTCAAACGCAGTGTGTCGACCATCAGTAAACAAAAAAGCATGGCCATGCAGCGGCTGGGCATTTCCACGGATGTGGATCTCTTCGCTTATGCCCGGGACAACGGCATGGTGCACTAGGCGACAGCGCACCCCAGGGTATTCCCGCCACGAATGCCGATAGTGTTCCGCACATTTGTTGACTATCGTGCAGGCAATCCTTCAAACGTCCGGAGCCTGCCCATGAGTGATGCCAACCGCGCATTGATCACCCAGTTCTACCAAGCCTTCCAGCGGCTGGATGCCGAGGCCATGAGCGCCTGCTATACCGACGATGTGCTGTTCAGCGATCCGGCATTCGGCGAATTGCGCGGACGCGATGCCGGGGACATGTGGCGCATGCTGACGACGCGGGCGAAGGATTTTTCCCTGACGTTCGACAACGTTCGCGCCGAGGACCGCACGGGCGGCGCGCATTGGGTCGCGACCTATCTGTTCAGCCAGACCGGCAACACGGTGGTCAATGATATTCAGGCGCAGTTCGTGTTTCGTGACGGCAAGATCTGCGAGCACCATGACAGCTTCGATATGTGGGCCTGGTCGCGCCAGGCGCTGGGTTTCAAAGGCCTGCTGCTGGGCTGGACTCCGGCGGTAAGAAATGCCGTTCGCGCTCAGGCGTTGAAGGGGCTGAAGGCATTCCAGGCCAGTCGCTGATAAGATCGCGGCTTGTTTCCTTTCAAGCCTTGATCGTGACGTGACTACCCTCAGCGAAATCCCCGTCGACGCCGACACACCGGTGAGTAAACCCTGGTTCGTCTACCTCGTTCGCGCGGCCAATGGTTCGCTGTACTGCGGGATCAGCGACGATCCTGTGCGCCGCTTCGCTACCCACCAAAGTGGCAAGGGCGCACGCTTCTTCCTCTCCAGCCCTGCCGTTGCCTTGGTCTACACAGAAGTCTGCCGCGACAAAAGCGAAGCCTTGCGACAGGAACGCTTGATCAAAAAACTCAGGAAAAGCGCCAAGGAATGTCTGGTCGCAAGCGCCGTCGCGGGCTTATCAACCTGACTGATAAGTGCCCATCAGGCAGACCTGTAGGCTGCTCCCGAATTGCGCGCTAAGCTGCGGATTCCTAATCCGTGCGGCGGAGCCGAGCATGTCCGAGTTGATTCTTCATCATTACCCGACGTCCCCTTTTGCCGAAAAGGCCCGCTTGCTGCTGGGTTTCAAGGGGTTGTCCTGGCGCTCGGTAAAGATCGCGCCGGTCATGCCAAAACCTGATCTGACCGCCCTGACCGGTGGCTACCGCAAGACGCCAGTGCTGCAGGTTGGCGCAGATATTTACTGCGACACATCGCTGATCGCCCGTCGACTGGAGCAGGAGAAAGCCTTGCCGGCCTTCTTCCCGGAAGGCCAGGAAATGATCGCCGCGACGTTCGCCGCCTGGGCCGATTCGGTGGTATTCCAGCATGCCGTGAGCCTGGTGTTTCAACCGGAATCGATCGCGGTGCGTTTCGGCAATCTGCCGCCGGAAGCGATCAAGGCGTTTCTGGCTGATCGCGCCGGACTCTTCAGTGGCGGCAGCGCGACAAAGTTGTCCGCCGAGCAAGCCCGGCATCAATGGCCGACAATCATGGCGCGCCTGGAGCAGCAGCTTCAGCGCGAGCAGGGCGACTTTCTGTTCGGCGAGCCATCGATTGCCGACTTCGCGCTGGCCCATCCGATGTGGTTCCTCAAGGCCACGCCCGTGACCTCGCCGTTGGTTGATGCATATCCGGCGGTGTCGGCGTGGTTGGGTCGCGTGATGGGGTTCGGGCATGGCGCGTTCAGCGAGATGACCTCCGAGGCCGCGCTGGAGGTTGCGCGTAATGCCACACCCGCCGCGTTACCGGACGAGCAGTTCGATGAGCCGAACGGGTTTGAGCCTGGCCAGCAGGTGGTCATCGCGGCAACGGATTACGGCGTTGATCCGGTGGCGGGTGAGTTGTTGTTTGCGGGCAGAGAGGAATTGATTCTGCGTCGTGAAGACGAGCGGGGCGGAGTGGTGCATGTGCACTTTCCGCGGTTTGGGTTCCGCCTCGAAAAACACTGATACACCGACCTGTGGCGAGGGGTTCGTCGGAACGCCGCCCCCTCGCCACAGGGGTTGAGTGAGCCAATGGGTTACTTCAACGCGGCGAGGATTTCATCCGGGTCATACCCGCGAATCAACGTCCCGTTCACATCGATCAGCGGAATCCCGCGTCCACCCAGCGCTTCATATGCCTTGCGTGCCTCGGCATCCTTTTCGATATCAAATTCCTTGTACGGAATGCCTTTCTGATCGAGAAAGCGTCGGGTCAGCTTGCAGTAGCCACACCATTCGGTCGCGTAGAGCACGACGTTGGCCTTGGCCTGGGTCTGCTCGGACACCACTTGGCTGGGACTGAACACCCGCTCGATCTTGCCCCAGTTCTGGTAAACCACGACCACCAGCAGGATCAGCAGGAATTTCTTCAGCACGCCGTTCAGCATCAGTTGCGTCGCTTCAGCTGATCGGTCAGCTGCGTGGGCAGGCCCTTGATAATCAGTGTGCCGGCCTCTTCGTCGTATTCGATCTTCGAGCCCAGCAGGTGCGCTTCGAAGCTGATGGACAGGCCCTCGGCGCGGCCGGTGAAGCGGCGGAACTGGTTCAACGTGCGTTTATCCGCCGGGATCTCCGGAGACAAGCCGTAATCCTTGTTGCGGATGTGATCGTAGAAGGCTTTCGGGCGCTCTTCGTCGATCAGTTCGGAGAGTTCTTCCAGGCCCATCGGTTCGCCGAGCTTGGCCTGGCTGCTGGCGTAATCGACCAGGGTCTTGGTTTTCTCGCGGGCGGATTCTTCCGGCAAATCTTCGCTTTCAACGAAATCACTGAAGGCCTTGAGCAAGGTACGGGTTTCGCCGGGGCCGTCGACGCCTTCCTGGCAACCGATAAAGTCGCGGAAATACTCCGACACCTTTTTCCCGTTCTTGCCTTTGATGAATGAAATGTACTGCTTGGACTGCTTGTTGTTCTGCCACTCGGACACGTTGATCCGCGCGGCCAGGTGCAACTGGCCCAGATCCAGGTGACGGGACGGGGTCACGTCCAGCTGATCGGTCACTGCAACGCCTTCGCTGTGGTGCAACAGGGCGATCGCCAGGTAATCGGTCATGCCCTGCTGGTAATGCGCAAACAGCACGTGGCCGCCCACGGAGAGGTTCGACTCTTCCATCAGCTTTTGCAGGTGTTCCACCGCCACCCGGCTGAACGCCGTGAAATCCTTGCCGCCCTCGAGGTACTCCTTCAGCCAGCCGCTGAACGGATGCGCCCCGGACTCGGCATGGAAGAATCCCCAGGCCTTGCCTTGTTTGGCGTTGTAGCTCTCGTTGAGGTCGGCAAGCATGTTCTCGATGGCGCTCGATTCGGCCAGTTCCGAGTCGCGGGCGTGGAGAACTGCGGGTGTGCCGTCGGGTTTTTTGTCGATCAGGTGGACGATGCAATGACGGATCGGCATGGGCTTCTCGGCTGATTGAAGAGAGGAGGGCGTGCTCCCCCAAAAAGTGCCAAGTGTACCGCAACCACTGGTTTTGGCGCGGTTCGTAGGGTAATTCGCAGCCGTGCGACTGCCCTTATGCAGTTTTTTCCCGTTTTAGAGCAATAAAGCTGACCAAATGGGTAGCTAGAGGCGGATATTTCCCCGTCTCTGTGCTAGTTTTGCCCCGTCTTACGCGAAGTCACTGCGTTAAGCGTGCATTCAGCATTTGTCAGGTCGAACCAAACCCTGATTTCGGTATCTATAACCCCGATCCAGTGGTTATTGGCCGAGGGTGCCAGATCCAGAAGATCGGGCTCGATGGCTGACACTGCACTCTGCAATCCATATGAATTTGATAGGGAAGGAACACTACATGGCTCTTACTAAAGACCAACTGATCGCCGACATCGCTGAAGCTATCGACGCGCCAAAAACCACCGCGCGTAACGCTCTGGACCAACTGGGCCAAATCGTTGCCGATCAGCTGGAAAACGGCGGCGAAATCACTCTGCCAGGTATCGGCAAACTGAAAGTGACTGAGCGTCCAGCCCGTACCGGCCGTAACCCTTCGACTGGCGCAGCCATCGAAATCGCTGCCAAGAAAGTTATCAAGCTGGTTGTGGCCAAAGGCCTGACCGACGCTGTTAACAAGTAAGACGCAGTAAAAAAAGCCGTGCTCCGGAGCAATCCGGGCACGGCTTTTTTGTGTCTGTGATTTGGCGGCGCTTCCGGACACACCGCTAAAACAATTGTGGGAGCGAGCCTGCTCGCGAAGGGGTCATAACATTCAGCATCGCTGTTGAATGTGAAACCGCTTTCGCGAGCAGGCTCGCTCCCACATTTTTACTTGTGTAACTCAGACTCAGCTCTTGCGAGCCCAACGTTCGCGCCAGACCTGCTGCTCGGACTTGGTCTGGAAGGTCCAGGCGACGAAGCGGCTTTGCTTCTGCCCCTGGGACATTTCCACGACCTGGCTTTCCAGAACACCGGCCTTTTTCAGCGCCGTCTGGATCGAAGGCAGGTTAGAAGCCTTTGACACCAACGTGCTGAACCACAAGACCTTGTGCTGGAAGTGCGCACTCTCGGCGATCAGTTGTGTCACAAACCGTGCTTCGCCACCCTCACACCACAATTCTGCCGATTGACCGCCAAAGTTCAGCACCGGCAGTTTGCGTTTAGGATCGGCGCGGCCCAAAGCGCGCCATTTACGCTCGCTGCCTTTGGTCGCTTCGTCCATCGAAGCATGGAACGGCGGGTTGCACATGGTCAGGTCAAAGCGTTCGCCGGGTTCCAGCAAGCCCAGCAGAATGTGCTTGGGATTGCTTTGCTGACGCAACTGGATGGCTTTGTTCAGTCCGTTGGATTGCACGATGGCTTTGGCCGCAGCCACCGCAGTCGGGTCGATTTCCGAACCGAGGAAGTGCCAGCGGTAGTCGCTGTAGCCGATCAACGGATAGACGCAGTTGGCGCCCATGCCGATATCGAGCACTTTGACCGGTGCGCCACGAGGGATTTCGCCGTCGTTGACGCTGGCCAGCAGGTCGGCCAGGAAGTGCACGTAATCGGCACGGCCCGGAACTGGTGGGCAGAGGTAATCGGCCGGGATATCCCAATGGGCGATACCGTAGAACGACTTGAGCAGCGCCCGGTTGAACACCCGCACCGCATCCGGGCTGGCGAAGTCGATGCTTTCCTTGCCATAGGGGTTGATGATCACGAACTTCGCCAGTTCCGGCGTGGTTTTGATCAGCGCCGGGAAGTCGTAGCGACCCTGATGGCGGTTGCGCGGGTGCAGGCTGGCCTTTTCGCGCGGCTCAACGGCTTTGGCCGGTGTCGCGGTGTCGGGCTTCTTGCGCGCAGGTCTTGGAGTGCGGGGGGCGTTCATGGGCGTGGTCGATTCGGGTATGGCTAAAAGTGGCGGGTATTGTCCCACAGTCGATAGCCGCGTGGGGATCCTGTAGGAGCGAGGCTTGCCCGCGAAAGCGATCTGTCTGCCACCTCAATGCCAGACATGACGGCCCCTTCGCGGGCAAGCCTCGCTCCTACAGGAAGCGGTTTGCGGTGTATGGGGGGAATGTGGCGGGCATAAAAAAGGGAGGCCGCTTGGCCTCCCTTTTTCATCGCGATTGACCGTTACAGGCTGGCAATCCGCGCATGCTGCTCGGCCAACTTGCCCAAAGCCTGTTCAGCCTCAGCCAGTTTGGCGCGTTCTTTCTCGATGACTTCGGCCGGAGCCTTGTCGACGAAACCGGCATTGGACAGCTTGCCGCCCACCCGCTGAACTTCGCCCTGCAGACGCAGGATTTCCTTGTCCAGGCGTGCCAGTTCGGCGTCCTTGTCGATCAGGCCGGCCATCGGCACCAGCACTTCCATCTCGCCCACCAGTGCGGTGGCGGACAGCGGTGCTTCTTCGCCGGCAGCCAACACCGTGATCGATTCGAGGCGAGCCAGCTTCTTCAGCAGGGCTTCGTTCTCGGTGAGACGACGCTGGTCTTCGGCGCTAACGTTCTTCAGGAACAGGTTCAGCGGCTTGCCCGGGCCGATGTTCATCTCGGCGCGAATGTTGCGCGTGCCGAGCATCAGCGTCTTCAGCCACTCGATGTCATCTTCGGCACCCTGATCGATGCGCGCTTCATTGGCCACGGGCCAAGGTTGCAGCATGATCGTCTTGCCTTCGATACCGGCCAGCGGCGCGACGCGCTGCCAGATTTCTTCGGTGATGAACGGCATGAACGGGTGCGCCAGGCGCAGGGCAACTTCCAGCACTCGAACCAGGGTGCGGCGGGTGCCGCGCTGACGTTCGACCGGGGCATTTTCGTCCCACAGCACAGGCTTGGACAGTTCCAGGTACCAGTCGCAATACTGGTTCCAGATGAACTCGTACAAGGCTTGTGCGGCCAGGTCGAAGCGGAACTGGTCGAGCTGACGGGTTACTTCGGCTTCGGTGCGTTGCAGCTGCGAGATAATCCAGCGATCCGCCAGGGAGAGTTCGTAAGCCTCGCCGTTCTGGCCGCAGTCTTCGCCCTTGTCCAGAACATAACGCGCGGCGTTCCAGATTTTGTTGCAGAAGTTGCGATAGCCTTCTACGCGGCCCATGTCGAACTTGATGTCGCGACCGGTGGACGCCAGCGAGCAGAAGGTGAAGCGCAGGGCGTCGGTGCCGTAGCTGGCGATGCCGTCGGCGAACTCTTCGCGGGTCTGCTTCTCGATCTTCTTCGCCAGTTTCGGCTGCATCATGCCGGAGGTGCGTTTCTGCACCAGCTCTTCGAGCTCGATACCGTCGATGATGTCCAGCGGGTCCAGGACGTTGCCCTTGGACTTGGACATCTTCTGGCCCTGGCCATCGCGGACCAGACCGTGAACATAAACGGTCTTGAACGGAACCTGCGGCGTACCGTCTTCGTTCTTCACCAGGTGCATGGTGAGCATGATCATCCGGGCGACCCAGAAGAAAATGATGTCGAAGCCAGTCACCAGCACATCGGTGGAATGGAATTTCTTCAGGAACTCGGTCTGCTCAGGCCAGCCGAGCGTGGAGAAAGTCCACAGGCCCGAACTGAACCAGGTATCCAGAACGTCGTTGTCCTGTTGCAGCGCAACGTCCGGGCCGAGGTTGTTCTTGGCACGCACTTCGGCTTCGTCGCGACCGACATAGACCTTGCCCGACTCGTCGTACCAGGCCGGAATCCGGTGGCCCCACCACAGCTGACGGCTGATGCACCAATCCTGGATGTCGCGCATCCACGAGAAATACATGTTTTCGTATTGTTTCGGCACGAACTGAATGCGGCCGTCTTCAACCGCAGCGATGGCCGGCTCGGCCAATGGCTTGGTAGAGACGTACCACTGGTCGGTCAGCCACGGCTCGATGATGGTGCCGGAGCGGTCGCCTTTCGGTACTTTCAGGGCATGATCGTCGACGCTGACCAGCAAACCAGCGGCATCGAAGGCGGCCACAATCTGCTTGCGCGCTTCGAAACGGTCCAGACCGGCGTATTCGGCCGGAAGCGTACCGTCGATGCTTTCGTTGAGCGTGCCGTCGAGGTTGAACACCTGACAGGCCGGCAGTACAGCGGCGTTCTTGTCGAAGATGTTCAGCAGCGGCAGGTTGTGGCGCTTGCCGACTTCGTAGTCGTTGAAATCGTGGGCCGGGGTGATTTTCACGCAACCGGTGCCGAATTCAGGATCGCAGTAATCGTCGGCGATGATCGGGATGCAGCGGCCGACCAGCGGCAACTCGACAAATTTACCGATCAGGGCCTGGTAGCGTTCGTCGTTCGGGTTAACCGCGACGGCGGCGTCGCCGAGCATGGTTTCCGGGCGAGTGGTCGCGACGATCAGGTAGTCCTTGCCTTCGGCCGTCTTGGCGCCATCGGCCAGCGGGTATTTCAGGTTCCACAGGAAACCTTTCTCGTCGTGGTTTTCCACTTCGAGGTCGGAAATCGCCGTGTGCAACTTGGTGTCCCAGTTGACCAGGCGCTTGCCGCGATAGATCAGGCCGTCTTCGTGCAAACGCACGAACGCTTCTTTAACGGCTTCCGAGAGGCCGTCGTCCATGGTGAAGCGCTCGCGGCTCCAGTCGACGGACGAGCCGAGGCGGCGGATCTGACGGCTGATGTTGCCGCCGGACTGATCCTTCCACTCCCAGACTTTCTCGAGGAATTTTTCCCGGCCCAGATCGTGACGATTCTGGCCCTGGGCTTCGAGTTGGCGTTCCACCAGCATCTGCGTGGCGATACCGGCGTGGTCAGTACCCGGCTGCCACAGGGTGTTGCGACCCTGCATGCGGCGGAAACGGATCAGGGCGTCCATGATCGCGTTGTTGAAGCCGTGACCCATGTGCAGGCTGCCGGTGACGTTCGGCGGCGGGATCATGATGGTGTAGGACTCGCCCGCGCCTTGCGGGGCGAAGTAACTCTCTGACTCCCAAGTGTTGTACCAGGAAGTTTCAATGGCGTGCGGCTGGTAGGTCTTATCCATGCGCGGCGGGACCCTATTGGCATTTATTCAGGAAAAGCCGGCAAGTATAGCGGGGCATGGGGCAGAGGGCGAGCAGGGGCAGACCGGGCGCAGATCAAATGTGGAATGATCCTGTGGCGAGGGAGCTTGCTCCCGCTGGGGCGCGAAGCGGCCCCGACAACAACAAGTGAGTTGTGTCAGGTACACCGTGTGTTCAGGTTTTGCGGTTGCTTTGCAACCGAGCGGGAGCAAGCTCCCTCGCCACAGACGCCCGCTCGACTCAGTGTTATTCGTACTGGCTGAGCAACCGTTCCATCCGCGCATCCAGCCGGCGCTTGATCTCGGTTTCGATATGCGGTGCGAAGTCGTCGATCACGTCTTGCATGATCAACAGTGCTGCCGCACGCAGTTCGCTGTCCAGGTGCAGCAAGGCGTCGGGGCCTTTGCTGGCCGCGGGTGCCGGTTGCGCGGCAGGGGCGGGCGGTGTCGGTTCGACGGTCTGCGGCGCAGCGCTGACGGAGTCGAACAGCATGGGAATCTGTTCCTGGTCACCTTCGATGACCGTGTCGGTCAGCAGCGGCGGTTGCAGGTTGTCATCGCCGAGCAGTTGGCGGATCGACTCAAGGTCATCCAGCAGGTGCGCGGACTTTTGTTGCGGTTTTGGAGTGTCCATCGGAATGCTCAGAGTCGCTGTAAACGGTGATCTTGCAGAGGATAGCCCTGTTCGCGATAGAAACGGAAACTCTCCCGCGCGGCCGCACGAATCGTCGGATCCTCCACGACCACTTCCGCTACACGGGCGAACTTGCTGGCAAAGGCCGGGACTTTCAGGGCAAGGTTGACCAGCAGATCCTGATGTTGACCGCAGTCATCGCCAAGACCCAGGACAATCAAGCTATCCGGCTCGCTTTCGGCAGGACCGTGAGGCACGAAGCTTTCGCCCTTGAAGGCCCACAAACGCGCGTCGAGATCCTCGCGTTGGGCGGCATCGCTGCAATGCAGGTAAATGCGGTGGCCCATGCGCCAGGCTTTTTCGGTGAGCTTGCAGGCGAAATCCAGCCGTGCCGACGGATCGGCGCTGGGCAGGACATAGAAGTCGACTTTGGTCATTGCGGTTCCTGAGCCCGGGGCTGCGTCACTCGAAAGCAACGCAGCCCGAGGTCATCGGTTTCAGGCTTTGGCGCGGTCCAGCAGGTATTGGGTCAGCAACGGAACCGGACGGCCAGTGGCGCCCTTGTCCTTGCCGCCGCTGGTCCATGCGGTGCCGGCGATGTCCAGGTGCGCCCAGTTCAGGTTCTTGGTGAAGCGCGACAGGAAGCAGGCGGCGGTGATGGTGCCGGCTTTCGGGCCGCCAATGTTGGCGATGTCGGCGAACGGGCTGTCCAGCTGCTCTTGGTACTCATCGAACAGCGGCAGTTGCCAGGCGCGGTCGTCGGCGGACTTGCCAGCGCTCAGCAGTTGAGCGATCAGTTCGTCGTTGTTGCCCAGCAGGCCGGAGGTGTGCGCGCCCAGTGCAACGACGCAAGCGCCGGTCAGGGTCGCGATGTCGATCACGGCTTGCGGCTTGAAGCGCTCGGAGTAGGTCAGGGCATCGCACAGCACCAGACGGCCTTCGGCGTCGGTGTTGAGGATTTCCACGGTCTGACCGCTCATGGTGGTGACGATGTCGCCCGGGCGCGAGGCATTGCCGCTCGGCATGTTCTCGGCGCACGCCAGGATGCACACCAGGTTGATCGGCAGTTTCAGCTCGAGCACGGCACGCAGGGTGCCGAACACGCTGGCTGCGCCGCCCATGTCGTACTTCATTTCATCCATGCCCAAGCCAGGCTTGAGGCTGATGCCGCCGGTGTCAAAGGTGATGCCTTTACCGACCAGTGCGTAAGGTTTTTCGGATTTCTTGCCGCCGTTGTATTGCATGACGATCAGGCGCGGTGGCTGGGCGCTGCCCTGGCCCACGGCGTAGAACGAGCCCATGCCCAGGTCCTTGATCTTCTTCTCATCGAGGACTTCGACTTTCAGGCTCTTGAATTCCTTGCCCAGGTTCTTGGCTTGTTCGCCAAGGAAGGTCGGGTGGCAGATGTTCGGCGGCAGGTTGCCCAGGTTGCGGGTGAACGCCATGCCGTTGGCAATCGCAGTGGCGTGGGCCACAGCGCGCTCGACTTCGGCCTGTGCCGCCTTGATGGTCACCAGGGTGATTTTCTTCAGGGAGCGAGGTTCGGCTTTCTGGCTCTTGAACTGGTCGAAGGTGTATTCGCCATCCACCAGGGTTTCGGCCAGCAGGCGGGTCTTGCCGTAGCTGTCGCGGCCCTTGACCACGATTTCGTCCAGCGCCAGAACGGCGTCGGTGCCGCCCAGGCCTTTAAGGGTATTGAGGACGCCGGCGATGATTTTACGGAACGGGCGGTCGCCCAGCTCTTCGTCCTTGCCCACGCCGACCAGCAGAACGCGTTCGGCCTTGAGGTTCGGCAGGCTGTGCAGCAGCAGGCTCTGGCCGACTTTGCCGGCCAGGTCGCCGCGCTTGAGTACAGCGCTGAGGGCGCCGCCGCTCAGTTCGTCGAGTTGTCTGGCAGCGGCGCCGAGCTTGCGGCCTTCGCCGACGGCGACCACCAGAGTGGCGGTCTTCAACGTTTCTGGGCTAACGCTCTTTACAACCAGTTCCATGTCCGGGTCCCTGAATGAATGGTCAACGTGCGCGGGCAAAACGGCGGCGCACAGACGCTTGCTTATAGATAGAAAGACGCAGGTCACGGCCCGCGACAAAGGCCGCAGTTTGAACCTCGCTCCCTGCGCCTGACAACCCTCGGTTGTACGATCTTCAACGCATTACCCGCCTGCTTGAGCATGCGCAGTGACAGGCGCACCCAATCACAGGATAATGCGCCAACTTTTTCGGCGGCTCTGCCCTGCGGGCTGTCTGATACGTTTGCTTGTTTGGCCGCCTTAGCCTGACAACCCTGGAGTGTCTGGTTTGATTGTCTTCCGTTATCTGTCCCGCGAAGTCCTGTTGACCTTGAGCGCCGTCAGCGCCGTGCTGCTGGTCATCATCATGAGTGGGCGCTTCATCAAATACCTTGCCCAGGCGGCCTCGGGCCTGCTGGATCCGGGCTCCCTGTTCCTGATCATGGGCTTTCGTCTGCCAGGTTTCCTGCAACTGATCCTGCCGTTGGGCCTGTTTCTCGGGATCCTGCTGGCCTACGGTCGCCTGTACCTTGAAAGCGAAATGACCGTGTTGTCGGCCACCGGCATGAGCCAGCAACGTCTGTTTGCCATGACGCTGTTTCCGGCCACGCTGGTTGCGCTGGTCGTGGCCTGGCTGAGTCTGAGCCTGGCGCCACAAGGTGCCAATCAGTTCCAGTTGCTGCTGAACAAGCAGGATGCGCTGACCGAGTTCGATACCCTTGAGCCGGGTCGCTTCCAGGCGCTACGTGACGGGACTCGGGTGACCTACACCGAAACGCTGTCGGATGATCGCATCAACCTCGGTGGCGTGTTTATTTCGCAAAAGAACGTCTCGTCCGATAAGAAGGATCGCGGGATCTCCGTGCTGGTGGCCGAGAAGGGTCGTCAGGAAATCCGCCCTGACGGCAATCGCTACCTGATTCTCGACAACGGCTATCGCTACGACGGTAACCCGGGGCAGGCCGACTACCGGGCGATCAAGTACGAGGAATACGGCGTATTGCTGCCCAAGCCGGACGTCAGCGACGAAGTCACCGACCGCGATGCAATGACCACCCGTTCCTTGATCGGCAGCGATGACATTCGTTCGCGCACTGAGCTGCAATGGCGTCTGTCCCTGCCGTTGCTGGTGTTCATCGTGACCTTGATGGCGGTGCCGCTATCGCGGGTCAATCCACGTCAAGGCCGTTTCCTCAAGCTGCTGCCGGCGATTCTTCTTTATATGGCTTACCTGAGCATCCTGATTGCCGCGCGCGGCGCCCTCGAAAAAGGCAAGATCCCGCCGGCGCTGGGGTTGTGGTGGGTTCACGGCATCTTCCTGGCCATTGGCCTGGGCTTGCTCTACTGGGAGCCGTTGCGCTTGAAGATGGCGAGTCGCCGCAGTGCGCTGGAGGTGGCTCGTGGTTAAGCTCGATCGCTACATTGGTAGCAGCGTATTCGTAGCCATCCTGGCGGTGCTGGGGATTATCCTTGGCCTGGCGACCCTGTTTGCCTTCATCGATGAGATGAGTGAGGTCAGCGACACCTACACCTTGGTGGACGTCTTGAGCTACGTCTTGCTGACCGCGCCCCGTCGTTTGTACGACATGTTGCCGATGGCGGCACTGATCGGTTGCCTGATCGGCCTTGGTAGCCTGGCCAGCCACAGCGAACTGACGATCATGCGCGCCGCCGGTGTGTCGGTCGGCCGGATCGTCTGGGCCGTCATGAAGCCGATGCTGGTGCTGATGGTGGCGGGGGTGCTGATCGGCGAGTACGTCGCGCCGGCCACCGAAGTCACCGCTCAGGCCAACCGTTCCCTGGCTCAGGGTGGCGGCGATGCACAGAGCGCCAAGCATGGCTTGTGGCATCGCCAGGGTGACGAGTTCATTCACGTCAACTCTGTGCAGCCGAACGGTCTGCTGTACGGCGTCACCCGTTATCGTTTCGACAATGAGCGTCATATGCTGTCGTCCAGCTTCGCCAAGCGGGCGAAGTTCGATCAGGATCACTGGCAGTTGAGCGACGTCACCACCACGCTGTTCCATGAAAAGAGCACCGAAGTGGTCACGGCACCGGAAGAGCGTTGGGATGTTGCCTTGAGTCCGCAACTGCTGAGCACGGTGGTGATGTCGCCTGACACGCTGTCGATCAGCGGTCTGTGGGGTTACATCCACTACCTGGCTGACCAGGGCCTGAGCAACGGCCGTTACTGGCTGGCATTTTGGGTCAAGGTGTTACAGCCGCTGGTGACCGCCGCGCTGGTACTGATGGCGATTTCCTTCATCTTCGGGCCATTGCGCTCGGTGACCCTTGGTCAGCGGGTCTTCACTGGCGTGCTGGTCGGCTTCACCTTCCGCATCGTCCAGGATTTGCTGGGGCCTTCGAGCCTGGTGTTCGGTTTTTCGCCGCTGTTTGCGGTGCTGGTTCCGGCGGGTGTCTGTGCCCTGGCCGGTGTCTGGCTGTTGCGCCGAGCCGGCTGATCAGGGCGTTTCCCCGACCTCGCTGGTGATAAAAAACGCCCCTGTCGCAAGACCGGGGCGTTTTTGTAGGTGCCGTCTGACCTGCGAACGTGACGCTTGCGCCGTGGATCAGGTACAATTCCCGGCTATTTTTCGGCGGGCTATGCCTGCAGCCTTTTTGAGTGTTGATCCGTGAGTGATTTGAGTCATATCCGCAATTTCTCCATCATCGCCCACATTGACCATGGCAAGTCGACGCTGGCCGATCGTTTCATCCAGATGTGCGGCGGCCTTGCCGAGCGCGAAATGGAAGCCCAGGTGCTGGACTCCATGGACCTGGAACGTGAACGCGGGATCACCATCAAGGCCCACAGCGTCACCCTGTATTACACCGCTCGCGATGGCATCAAGTACCAACTGAACTTCATTGACACCCCGGGCCACGTTGACTTCACCTACGAAGTCAGCCGGTCGCTGGCGGCCTGTGAAGGCGCGTTGCTGGTGGTCGATGCCGGTCAGGGCGTTGAAGCGCAGTCTGTAGCCAACTGCTACACGGCGATCGAGCAGGGCCTGGAAGTCATGCCGGTCCTGAACAAGATCGACCTGCCGCAGGCTGATCCGGACCGCGTCAAAGAAGAAATCGAAAAAATCATCGGCATCGATGCCACCGATGCGGTCGAGTGCAGTGCCAAGACCGGCCTGGGCGTCGACGAAGTGCTCGAACGCCTGGTTCACACCATTCCTGCGCCGACCGGCAACTACGAAGATCCGCTGCAAGCGTTGATCATCGACTCCTGGTTCGACAACTACCTGGGCGTCGTTTCCCTGGTCCGCGTGCGTCACGGTCGCGTGAAGAAGGGCGACAAGATCCTGGTCAAGTCCACCGGCAAGATCCACCTGGTGGACAGCGTCGGTGTCTTCAACCCGAAACACACCGCCACCGTTGACCTGAAAGCCGGCGAAGTGGGCTTCATCATTGCCGGCATCAAGGACATTCACGGTGCACCAGTCGGTGACACCCTGACCCTGAGCTCCACGCCGGACGTTGACGTGCTGCCAGGCTTCAAACGTATCCAGCCGCAGGTCTATGCCGGCCTGTTCCCGGTCAGCTCCGACGACTTCGAAGATTTCCGTGAAGCCCTGCAAAAGCTCACGCTCAACGATTCGTCCCTGCAGTACACCCCGGAAAGCTCCGACGCCCTGGGCTTTGGCTTCCGTTGCGGGTTCCTCGGCATGCTGCACATGGAAATCATCCAGGAGCGCCTGGAGCGCGAGTACGACCTGGACCTGATCACCACGGCGCCGACCGTAATTTTCGAGCTGTTGCTGAAAACCGGTGAAACGATTTACGTCGATAACCCGTCGAAGCTTCCAGACCTGTCCTCGATCGAAGACATGCGTGAACCGATCGTGCGGGCCAATATTCTTGTGCCGCAAGAGCACCTGGGCAACGTCATTACCCTGTGCATCGAAAAGCGTGGCGTGCAGCACGACATGCTGTTCCTCGGTACGCAGGTCCAGGTGACCTACGATTTGCCGATGAACGAAGTGGTCCTCGACTTCTTCGACCGTCTGAAGTCCACCAGTCGCGGCTATGCTTCGCTGGATTATCATTTCGATCGTTACCAGTCGGCTAATCTGGTGAAACTGGATGTGCTGATCAACGGTGACAAGGTCGACGCCCTGGCGCTGATCGTGCACAAGGATAACGCGCACTACAAAGGTCGCCAGTTGACCGAGAAAATGAAAGAACTGATTCCGCGCCAGATGTTCGACGTCGCGATCCAGGCCGCCATTGGCGGGCAGATCATTGCGCGGACCTCCGTCAAGGCACTCAGAAAGAACGTATTGGCCAAATGCTACGGCGGTGACGTTAGCCGTAAGAAAAAACTGCTTGAAAAGCAAAAGGCCGGTAAGAAACGCATGAAGCAAGTCGGCAACGTGGAAATTCCACAAGAAGCCTTCCTTGCGGTGCTCAGGTTGGATAGTTAGGTCCTATGTCACTAAATTTCCCGCTGTTGCTGGTCATCGCCGTGTTCGTCTGCGGCCTGTTGGCGTTGCTCGATCTGCTGTTCCTGGCGCCTCGGCGCCGGGCTGCCATCAACTCCTATCAGGGGAGTGTCAGCCAGGCTGACATGGTGGTCGTCGAGAAACTGAACAAAGAGCCGCTGCTGGTCGAATACGGCAAGTCGTTCTTCCCGGTGTTGTTCATCGTGCTGGTGCTGCGTTCGTTCCTGGTGGAGCCGTTCCAGATTCCTTCCGGCTCGATGAAACCGACCCTGGACGTAGGCGACTTCATTCTGGTGAACAAGTTTTCTTACGGGATCCGCTTGCCGGTGATCGACAAGAAAGTCATCGAAGTCGGTGATCCGCAGCGCGGCGATGTGATGGTGTTCCGCTACCCGAGCGATCCGAACGTCAACTACATCAAGCGTGTGGTGGGCCTGCCGGGCGACCAGATTCGCTACACCGCCGACAAGCGTCTGTTCGTCAACGGTGAATCGATTGCCGAACAACTGGTCGGCTCCGAGCCGGGCACGTTGGGCAGTGCCGAGCTCTACAAGGAAAAACTCGGTGTCGCCGAGCACCTGATTCGCAAGGAGATGAGCCGCTATCGCGCATCGCCGGACCGTTCATGGACCGTGCCGGCCGGGCACTACTTCATGATGGGCGACAACCGCGACAACTCCAACGACAGTCGCTACTGGGACGATCCGAGCATTCCCAAGGATCTGCTGGGCATGGTTCCCGACAAGAATATCGTCGGCAAGGCCTTCGCAGTCTGGATGAGCTGGCCGGAACCCAAACTCAGTCACCTGCCGAATTTCTCGCGGGTTGGCCTGATCAAGTAATCACACACGGCGCTGTTGAACACAGCGCCGAATGCATTTCTGGAGTCGGCACAATCGGCGCCAGAGGCATGAAAACAACGATATTCAGGACGTAATTTTTGAACACAGCGTTAATTGTCCCAAGCCTGCGTCGTATCACGGCCATGGCGGTGGAATCCAGCCACGAACTCAGCGTGGGTAAACCGTGAGCGTCTCCTTAAGCCGTCTAGAGCGTCAGCTCGGCTACACCTTCAAGGATCAGGAGCTGATGGTCCTGGCCCTGACTCACCGCAGTTTTGCCGGGCGCAACAACGAACGCCTGGAATTCCTCGGTGATGCCATCCTCAACTTCGTCGCTGGCGAGGCGCTGTTCGATCGCTTCCCGCTGGCCCGTGAAGGCCAGTTGTCGCGTTTGCGCGCACGTCTGGTGAAAGGTGAGACGCTGGCCGTACTGGCCCGCGGTTTCGATCTGGGCGAATACCTGCGCCTGGGCTCCGGTGAGTTGAAAAGCGGCGGGTTCCGTCGCGAGTCGATTCTGGCCGATGCCCTCGAAGCGTTGATCGGTGCGATCTACCTGGACGCTGGCATGGACATGGCGCGCGAACGCGTGCTGGCCTGGCTGGCCGGTGAGTTCGAAGGCCTGACGCTGGTCGACACCAACAAAGATCCAAAAACCCGCCTGCAGGAATTCCTGCAATCGCGTGGGTGCGAGCTGCCGCGTTACGAAGTGGTGGATATCCAGGGTGAGCCGCATTGCCGGACGTTCTTCGTCGAATGTGAAATCACCTTACTGAATGAAAAAAGCCGAGGTCAGGGTGTGAGTCGTCGTATTGCCGAACAGGTAGCGGCCGCCGCAGCACTGATTGCCCTGGGTGTGGAGAATGGCAATGACTGATTCAACTGCAACTCGCTGTGGCTATGTTGCCATCGTCGGCCGTCCCAACGTGGGCAAGTCCACGCTGCTGAACCACATCCTGGGTCAGAAACTGGCGATCACCTCGCGCAAGCCGCAAACCACCCGCCATAACATGCTGGGCATCAAGACCGAAGGCGCCATCCAGGCTGTCTACGTCGACACCCCGGGCATGCACAAGGGCGGCGAAAAGGCCCTGAACCGCTACATGAACAAGACCGCCTCGGCGGCGTTGAAAGACGTCGACGTGGTGATCTTCGTGGTGGATCGCACCAAGTGGACCGACGAAGACCAGATGGTCCTCGAGCGCGTCCAGTACGTGACCGGCCCGCTGATCGTGGCGCTGAACAAGACCGATCGCATCGAAGACAAAGCCGAACTGATGCCGCACCTGAGCTGGTTGCAGGAGCAGCTGCCGAACGCGCAGATCATGCCGATCTCGGCCCAGCACGGGCACAACCTTGAAGCGCTGGAGCGGGTGATTGCCGGTTACCTGCCGGAAAACGATCACTTCTTCCCGGAAGACCAGATCACCGACCGCAGCAGCCGTTTCCTCGCCGCAGAACTGGTGCGCGAGAAAATCATGCGCCAGATGGGCGCCGAGCTGCCGTACCAGATCACCGTCGAAATCGAAGAGTTCAAGCAGCAGGGCAAAACCCTGCACATCCATGCCTTGATCCTTGTCGAGCGTGACGGCCAGAAGAAAATCATCATTGGCGACAAGGGCGAGCGCATCAAGCGCATCGGCACCGAGGCGCGCAAGGATATGGAATTGCTGTTCGACTCCAAGATCATGCTTAACCTGTGGGTGAAAGTGAAAGGCGGCTGGTCCGACGACGAGCGCGCATTGCGTTCGCTGGGCTACGGCGACCTGTAACACCGGATCCAGATACACCGAAGAACCCCTGTGGGAGCGAGCCTGCTCGCGATGAGGACCTGAAATTCAACATCACTGTTGACTGGCAGACCGCAATCGCGAGCAGGCTCGCTCCCACATTGGTTTCTGGTTGTTTATAAGATCGCGTTTCATCATTGAGAACTCCATGTCCCAGCCCATTGGCCAACCCGCCTACGTCCTCCACTCCCGCGCCTACCGCGAAAGCAGTGCGTTGGTGGACTTCCTCACGCCGCAAGGTCGGCTACGGGCGGTGTTGCGCAGCGCGCGGGGCAAGGCCGGGACATTGGCGCGGCCCTTCGTGTCGCTGGAAGTGGAGTTTCGCGGGCGGGGTGAGCTGAAGAACGTTGGGCGAATGGAAGCCGCCGGTGTTTCAACCTGGCTCAACGGCGAGGCGCTGTTCAGCGGCCTCTACCTCAACGAACTGCTGATCCGCTTGCTGCCCGCCGAAGACCCGCACCCAGGCGTGTTTGATCACTACGCTGCGACGTTGCTGGCGCTGGCCGAAGGCCGACCGCTGGAGCCGTTGCTGCGATCCTTCGAGTGGCGCCTGCTCGACGATCTCGGTTACGGTTTTGCCCTGACCACCGACATCCACGGCGAGCCCATTGCTCCGGACGGTCTGTATCGTTTGCAAGTGGATGCTGGCCTGGAGCAGGTCTATCTGCTGCAACCCGGTCTGTTCAACGGCACCGAGCTGTTGGCCATGGCTGAGGCTGACTGGACCGCACCCGGTGCGCTGTCCGCCGCCAAGCGTCTGATGCGTCAGGCATTGGCTGTTCACTTGGGCGGTCGTCCGCTGGTCAGTCGCGAGCTGTTTCGCAAGCCGTAGTCTCCCCGTATGCTGTGCGCCGAATCTTTAAATTCAGGAGCGCTTCCGTGACCACCAGCAATCGCATTCTTCTTGGCGTGAACATCGACCACGTTGCCACTCTGCGTCAGGCCCGGGGCACTCGTTACCCGGATCCGGTCAAGGCAGCGCTGGACGCGGAAGAGGCGGGGGCTGACGGCATCACCGTGCACCTGCGCGAAGACCGTCGACACATCCAGGAGCGCGACGTGCTGTTGCTCAAGGATGTACTGCAAACCCGCATGAATTTCGAAATGGGCGTCACCGAAGAAATGATGGTGTTCGCCGAGCGCATCCGCCCGGCGCACATTTGCCTGGTCCCGGAAACCCGTCAGGAACTGACCACCGAAGGCGGCCTGGACGTGGCAGGGCAAGAGGCGCGGATCAAGGCGGCGGTGGATCGCCTGTCGAAGATTGGCTGTGAGGTGTCGCTGTTCATCGATGCAGACGAGCGGCAGATCGAAGCGTCCCGTCGTGTGGGGGCGCCGGCTATCGAGTTGCACACCGGTCGTTATGCCGATGCCGAGACACCGACCGACGTGGCGCAAGAGCTGAAGCGTGTGGCGGATGGCGTAGCGTTTGGCCTGGCTCAGGGGCTGATCGTCAATGCCGGCCACGGCCTGCATTATCACAACGTTGAAGCGGTGGCCGCGATCAAGGGCATCAACGAACTGAACATCGGCCATGCGCTGGTGGCGCATGCGTTGTTTGTCGGGTTCAAGTCGGCGGTGTCCGAGATGAAAGCATTGATCTTGGCTGCGGCCTTGAAGGGCTGAGACCGAGGTGCTGCCTTCGCGGGCAAGCCTCGCTCCTACAGGTCCGTGTTGTGCCGCAACTTTGCATACGACACCGGCCCTGTAGGAGCGAGGCTTGCCCGCGAAGGCGTCCTCAAAAGCAACCCAGATTTAAAGCTGCGGGGTTTCCTGATTCGGCTTGGTCTTGTCGACCCCCGGCACATGCAGGTTGCCTTCAGCCACCTGATTGCCTTCAAGCTGTGGCTGCGTGACCCACGTCAGGATGTCGTAGTAACGACGGATGTTCGCCACGAAGTGCACCGGCTCGCCGCCCCGGGCGTAGCCATAACGCGTCTTGCTGTACCACTTCTTCTCTGACAGGCGCGGCAGGATCTTCTTCACGTCCAGCCACTTGTCCGGGTTCAGGCCTTCTTTCGCCGCCAGTTTGCGCGCGTCATCCAGATGGCCGCTGCCGACGTTATAGGCCGCCAGTGCAAACCAGGTGCGATCCGGCTCCTGGATCGATTCGTCCAGCTGATCCTTCATGTAGGCCAGGTATTTGGCGCCGCCCATGATGCTTTGCTTGGGGTCGAGGCGATTGGATACGCCCATGGCCTGCGCGGTGTTCTGGGTCAGCATCATCAGCCCGCGAACGCCGGTCTTGGACGTGACCGCGGCTTGCCATAACGACTCCTGATAACCGACGGCCGCCAACAGGCGCCAGTCGACTTTCTCTTTCTTGGCGTAGGCCTTGAAGTGTTGCTCGTACTTGGGCAGGCGTTGCTGCAAGTGTTGTGCGAAGGTGGTGGCGCCCACGTAACCCAGTACGTCGACGTGCCCGTAATAGCGGTCCTTCAGGCGTTGCAAGGTGCCGTTTTTCTTCACCTTGTCGAGGTAGGCATTGATCTCGTTGAGCAAGCTGTTGTCGTCGCCAGCGGCCACCGCCCAGCTCTGGTTGCTGGAGTCACCGAGGTCGAAGGCTACTCGCACGTTGGGGAAGTAGACCTGGTTCATCGCGACTTCGTTTGAATCGACCAGGGTCAGGTCGATCTGATCTTCATCGACCATCCGCAGCAAGTCGACGACTTCAACGGCGTCGGACTCTTCGTATTCAATGCCGGGGTATTTCTTTTTCAGCTCCGCCAATTGCTCGGCGTGGGTGCTGCCCTTGAGCACCATGATCTTCTTGCCGACCAGGTCGCCAGCATCGGTTGGCCGCGATTGGCCGTTGCGGTAGATGACCTGCGGGGTGACTTCGAGATAGGAGTGGGAAAACCGCACCTGTTGTTTGCGTTTCTCGCTGCTGACCAGACCGGCAGCAGCCAGCACCGGGCCGTTAGGCTTGCCCACCTGATTGAACAGGTCGTCGAGGTTGTCGGCGGTCTCGATCTTGAGTTCCACCCCCAGATCGTCGGCGAAGCGCTTCACCAGCTCGTATTCGAAGCCGGTTTCACCGTTGCGATCCTGAAAGTAGGTGGCGGGGCTGTTTCGGGTAACCACCCGCAGCACACCATCCTCCTTTACGCGCTCCAGCGTGTTGGGTTTATCAACACAGCCACTGAGCATCAGGAAGAGTCCGGTTGCGATCAGCCATTTGGCGAACCGCGGACGCAAAGCCGTTGGGGAAAACATCTGCGCAGTATACGCAAAGGACCACGAGCGCCATATCTCGACAGCGAAGGGCTTGTCTGCTAGGCAGCGTAAAACCCGCTTGGAGCCCGCAGGAATGGGCCCGAACGGTAATTTGTGACATAAAAAATAACCCTCGGCGAACCGCTGTTTAAGGTCCAAATGCCCGGCCCGACGTTCGGGTGCACCCGCGCGCACCGTTTCGGGTGATGTCGCGGGCGGTTTAGGCTAGAATGCACGGCCTCAAAGCACACCCCTTCCCGAGGCTGTCCCGAAGATGTTGATCCTGCGCGGCGCTCCTGCCCTTTCTGCCTTTCGCCACAGCAAACTCCTTGAGCAACTGAGCCAGAAGGTCCCGGCTGTCAGCGGCTTGTATGCTGAATTCGCTCACTTCGCCGAAGTCACCGGCGTCCTGACCGGCGACGAACAGCAGGTGCTCGCGCGCCTTCTGAAGTACGGCCCAAGTGTTCCGGTACAAGAGCCGACCGGTCGTCTGTTCCTGGTGTTGCCACGTTTCGGCACCATCTCGCCATGGTCCAGCAAGGCCAGCGACATCGCTCGCAACTGCGGCCTGAGCAAGATCCAGCGCCTGGAACGCGGCATCGCGTTTTACGTGGCCGGTCAGTTCAGTGACGCCGACGCGCAACTGATTGCGGACGGTCTGCACGACCGCATGACTCAAATCGTGTTGGGCAACCTCGAACAAGCCGCCGGCCTGTTCAGCCACGCCGAGCCGAAACCGCTGACCGCGATTGACGTGCTGGGTGGCGGCCGCGCCGCGCTGGAAAAAGCCAACACCGAGCTGGGCCTGGCCCTGGCCGAAGACGAGATCGACTACCTGGTCAACGCCTTCGTCGGCTTGAAGCGCAATCCTCACGACATCGAACTGATGATGTTCGCCCAGGCGAACTCCGAGCACTGCCGTCACAAGATCTTCAACGCCAGTTGGGACATCGACGGTCAGAGCCAGGAAAAAAGCCTGTTCGGCATGATCAAGAATACCTACGTGATGCACAGCGAAGGCGTTCTGTCGGCTTATAAGGACAACGCTTCGGTGATCGTCGGTAACGTCGCCGGCCGTTTCTTCCCGGACCCTGAAACCCGCCAGTACGGTGCGGTGCAGGAACCGGTGCACATCTTGATGAAAGTCGAAACCCACAACCACCCGACCGCGATTGCCCCGTTTCCGGGCGCGTCCACCGGCAGTGGCGGCGAGATTCGCGACGAAGGTGCTACCGGTCGTGGCGCCAAGCCAAAGGCCGGCCTGACCGGTTTCACCGTCTCCAACTTGCAGATCCCGGGCTTCGAACAGCCGTGGGAAGTGCCGTATGGCAAGCCTGAGCGCATCGTTACTGCGCTGGACATCATGATCGAAGGCCCACTGGGTGGCGCCGCGTTCAACAACGAATTCGGCCGTCCAGCCCTGACCGGTTACTTCCGTACCTTCGAACAGTCGATCACCACCCCGCGTGGCGACGAAGTTCGCGGTTACCACAAGCCGATCATGCTGGCCGGCGGTATGGGTAACATCCGTGCCGAACACGTACAGAAAGGCGAGATCACCGTTGGCTCCAAGCTGATCGTCCTCGGCGGCCCGGCAATGCTCATCGGCCTGGGCGGCGGCGCCGCTTCCTCCATGGCCACCGGCACCAGCTCGGCAGACCTGGACTTCGCTTCCGTACAGCGCGAAAACCCTGAGATGGAACGTCGCTGCCAGGAAGTCATCGACCGTTGCTGGCAACTGGGCGACAAAAACCCGATCAGCTTCATCCACGACGTCGGCGCGGGTGGTCTGTCCAACGCCTTCCCGGAACTGGTCAACGATGGCGACCGTGGTGGCCGCTTCGAACTGCGCAACATTCCAAACGACGAGCCGGGCATGGCCCCGCACGAAATCTGGAGTAACGAATCCCAGGAGCGCTACGTTCTGGCGGTCGGCCCGGCCGACTTCGAACGCTTCCAGGCGATCTGCGAACGTGAGCGTTGCCCGTTCGCCGTGGTTGGCGAAGCCACTGCTGAGCCGCAACTGACGGTCACCGACAGTCACTTCGGCAACAGCCCGGTGGACATGCCGCTCGAAGTGCTGCTGGGCAAAGCCCCGCGCATGCACCGTTCGGCCGTTCGTGAAAACGAACTGGGCGACGATTTTGATCCGTCGACCCTCGACATTGCCGACTGCGTCGAGCGCGTGCTGCATCACCCGGCCGTGGCGAGCAAAAGCTTCCTGATCACCATCGGCGACCGCACCATCACCGGCCTCGTGGCCCGTGACCAAATGGTCGGCCCGTGGCAGGTTCCGGTGGCTGACGTTGCCGTCACCGCCACCAGCTTCGACGTCTACACCGGTGAAGCCATGGCCATGGGCGAGCGTACTCCGCTGGCACTGCTGGACGCTCCGGCGTCGGGCCGCATGGCCATCGGCGAAACCCTGACCAACATTGCCGCTTCGCGCATCAACAAGATCTCCGACATCAAACTGTCGGCGAACTGGATGTCCGCTGCCGGTCACCCGGGTGAAGACGCGCGTCTGTACGACACCGTGAAAGCGGTTGGCATGGAGTTGTGCCCGGACCTGGGCATTACCATTCCGGTGGGCAAGGACTCCATGTCCATGGCCACGCGCTGGAACGACGAAGGCGTCGACAAGACCGTGACCTCGCCGATGTCCCTGATCGTAACCGGTTTCGCGCCAGTGGCTGACATCCGTCAGACCCTGACCCCGGAACTGCGCATGGACAAGGGCACTACCGACCTGATCCTGATCGACCTGGGCCGTGGCCAGAACCGCATGGGCGCCTCGATCCTGGCCCAGGTTCACGGCAAGCTCGGTTCGCAAGCGCCGGACGTCGATGATGCCGAAGACCTGAAAGCTTTCTTCGCCGTGATCCAAGGCCTCAATGCCGACGGTCACCTGCTGGCCTACCACGACCGTTCCGACGGTGGTCTGCTGACCAGCACCGTGGAAATGGCGTTCGCCGGTCACTGTGGCCTGAGCCTGAACCTCGACGGTCTGGCTGAAACCTCCGCCGACATCGCCGCGATCCTGTTCAACGAAGAACTGGGCGCCGTGATCCAGGTTCGCCAGGACGCCACGCCGGACATCCTCGCGCAGTTCAGCGCTGCCGGTCTGGGCGAGTGCGTGTCGGTGATTGGTCAGCCGATGAACAACGGCCAGATCAACATCACCTTCAACGGCGAAACCGTGTTCGAAGGTCAGCGTCGTCTGCTGCAACGTCAGTGGGCTGAAACCAGCTACCAGATCCAGCGTCTGCGTGATAACGCCGACTGCGCCGAGCAAGAGTTCGACGTGCTGCTGGAAGAAGACAACCCGGGCCTGAGCGTCAAGCTGAGCTACGACGTCAACCAGGACGTCGCCGCGCCTTACATCAAGAAAGGCATCCGCCCACAGGTTGCCGTGCTGCGTGAGCAGGGCGTCAACGGTCAGGTGGAAATGGCGGCCGCGTTCGACCGCGCCGGTTTCAACGCGATCGACGTGCACATGAGCGACATTCTGGCCGGCCGTGTCGACCTGAACGAGTTCAAGGGTCTGGTGGCTTGCGGCGGTTTCTCCTACGGCGACGTATTGGGTGCCGGTGAAGGCTGGGCCAAGTCCGCGCTGTTCAACAGCCGTGCTCGCGATGCGTTCCAGGGCTTCTTCGAACGCAACGACAGCTTCACCCTCGGCGTGTGCAACGGTTGCCAGATGATGTCCAACCTGCACGAGCTGATCCCGGGCAGCGAGTTCTGGCCGCACTTCGTGCGTAACCGCTCCGAGCAGTTCGAAGCGCGCGTGGCGATGGTTCAGGTCCAGGAGTCGAACTCGATCTTCCTGCAAGGCATGGCCGGTTCGCGCATGCCGATCGCCATCGCTCACGGTGAAGGTCATGCCGAGTTCGCCAGCGAAGAAGCGTTGCTGGAAGCCGATCTGTCGGGTTGCGTGGCGATGCGTTTCGTCGACAACCACGGCAAGGTCACCGAAAACTACCCGGCCAACCCGAACGGCTCGCCGCGCGGGATCACCGGTTTGACCAGCCGCGACGGTCGCGTAACGATCATGATGCCGCACCCGGAACGCGTGTTCCGCGCTGTGCAGAACTCGTGGCGTTCGGAAGACTGGAACGAAGACGCTCCTTGGATGCGTATGTTCCGTAATGCGCGCGTCTGGGTGAACTAAGGGCTGTGTACAAGCTCAGCTTTTTTGTTCCGGCCAGTCATGTCGAGTTGGTCAAGAGCGCTGTATTCGCTGCCGGTGGCGGGCGGATCGGGGCTTATGATCATTGCGCGTGGCAGGTGCTTGGGTTCGGCCAGTTTCGGCCTTTGGACGGCAGTCAGCCGTTTATCGGGGAAGCGGGGCAGGTCGAGCAGGTTGAGGAATGGAAGGTTGAGCTGGTGGTGGCGGATGAGTTGATCGTGGCCGTGGTGGCCGCGCTGAAACTCAGCCATCCCTATGAGACGCCGGCTTATGAAGTGTGGCGGTTGGAGGATTTCTGATCTTTCTGGCCGCTGTAAAAGAAACCCGCTGATGCAGATCAGCGGGTTTTTTATGTGTAGCGGGAATGACGCCCTATCAAATTAAACCTTGGCACTCACCTCACTGCGATTGACCAACGCCTCCAACGCGCCATTCAAACTCGGCGCCTTGTCACCAACCAGCAGGTGCCAGATGCCGCCTTCCAGCTGACTGACTCCCTGACAACCCAGCGCCTTCAAATCACTCTCTGACAACGCTTTGCCATCCGCCAGGTGCAGTCGAATCCGGGTCATGGCCACGCAATCCATCTGCAGCACGTTGTCCCCACCGCCCAAGGCATCCAGCCATTGCTGCGCTTCTGCATTTGCCACCGCCGCAGGTTTCGGTGCATCGATCACCGCGGGAGGAGAGGACACCAGCGCACGACCCAGCGCCGGCATCGCCAGACGAATTTCATCGGCAATGCTATCCGCCATCGGCCCGACCACCACCTGCAAGCTCCCGCCCTTGCCGGGACGCACGACCGCCATCGCCCCCAGTGCTTTCAACTCGGCATCGTTGGCCTTGTTGCGATCCACCATGTCCAGCCGCAACCGCGTCGTACACGCGCCCACGGTAATCAGATTCTGCGCCCCACCCAGTGCCTTGATGTATGCCCCGGCTCGTTCATTCTCGGTGACCACAATCTTGTCACCCGTCGGCACCTCTTCACGCCCTGGCGTCTTGAGGTTGAAGCGGCGAATGCAGAAATCAAACACCCCGTAATAGACCACCGCATACGCCAAGCCTACCGGCACCACTAGCCAGCCGTTGGTGGATTTCCCCCATCCGAGCACCATGTCGATGAAGCCGCCCGAGAAGGTGAAACCCAGGTGGATGTTCAGCGCATTGGTGATCGCCATCGACAACCCCGTCAGCAGCGCATGGAGCAAAAACAGAAACGGTGCGAGGAACATGAACGCAAATTCGATGGGTTCGGTGACGCCGGTCAGGAAGGAAGTCAGCGCCATCGACAGGAAGATCCCGCCCATGACTTTGCGGCGTTCCGGCAGGGCGTTGCGGTACATCGCCAGGCAGGCGGCGGGCAGGCCGAAGATCATCACCGGGAACATGCCGGTCATGAATTGGCCGCCCTTCGGATCACCGGCGAAGTAGCGCGACAGGTCGCCTGTGACCATGGCGCCCGTGGTCGGGTCGGTGAAGTTGCCGAAGACGAACCACGCCATGTTGTTGAGGATGTGGTGCAGGCCAGTGACGATCAGCAACCGGTTGAACACGCCGAAGACGAAGGCGCCGATGCTGCCGCTCTCCATCATCAGTGCGCCGAAACCGTTGATGCCGTGTTGGATCGGCGGCCAGATCAAACCGAAGATCACGCCCAGGCCGACGGCGGCGAAGCCGGTGACAATCGGCACGAAGCGCCGTCCGCCGAAGAACGCCAGGTACTCCGGCAGCTTGATGTCCTTGAAGCGGTTGTAGAGCGCGCCGGCCATCAAGCCGCTGACGATCCCGGCGAGCATGCCCATGTTGATGCTCGCATCCAACACCTTGAGCGTGGAGATCATCACCAGGTAACCAATCACCCCGGCGAGGCCTGCGGTGCCGTTGTTGTCCTTGGCGAAACCGACCGCGATGCCGATGGCGAAGATCATCGCCAGGTTGGCGAAGATCACCTGGCCGGCGTCATGGATGATGGCGATGTTCAGCAGGTCGGTGTCGCCCAGACGCAGCAACAGGCCGGCAATCGGCAGGATCGCGATCGGCAGCATCAACGCGCGGCCGAGACGTTGCAGGCCCTCGATGAAATATTGGTACATGGCGGTTCTCCCTGTGCTCTTTTTGTTTGAGAGGTGTTGTAGTTGTTCAGCTCAGAGGCCATTGCTGGTGACAGGCGTGACGCACCGCCCCGGCGCTGCTCAGCTTGAGCAGGTCGTGGCTGACGCTTCGGCATTGCGCGGCGTCGAGGTGGCGCACGCGATCCTTGATTTCACCGATCTGCACCGGGCTGACCGACAGCTCGCTGACGCCCAGGCCGATCAGGACCGGCGTGGCCAGCGGATCGGACGCGAGTGCGCCGCAGACGCCGACCCAACGGTTATGCACCGCCGCACCGGCGCAGGTCTGGGCGATCAGCCGCAGCAGGGCCGGGTGCATGGCGTCGACGCGCGAGGCGAGGCCTGCGTGGTCGCGGTCCATCGCCAGGGTGTATTGCGACAGATCGTTGGTGCCGATGGACAGGAAGTCCGCATGCTCTGCAAGCTGCTCGGCCAGCAGCGCAGCGGCCGGGACTTCGATCATCACCCCCAGCTCCGGGCGTTCATTTACCCCGAGTTCAAGGCACAACGCATCGAGGCGCTGGCGGATGTGCAGCAACTCATCGACCTCGGTCACCATCGGCAACAGGATCCGGCAGCGCGACAGCGGGCTGACGTGCAACAGTGCGCGCAGTTGCTGATCGAGTAATTCCGGCCGCACCTGAGCCAGGCGAATGCCGCGCAAGCCGAGCACCGGATTGGCTTCGACCGGCAATGGCAGGTAGTCGAGTTGCTTGTCGCCGCCAACGTCGATGGTTCGGATGATCACCGACTTGTCACCCATGGCGTCGAGCACGGCTTGATAGGCGAGGCGTTGCTCCTGTTCGTCCGGCGCGGTGTTGCGGTCGACAAACAGAAACTCGGTGCGCAGCAGACCGACGCCATCCGCGCCGTTGGCCAGCGCGTCTGCGGCTTCTGCGCTGGACGCGACATTGGCGGCGATTTCGATGTGCACGCCATCGCGTGTCAGTGCCGGGGTATGAGCCTGCGATTGTTGAAGCGCACGGCGTTGCTGATGATCGCGTTGCGCCTGATGCACGTCGGCCAGGCGTTCGGCCGTCGGCGCCCATTCGAGCCGACCACCGTCGGCGTCCAGCACCACCGCCTGGCCTTGTGCCTGATCCAGCAGCGCCGAACCCAGCGCCACCAGGCACGGCAAACCTTTACCCCGCGCCAGAATCGCGACGTGGGACGTCGCGCCACCCTCGGCCATGCACAACCCGGCGACCCCTTGCTCGCTCAGTTGCAGCAAGTCCGACGGCGTCAGCTCATGGGCGGCGACGATGGCGCCGGCCGGCACGTCGTAGTGCCAGGCTTCGCCGAGCAAGGCGCGCAGCACCCGTTGCTTGAGATCGCGCAGATCGTTGGCGCGTTCGGCCAGCAACGCGCTGCCGAGTTGTTGAAGGACGTCGCACTGCACGTCGATCGATTGGCTCCAGGCGTGCGTCGCGGCCATGCCTTGAGCGATGCAGGCGTTGGCCGCGTCCAGTAGCGCCGGGTCTTCGAGCAAGGCGAGGTGCGCGGTGAAAATCGCTTCTTCGTCAGTGTTTTTGTGTTTCCTGGCCTGGGCCAGGGTGTGCTCGATTTCGCCGCGCACGGAGGTCAGCGCGGTATCGAGGGCGTGCAGCTGTGGCTCGGGAGCGTGGTGGCCGGCATCCACCGGCAGGCTGATGGTATTCAAGCGAAACAAGGGGCCAGCGACCAGGCCGGGCGCGGCGCAAACGCCGTGCAGCACACCCGCTTCGGCAGTCCGAGTGCGTCGGGTGATCGGCGCAGGCGCAGCGGCATGGCTGTCTTCGGCCAACGCCGTGGACAAGGCGATCAGCAACGCTTGCAATGCCGCCTCGGCGTCCGGGCCCTGGCAGCTGACCTGAACCTCATCCTGCTCGCCGACGGCCAGGCTCATGAGCCCGATCAAGCTGTCACAGGTCGCCGATTTGCCAGCGAAATGCAGCTGCGATTTGCTCTTGAACCCTTGTGCGGTCTGACGAATCAGCGCAGCAGGGCGAGCATGCAGACCGCCACGATGAGCGATGCGCACGTGGCCGAAATGCGCTTCAGCCGAAAGGTCCGCCTCTGCCTGGGCGCCCGGCGCCGCCCGGCGAATGATGTGCAGCAGCGGGTCGCCGACTTTGACCGATTTCAGCGTGATGGGCCGCGCCTGAAACTCCTGGCTGTTGGTCAGGATCATCAGGCTGACCAGGCTTTTGCACTGCTGCGCGACCTTGTCCAGGTCATAGCGCAGCAACGGTTGGCCATTGCTGACGCGGGCGCCTTCCTTGACCAGCATAGAGAAGCCTTCGCCCTGCAACTCGACGGTGTCGAGGCCCAGGTGCAGGAGCAATTCGGCACCGTTGTCGGCACGCAAGGTGACGGCGTGACCGCTACGGGCTACGTGCACCACGACGCCGGCGCAGGGGGCGTGAAGGGTGTCGTTCAGTGGATCGATCGCGATACCGTCGCCCATCGCGCCGCTGGCGAACACCGGGTCCGGGACTTTGGCGAGCGTGAGCACCGGACCGCTGAGCGGGGCGCTGAGGGTCAGCTCTTTATTGTTGTTATGCATGGCTCGGTCTCATCAGGAAATCGTTCGGGGCGGACTTAGTGCGTGCGCGTCACTTTGCTCAAATGCCGCGGCTGGTCCGGGTCCATGCCGCGGGCCACGGCCAAACCGGCGGCCATGACGTAGAAACTCTGGATCGCCAGAATCGGGTCCAGGGCCGGGTGTTCGGCGCGGGTCAGCGTGAGGTCACGTTCGGCAATGTCGTCCGGTGCCGCCAGCAGAACGCGCGCGCCGCGCTGGCGCATGTCGGCAGCAAGGCTCAGCAAACCGGCCTGCTCGGCACCCCGTGGAGCGAAGATCAGCAAGGGATAATTCTCGTCGATCAATGCCATCGGGCCGTGACGCACTTCGGCGCTGCTGAAGGCTTCGGCTTGAATCGCCGAGGTTTCCTTGAACTTGAGGGCTGCTTCCTGAGCGATGGCAAAACCGGCACCGCGGCCGATTACCATCAAGCGTTGGCAATCGCGCAGGGCGTCGATGGCCAGGCTCCAATCCTGTTGCGCCGCCTCGCGCAGACCTTCCGGCAAGGCGTTGCCGGCTTCGAGCAATTCCACGTCTTCTTTCCAGTGGGCGATCAGACGGGCGCTGGCGCTGAGGGTGGCGATGAAACTCTTGGTGGCGGCAACGCTGCTTTCTGTTCCCGCGCACAGCGGCAGGCTGAATTCGCACGCGGCTTCCAGCGGCGAGCTTTCGGCGTTGACCAGGGCAATGCTCAGGGCCCCGCGTTTGCGTAACAGGCGCAGGCTGTTCACCAGATCCGGACTTTGCCCCGACTGCGAGAACGCGAACGCCACTTGGCCGCTGACCTTCAATGGTGCTTGCAGCATGGTCACCACCGACATCGGCAGCGACGCCACCGGGTAGCCCAGTTGCTGCATGGTCAGGTAGGCGAAGTAACTGGCGGCGTGGTCTGAACTGCCGCGAGCGACGGTCATCACGACTTGCGGCGGCTGACGGCGCAGGCGCCCGGCGATCTCGATCATCTGCGGGTCGAGTTGCTGCAGTTGGGCTTGCACGGCCTCGAACGAGGACAGCGCCTCTTCAAGCATTTTTGAAGTCAATGTCTTCTCCTTCGACCATGACGGCGGTGAGTGTGAGTGAGCGATCCAGCCGCACGCAGTCGGCCCAGCTGCCGGGTTGCAGGCGGCCGCGTTCTTCGAGGCCGAGGTAATCGGCGGGGAATTGCGAAAGACGTTGCGACGCCTCGGCGATCGGCAGACCGATTTTCACCAGGTTGCGCAGGGCCTGATCCATGGTCAGTGTGCTGCCGGCCAGGGTGCCGTCGGGCAAGCGCACGCCGCCCAGGCACTTGGTGACCGTGTGGCTGCCGAGCTTGTATTCGCCGTCCGGCATGCCGGCGGCGGCGGTGGAATCGGTGACGCAATACAGGCACGGGATCGCGCGCAGGGCGACCCGCATGGCGCCGGGGTGCACGTGCAGCAAATCCGGGATCAGCTCCGCGTATTTGGCGTGGGCCAGCGCCGCACCGACGATGCCCGGCTCGCGGTGATGCAACGGGCTCATGGCGTTGTAGAGGTGAGTGAAACTGCTGGCGCCGGCCGCGAGCGCGGCGACGCCTTCCTCGTAACTGCCAAGCGTGTGACCGATCTGCATGCGAATGCCACGCGCACTGAGGGTGCGGATCAAGGCGTCGTGGCCGGCGATTTCCGGGGCGATGGTGATCACGCGGATCGGTGCCAGCGTGAGGTAGTCCTCGACTTCGGCCATCAGCGCGGTATGGGCAAAGTTCGGCTGGGCGCCGAGTTTGCCGGGGTTGATGTACGGGCCTTCCAGGTGCACGCCGAGCACCCGGGCACAGCCTTCCGGCCGCTGCTCGCAGAACTCGCCGACGGCTTTGAGCACGCTGGAAATCTCCTCCGGCGGCGCCGTCATGGTGGTCGCCAGCAGCGACGTGGTGCCGAAACGCACGTGGGTCTTGCTGATGGTTTCGAAGGCGGTTGCGCCTTCCATGATGTCCTTGCCGCCGCCGCCATGGACGTGCAGGTCGATGAAGCCGGGCAGCAGATAGGGCAAGTCGTTGTCGGCCGGATCGCACGGCACGCCTTCGATGGACATGACCTTGCCGTGTTCGTGAATCAGCCGGCCGCGAACCCAGCCGTGGGCGGTGAGGATGTTGTCTTCGGACATGATCGGTTCTCGGTTTTAGCGGCGAAGCGGGTTAGCGACGAAGCTCTGCAACAAAGTCGTAGTAGTCGTTGCGGCAGTAGGTGTCGGTGACTTCGATTGGCGTGTTGTCTTCCAGGTAGCCGACCCGGGTCATCAGCAGCATGGCGGTGCCAGGGGCGATGCCGACGAGGGCGGCGAATTCGTCCGAGGCGTTGATCGCCTGAATGTGCTGCAAGGCGCGGACGATCGGTTTGCCGATGCCGTCGAGGTATTCGTAGAGCGAATCACCCACCGCTTGCGGCTTGGGAATGATCGAGGCGGGCAGGGTGCTCATCTCGATCGCCATCACCGTGTCGTCGGCTTTGCGCAGACGTTTGAGCCGCGCGACCTTGTCGTTGGGCGAGAGGCCGAGGCGGATCAGTTCTTCGTGGGTCGGCGGGGTGATCTCGCGTTCCAGCCATTGCGAGCCGGGAACGAAGCCCTTGAGGCGCAGCATCTCGCTGAAACCCGAGAGGCGCGACAGCGGTTGTTCCAGGCGCGGCGTGATGAACGTGCCGGAGCCTTGGTTGCGGCGGATCAGACCCTGTTCGAACAAGACTTCCAGTGCCTTGCGGGCAGTGACGCGGGAGATGCCCAGCAGCTCGCTGAGGTTGCGCTCCGAAGGCATGGCCTGCTCGGCTTTCCACTGCCCGGCATGGATCGCCGCTTCCAGATTGCGCGCCAGTTGCAGGTAGAGGGGCGTGGGCTGGGTGTCGTCAGGGCGTAGGGCCTGGAGGTCATTCATGTCAGGGATGTCCGATGCGGATATTGGAGTGTTGTGTTCCGCGAATGGCCGAAAATTAATACCACTTGAATACCATGTCAATGCCAGTATTTTGCCGTTGGCGTGGGAAAGGCGGCCCTGTTGAGTGCGGGAAATGGGGTTTGGTATCAAGTGGTATTAGAGGTGGGGGTTTTGAGCGCAAAGATCGCAGCCTGGGGTAACGCTTGCCGGGGAGATTGGTATCTTCCCGGCAGTCATTACTGCAGGCGGCGATCTTTTGAATTTATTTTTCGAGGAGCGACCGAAGGTAGCGCTAAGAAGAAGGACTCGGTGCTTTTGTGGCGAGGGAGCTTGCTCCCGCTGGGCTGCGAAGCAGTCCTGAAATCAGCAAATGCGGTGTCAGGTCATTTTTTGGGGCCGCTTCGCAGCCCAGCGGGAGCAAGCTCCCTCGCCACAGGTAAAGGGGTTACGGGCGAATCTCGATCATCGTGCCATCCGGCACCAGGCCCCAGACCTCACGCATGTCCATGTTGCGCATGGCAATGCAGCCGTCGGTCCAGTCCAGGGTGTGGAACAGGTCTTCCGGGTTTTCTTCGGTATCTGGTGTGCCATGGATCATGATCATGCTCCCCGGATCGACGCCTTCACGCCGGGCGCGGACAGCGTCGCTGATGTTGGGGTAGGAGATGTGCATCGACAGATTGAATTTATCGCTGACCTTGCGCCAGTCCAGCCAGTAAAAACCTTCAGGCGTGCGTCTATCGCCTTCCATCAGCTTTTGGCCTTTCGGATTTCTGCCCAGGGAAATGCGGTAGGTCTTGAGCGGCTTGCCGTCATTGATCAATTGCAATTGGTGGGCGGATTTGAGCACCAAAACTTTTTCGATGACTTTGCCGTTCAGGGTTTCCGCAACGGAAGCCTGTGACAGAGTGACGAACGACAAGCAAACCACGGCAAGCAACCAGCGCATTGAAACGATATCCCTGAAAGGTGTCGCGACTATTTAGTTATAGGTGATTCTGGAGCCAGGAGCTTTAGGTGATGGCAGGCTGAGCAAGCGGCGGGATCGACTCGGACCGCACGGGGTAGACCTCGGTCCGCCGGTCAGCGAAGAAGCATTCTAAGGTACGACCCACCGTGCGGAAAGCCAACTCGGACCACGGGATGTCGGCTTCGTCGAAAAGCTGCACTTCCAGGCTCTCGGGGCCGGCAGAAAAATCCGGGTCCACCAGCTCCGCGCGAAAGAACACATGCACCTGACTGATGTGCGGCACGTCGATCAACGTATAGATGCTCAGGTTGCGCACCCGCGCACAGGCTTCCTCGGCGGTCTCGCGAATGGCCGCCTGCTCGATGGTTTCACCGTTTTCCATGAAACCGGCGGGCAGGGTCCAGTAACCGAGCCGAGGCTCGATGGCGCGTCGGCACAGCAACACTTTCGAGCCCCAGGTCGCCACGCAGCCGGCGACGATATTGGGGTTCTGATAGTGAATCGCCTGACAGCTGTCACAGACAAAACGCAGGCGCGAGTCGCCTTCGGGAATGCGTTGGGTGACCGGGTTACCGCACTGACTGCAAAATTTCATGCTGGGGTTCCTGAATGCTGCGCCTATCTTGGCGTGCGGCGGTGTCTGTCGGCAAGTTGTCGTTTAGCGACATGCAGTGGTTATGGGGTTGGGCGGCCGGTTCGATTGGTGCATGATGCATAGGGTCTGTTGACGTTTGCTGACGAACTGCGTTGGCGCGCAACGCGGTTGTCAGCAAACGTCAACAGACCCTACGGCCAACAGATCGAGAAGACTCATGCTGGACGAGCTACTGCATCGAGTAAGCAACCACACCCCACGCACAATGGAAACCGACAAACGTTTCCCCGAAGCCGCGGTATTGGTACCCATCACCCGTAGTGACGAACCGGAGCTGGTTCTGACCCTGCGCGCCAGCGGGCTCTCGACCCATGGCGGTGAAGTCGCCTTTCCGGGTGGGCGGCGCGACCCCGAAGACCCGGATCTTATTTTCACCGCGCTACGGGAGGCTGAAGAAGAAATCGGCTTGCCACCGGGGCTGGTCGAGGTGATCGGCCCGCTGAGCCCGTTGATCTCCCTGCATGGCATCAAGGTCACGCCGTATGTCGGAGTGATTCCGGGTTTTGTCGAGTACCTGGCCAACGATGCCGAGATCGCCGCCGTGTTCAGTGTGCCTCTGGAGTTTTTCCGTGAGGACCCAAGGGAGCACACCCACCGCATCGATTACCAGGGGCGCAGTTGGTACGTGCCGAGTTATCGTTACGGCGAATATAAAATCTGGGGCCTGACGGCAATCATGATTGTCGAGTTGATCAACCTGCTCTATGACGCCGACATCAGCCTGCACCACCCGCCCAAAAGCTTTATCAATACTTGAAGCCATCGTTCGTATGGCGTGAACCGCGGCTGCCTGAGCCTTGAGGACAACAAGATGAAATATCGCCTGGGCGATGCCCGCGTCGAAACCCATCCGCAGAGCTGGGTTGCACCCAATGCCGTGCTGGTGGGCAAGGTCAAACTGGAAGAGGGCGCCAACGTCTGGTTCAACGCCGTGTTGCGTGGCGACAACGAATTGATCCTGATTGGCAAGAACAGCAACGTCCAGGACGGCACGGTGATGCACACGGACATGGGCTACCCGCTGACCATCGGCACCGGCGTGACCATCGGCCACAACGCCATGCTTCACGGCTGCACCGTGGGCGATTACAGCCTGATCGGTATTAATGCAGTGATTCTCAACGGCGCGAAAATCGGCAAGAACTGCATCATCGGCGCCAACTCGCTGATCGGCGAGGGCAAGGAGATTCCCGACGGTTCGCTGGTCATGGGCTCGCCCGGCAAAGTGGTCCGTGAACTGACCGAGCAGCAAAAGAAAATGCTGGAGGCCAGCGCCGCGCACTATGTGCACAATTCGCAGCGTTACGCCCGTGATCTGGTCGAGCAGGAAGAATGAACGCCACCGAACGACCGGTCCTCTCGCCATGCGTGAACATCTGCGCGTTGGACGAAGATGATATTTGCACCGGGTGTCAGCGCACGGTCGAAGAAATCACGCGCTGGAGTCGCATGGACAACGAAGAACGCCGCAGGGTGTTGGGGCTGTGCCATGAGCGGGCCAAGTCGAGCGGGTTGATCTGGATGTTGCCTTCCAGATCCGATTCCTGAGCCTTGTGAGCTTTTGTGGCTGATGAGGTTTTTTTGGCGAGGGAGCTTGCTCCCGCCGGGCTGCGAAGCAGCCCCATAGCTGACAAACACATTCAACCTGACACACCGCGCCCCCTGACTTCAGGGCCGCTGCGCGACCCAGCGGGAGCAAGCGCCCTCGCCACAGGTTATTTGTAAAGCCGAGATGGTAATCTGTGCGCCAAATTGACAGGTATCCCGCCACCTCATGCTCTTCCTGATCGCCTATATCAGCAGCGTCGTGCTGATCAACTACGCCTTCTCCACCGCCCCGCACCTGGACATCATCTGGTCGGCCTGGGGCGGGTTGGTGTTTGTCCTGCGCGACATGGTGCAAACCCGCTTCGGCCACGGCGCGATCGCGGCGATGCTCGCAGCGTTGGTCCTGTCCTATGTCACCTCCGATCCGTCCATCGCGCTGGCCAGCGCCACGGCCTTCGCGGTGTCCGAATGCATCGACTGGCTGGTGTTCAGCATCACCAAGCGTCCGTTGCACGATCGCCTGTGGATAAGTTCGGCCCTGAGCATTCCCCTCGACACCTTCATCTTCTTCGGCATGATCGATGCTTTCACCCCGGCCGTAATCCTTACCGCCATGGGCTCGAAGTTCGCCGGCGTGACGGTCGTGTGGCTGATCATGGCCTGGCGCTTGCGCAAACAGGCTGTCGCCAGCTGAAGCCAAACCTTGCGGTTCATGTAAAATGCCGCGCTTTCTCCCCATGGGAAGCGCGCCAGGCGCCGCGACCCTCGATGATCCGCTTCTTGAGGACCTGAGATGACCCGTATCGGAACTCCATTGTCGCCAACCGCGACCCGCGTATTGCTGTGTGGCTGTGGTGAGTTGGGCAAGGAAGTGGTAATCGAGCTGCAACGCCTGGGCGTTGAAGTGATTGCCGTCGACCGTTACGCCAACGCGCCGGCCATGCAAGTTGCGCATCGCAGCCACGTTATCAATATGCTCGACGGCGCCGCCCTGCGTGCCGTGATCGAAGCCGAAAAGCCGCACTTTATCGTGCCGGAAATCGAAGCCATCGCCACCGCGACCCTCGTGGAACTGGAAGCCGAAGGCTTCACCGTGATCCCGACCGCTCGCGCCGCGCAGCTGACCATGAACCGTGAGGGCATCCGTCGCCTGGCCGCCGAAGAGCTGGACCTGCCGACCTCGCCATACCATTTCGCCGACACTTTCGAGGACTACAGCAAGGCCGTCCAGGATCTGGGCTTCCCGTGCGTGGTCAAGCCAGTGATGAGTTCGTCGGGCAAAGGCCAGAGCCTGCTGCGCAGCGCCGATGACGTGAAAACCGCTTGGGATTACGCTCAGGAAGGTGGCCGCGCCGGTAAAGGTCGCGTGATCATCGAAGGCTTTATCGACTTCGACTACGAAATCACTCTGTTGACCGTGCGTCACGTCGGCGGCACGACCTTCTGCGCACCCGTCGGTCACCGGCAGGAGAAGGGCGACTATCAGGAATCCTGGCAGCCACAAGCCATGAGCCCGATTGCCCTGGCCGAATCCGAGCGCGTTGCCAAAGCCGTCACCGAAGCACTGGGCGGTCGTGGCCTGTTTGGCGTCGAACTGTTCATCAAAGGTGATCAGGTGTGGTTCAGCGAAGTGTCGCCGCGCCCGCATGACACCGGTCTGGTCACCCTGATTTCCCAGGACCTGTCGCAGTTCGCGCTGCACGCACGGGCGATCCTGGGCCTGCCGATTCCGTTGATTCGCCAGTTCGGGCCATCGGCGTCGGCGGTGATTCTGGTGGAAGGGCAGTCGACCCAGACTGCGTTCGCCAACCTCGGTGCTGCGTTGAGCGAACCGGATACGGCGCTGCGTCTGTTTGGCAAACCAGAGGTCAATGGCCAGCGCCGGATGGGCGTGGCGTTGGCGCGGGATGAGTCGATCGAAGCGGCTCGTGCCAAGGCAACCCGTGCTTCTCAGGCTGTCGTGGTAGAGCTGTAAACCGAGGCGCGGCAGGCTAGCTCCCACAGGGTTATTGGTTGGTCACAGATTTTGTGTACACCCAATTTCCATGGGGGAGCCAGCCTGCTGGCGATGCTTCTGCTTCAGGTCACCCGATTCAAATCGTTATGCCGCGTCTCCTTCAGGCACAGCACCGCAATCAAGCTCAGCACCGCCGCCCCAGACACATACCCTCCGACATAACTCAGACCGCCCATCGCCACCAGTTTCTGCGCGAAAAACGGCGCTGCCGAGGCCCCGACGATTCCGCCCAGGTTGTAGGCTGCGGACGCGCCGGTATACCGCACATGCGTTGGAAACAGCTCCGGCAGCAACGCGCCCATCGGTGCAAACGTCACGCCCATCAGAAACAGCTCGATGCACAGGAAAAGCGCCACGCCCCAGGTCGAGCCTTGGGTCAGCAGCGGTTCCATCAAGAATCCCGACAGGATCGCCAAGACGCCGCCAATGATCAGCACCGGTTTGCGCCCGTAGCGGTCGCTGGCCCAGGCTGACAACGGCGTGGCGGCGGCCATGAACAGGACGGCGAAGCACAGCAGCCCAAGGAAGGTTTCGCGGCTGTAGCCGAGTGTCGACACGCCGTAGCTCAATGAAAACACCGTCGAGATGTAGAACAGCGCGTAGCACACGACCATCGACCCTGCCCCCAGCAACATCGGTACCCAGTACTGGCTGAACAGCTCGACCAGCGGGATCTTCACTCGCTCCTGACGTGCCATGGCGTTGGCAAACACCGGGGTTTCGTGGAGTTTGAGGCGCACATACAGGCCCACCATCACCAGCGCGGCGCTGAGCAGAAACGGAATCCGCCAGCCCCAAGAGCGGAACTGCTCGTCATTCAGGGTCATGGCGAGCGTCAGGAACAGACCGTTAGCCGCCAGAAAGCCAATCGAGGGGCCGAGCTGCGGGAACATGCCGAACCAGGCGCGCTTGCCCTTGGGCGCATTCTCCGTCGCCAGCAGGGCCGCACCGCCCCATTCGCCGCCCAGCCCAAGGCCTTGGCCGAACCGCAGCACGCAGAGCAGGATCGGCGCCCAGGCTCCGATGCTGTCATAACCCGGCAATACGCCGATCAACGTGGTGCACACACCCATCAATAGCAGCGAAGCGACCAATGTCGATTTGCGCCCGATGCGGTCACCGAAGTGCCCAAACAGCGCCGATCCCAAGGGGCGGGCAAGGAATGCGATGCCGAAGGTGAGGAACGCCGACAGCATCTGGGCGGTGCCGGAGGTCTGCGGAAAGAACACCGGACCGATCACCAGCGCCGCAGCGGTGGCATAGACGTAGAAGTCGTAAAATTCGATGGCGGTGCCGATAAAACTCGCCGTGGCCACGCGGGTGGCGGAGTTCGTCGGTTGGGTAGGCGCGTCGCTATAAGTCGTGCTGGTCGTCATGCGGTTATCCCTGACAGTCATGTGCCCCAGTGGAGCGAATTATTATGGTCGAACACCCAGGGATGTGGGAGTGAGGCGCGGCCGCTGTTCAAGGTAGGAACAGTCGTCGGTGTGGTGCGGAAAGTGCCGATGGTCTGGCCGGAACCTGCTGCGTGCGGGGTAAGCACGTGGTCCGGCCGGGGCTTGGGTAAGCGGATTCGATTATAGGAAGGTGGCTAACGATCTAACAAGGGGCTTGGGATTGGCGAGGTCTTTGTGGCGAGGGGGCGTTCCGACAAGCCTCTCGCCACGGTGTTATGTGTCCGACATCAAATCACTGTCGGAACGGAGCTGGTATGCCAGATCAAAACCTGAGTAACCCGATTGTCTTCCGTCTCCAGAATTTCCAGCCGATAACGCCCGATCTTCAGGCATACCGCACTGTCCGGAATGGTCTCCAGTGCCTCGGTCACCAAGCCGTTCAGGGTTTTCGGGCCGTCGCTGGGCAGGTGCCAGCCCAGGCTCTTGTTCAATTCGCGAATCGACGCCGCACCTTCGATCATCAGTCGGCCATCGGCCTGCGGGTGGATGTGCGGGTTGTCCAGGCTGTGCTGACTTTCGAATTCGCCGACGATTTCTTCGAGAATGTCTTCCAGGGTCACGATGCCAAGTACTTCGCCGTACTCGTCGACCACCATGCCCAGGCGCCGCTGCTGTTTGTGGAAATTCAAGAGTTGCAGTTGCAACGGCGTGCTTTCCGGCACGAAGTACGGTTCGTGGCTGGCGGCCAGCAACGCTTCCAGGGTCAGGCTCGCATCGGGTAGCAAGTGACGGATCTGCCGGGTATTGAGCACGGCTTCGACCTGATTGATGTCGCTGTGAAACACCGGCAGGCGGGTGCGCTTGTTGTTGCGCAGTTGCTCGACGATCTCTGCGAGGGAGTCGTCGAGATTGATCCCGTCGACGTCACTTCGCGGCACCAGAATGTCGTTGACCGTGATGTTGTCGAGCGCGTGGATGCCCGTCAGCGGGTGAGGGCGGCAGACAGCTTCGTGATCGTCCTTGCGCTCGGTGGGGCTCTCGTCTTCGCTCTGTTGCACCACCTTGGCCTTGCGGGCAAACGGTCGCATCAGCAGCCGGGTGAAGCCATTGAGCAGCCAGGCGGCCGGGTAGATGATTTTCAGCGGCGCACCGAGCAGTGTGTTGCCCAGGGCCAGGACGGCGTCGGGATAGCGCACGGCGAGGGCGCGCGGCAGGTAGTCGGCGAACACCAGAAGCGCGATCCCGGCACCCAGGCAGGCAATCCACGGGCCGTTTTCCGCCCAGATGAAGATCGCCAGCAAGGTGCTGATGACCACTGCCAGTGCGCGGCACAGGGTATTGCAGAAGATCAGGCTGTTGAGCGGGAAGCTGAGCTTCGCGACCGGTTTGTCGCTGGAACGCGAGGCGGTGCGCTGGGCCAGCAAATGCTGTTGTGCGGATTCGATGGCGGTAAACAGCCCCGACCATAAAATCAGCAGGGCCAATACCGCGAGCATCGGCCCTATGGGCAAGTCGTCCATTAATGCCGCCCGTCAGATGTGCAGGATGTATTCACGGACCAGCTTACTGCCGAAGTACGCCAGCATCAGCAGGCAGAAACCGGCGAGGGTCCAGCGAATGGCCTTGTGTCCGCGCCAGCCGAGGCGGTTACGTCCCCATAGCAGCACGCTGAAGACGATCCAGGCCAGGCAAGCCAGCAAGGTTTTGTGCACCAGATGCTGGGCAAACAGGTTGTCGACAAACAGCCAGCCAGAGAGCAGCGATAACGACAGCAGGGTCCAGCCGGCCCAAAGGAAGCCGAACAGCAGGCTTTCCATGGTTTGCAGCGGCGGGAAGTTCTTGATCAGGCCCGACGGGTGTTTGTGCTTGAGCTGATGGTCTTGCACCAGCAGCAGCAAGGCTTGAAACATCGCGATGGTGAACATGCCGTAAGCGAGGATCGACAGCAGGATGTGCGCGAGAATGCCCGGCTCTTCGTCGATGACCTGTACCGTGCCGGCAGGGGCGAACTGCGCCAGCAGCACCGTGGCGGCACCGAGCGGGAACAGCAATATAAGCAGGTTTTCCACCGGGATCCGCGAACAGGCCAGCAGGGTCAGGGCGATGACTGCCGCCGCAATCAGGCTGGCGGCGCTGAAAAAGTCCAGTCCCAGGCCGATCGGGGTCAGCAGGTGGGCGAACAGGCTGGCACTGTGAGCCAGCACGGCAAGCACGCCAAGCGTGACCAGCAGGCGTTTGTTCGCCTTGGCACCAGTGGCCAGGCGAGTGCCTTGATAGATAGTCGCAGCGGCATATAAGCAGGCGGCGGCGAGGGTAGTCAGCATACTGGGTGACAAGGGGAGCATAAATCCTGTTAGGCAAGCCCGAAAGGCGCTGAGTTTGGCATAGAACCCCCGCAGCACGAAAGACCATGCAACCTGACGACGAGGTGTCCGCCAGACGCAGTCTTCGCTATAATCCGCGGCCTGCCCACGCCGCAGGCTCGCCGAGCACATGTTTATTCCGGTCTGGGCCGCCATTATCCCGGTCTACACAGGGCCTGAAAGGATCGCGCAATGTTTGAAAACTTAACCGACCGTCTCTCGCAGACGCTGCGCCATGTCACCGGCAAGGCCAAGCTGACCGAGGACAACATCAAAGACACCCTGCGCGAAGTGCGCATGGCGTTGCTCGAAGCCGACGTCGCCTTGCCGGTGGTGAAAGACTTCGTCAATTCGGTCAAGGAGCGCGCCGTCGGCACCGAGGTGTCTCGCAGCCTGACGCCGGGCCAGGCCTTCGTGAAGATCGTCCAGGCCGAACTCGAAAGCCTGATGGGCGCGGCCAACGAAGACTTGAACCTGAGCGCCGTTCCACCGGCCGTGGTCCTGATGGCCGGTTTGCAGGGGGCGGGTAAAACCACCACCGCCGGCAAACTCGCGCGTTTCCTTAAGGAGCGCAAGAAGAAGTCGGTCATGGTCGTGTCCGCGGACGTTTACCGTCCGGCGGCGATCAAGCAGCTGGAAATGCTCGCCGGTGAAGTCGGCGTCACCTTCTTCCCGTCCGACCTGAGCCAGAAACCGGTCGACATCGCGCAAGCGGCTATAAAAGAAGCAAAGCTTAAGTTCATTGATGTGGTCATCGTCGATACCGCCGGTCGTCTGCACATCGACGAAGAGATGATGGGCGAGATCAAGGCCTTGCACGCCGCGATCAACCCGGTCGAAACCCTGTTCGTGGTCGACGCCATGACCGGCCAGGACGCCGCCAACACGGCCAAGGCCTTCGGCGACGCCTTGCCGCTGACCGGTGTGATCCTGACCAAGGTCGACGGCGACGCCCGTGGCGGTGCCGCGCTGTCGGTTCGCGCCATCACCGGCAGGCCGATCAAGTTCATCGGTATGGGCGAGAAGAGCGATGCGCTCGAACCGTTCCACCCTGAGCGTATTGCTTCGCGCATCCTCGGCATGGGCGATGTGCTCAGTCTGATCGAGCAGGCGGAAGCGACCCTCGACAAAGACAAGGCCGACAAACTGGCCAAGAAGCTGAAGAAGGGCAAGGGCTTCGACCTCGAAGACTTCCGCGATCAGCTGCAACAGATGAAGAACATGGGCGGCCTCGGTGGCCTCATGGACAAACTGCCGAACATCGGCGGCGTCAATCTGGCGCAGATGGGCAATGCCCAGGGCGCGGCAGAGAAACAATTCAAGCAGATGGAAGCCATCATCAATTCCATGACCCCGGCCGAGCGCCGCGACCCTGAGCTGATCAGCGGTTCGCGCAAACGCCGGATCGCCATGGGTTCCGGCACCCAGGTGCAGGACATCGGTCGCTTGATCAAGCAGCACAAGCAGATGCAGAAGATGATGAAGAAATTCTCCGCCAAAGGCGGAATGGCCAAAATGATGCGCGGTATGGGCGGTATGTTGCCCGGCGGCGGCATGCCGAAAATGTAAAGAATTCGCGCAAGGGCTTGCTCTTGCGCAGCCCACACGGAAGTGGGATCTCCAGCAAACCCGCACTTGGCGGGAGCTGACTGGCCGTTTTCAACGACGGCTCTATAGCAAATCTTGATGGCGACCGGAAGGCCGCCGGAAAAAGTCATTTGCAAAAGTCCGGATATTCCTTAGAATATGCGGCCTTTCGGGCACCTATGCCCGCTGTGCCTTTAGATTTGCAGCACCGACTACAGGAACGATGTTCACATGCTAACAATCCGTCTTGCCCTTGGCGGCTCCAAAAAGCGCCCGTTTTACCACTTGACCGTAACCGACAGCCGCAACCCGCGCGACGGTTCGCACAAGGAACAGGTTGGTTTCTTCAACCCTGTTGCTCGTGGTCAAGAAGTCCGTCTGTCCGTGAACCAAGAGCGCGTAGCCTACTGGCTGAGCGTTGGTGCACAACCTTCTGAGCGTGTTGCTCAGTTGTTGAAGGATGCATCTAAGGCTGCGGCCTGAGCAATATGAACGCGACGCCTGCCATTGCTGATGATTTGATCGTTATCGGCAAGATTTATTCTGTTCATGGCGTTCGCGGCGAAGTGAAGGTTTATTCCTTTACTGATCCGACTGAAAACCTGTTGCAGTACAAAACCTGGACGCTCAAGCGCGAAGGCAATGTGAAACAGGTCGAGCTGGTCAGCGGACGTGGGAACGACAAGTTCCTGGTCGCAAAGCTCAAGGGTCTTGATGATCGTGAAGAAGCTCGTCTTCTGGCCGGTTATGAGATCTGCGTGCCGCGCAACCTGTTCCCTGAATTGACCGACGGCGAGTACTACTGGTACCAGCTGGAAGGTCTGAAGGTTATTGATCAACTCGGGCAGTTGCTCGGGAAAATCGATCATCTTCTGGAAACCGGCGCCAATGATGTAATGGTGGTCAAGCCTTGCGCTGGCAGCCTGGATGATCGCGAACGCCTGTTGCCCTATACGGAGCAATGCGTGTTGGCCGTCGACCTTGCCGCAGGCGAGATGAAGGTGGAATGGGATGCGGACTTCTAAGCGTGGCTAACTTGCGCGTAGAAGTGATCAGTTTGTTTCCCGAGATGTTCTCCGCCATCAGCGAGTACGGCATCACCAGTCGTGCGGTGAAACAGGGGCTGTTGCAGCTCACCTGTTGGAATCCGCGAGACTACACGACGGATCGGCATCACACTGTGGACGATCGCCCATTTGGCGGTGGTCCGGGCATGGTGATGAAGATCAAGCCCCTGGAAGATGCTCTGGTTCAGGCCAAGGCAGCAGCCGGGGAGGCGGCGAAGGTGATTTACCTGTCCCCCCAAGGCCGTCAACTGACTCAGTCGGCGGTACGCGAGTTGGCGAATCTGGATGCATTGATCCTGATTGCCGGCCGCTATGAAGGCATTGACGAGCGTTTTATTGAAGCTCATGTCGATGAAGAGTGGTCGATTGGCGACTATGTACTGTCTGGCGGCGAGCTGCCGGCGATGGTCCTGATCGATGCGGTTACACGACTGCTGCCTGGAGCTTTAGGGCATGCGGACTCCGCCGAGGAAGATTCCTTTACGGATGGTTTGCTGGATTGCCCGCACTACACCCGACCGGAGGTGTATGCGGATCAGCGTGTTCCCGACGTGTTGCTAAGTGGCAATCACGCGCATATCCGGCGTTGGCGTTTACAGCAGTCCCTTGGTAGGACCTTTGAACGACGCGCCGATCTTCTGGAAAGCCGCTCGCTTTCTGGAGAAGAGAAGAAGCTGCTCGAGGAATACATCCGCGAGCGGGACGATAGTTAACAACGTATCGATGGTAGATCCGACGATCTACCTTAGGAGCACAGCATGACTAACAAAATCATCCTTGCACTCGAAGCAGAGCAGATGACCAAAGAGATCCCTACCTTTGCCCCGGGCGACACCATTGTCGTTCAGGTGAAAGTGAAGGAAGGCGACCGTTCGCGTCTGCAAGCGTTCGAAGGTGTTGTTATCGCCAAGCGTAACCGCGGCGTAAACAGTGCTTTCACCGTTCGTAAAATCTCCAACGGTGTTGGCGTAGAGCGTACTTTCCAGACCTACAGCCCGCAAATCGACAGCATGGCCGTTAAACGTCGCGGTGACGTACGTAAAGCCAAGCTGTACTACCTGCGTGACCTGTCCGGTAAAGCAGCTCGCATCAAGGAAAAACTGGCTTAAGTCCAGCTTCCGATGCAGAAAAAAGCAGCCTACGGGCTGCTTTTTTGTTGCCTGCGATTTATCTTTCGTGACCGTACTGTCGGTCTTGCCTGAGCTTATATGCCCGCCATCGATCATCCATTGATAGACCAATTTCTCGACGCGCTGTGGCTGGAAAAAGGTCTTTCCGATAACACTCGCGATGCCTATCGCAGCGACCTGGCCTTGTTCAATGGCTGGTTGCAGGAAAAGGGTCTGGAGCTGATCAACGCCGGCCGCGAGTTGATCCTCGATCACCTGGCCTGGCGTCTGGAACAAAACTACAAACCCCGTTCAACGGCGCGATTCCTCTCCGGTGTGCGTGGGTTTTATCGTTATCTACTCAGGGAAAAGCTGATCGCGGTCGATCCGACCTTGCGCGTCGATATGCCCCAACTCGGTAGGCCTTTGCCTAAGTCTCTGTCGGAAGCAGACGTGGAAGCGCTGCTGAAGGCGCCGGACTTGAGCGAAGCTATCGGTCAGCGGGACCGCGCCATGCTCGAAGTGCTTTATGCGTGCGGCTTGCGGGTGACGGAGTTGATCAGCCTGACGCTGGAGCAGGTCAATCTGCGTCAAGGCGTGCTGCGGGTCATGGGCAAAGGCAGCAAGGAGCGCCTGGTTCCGATGGGCGAGGAGGCGATTGTCTGGGTCGAGCGATACATGCGCGATGGCCGCCAGGAACTGCTCGGTGGGCGTCCCAGCGATGTCATGTTCCCCAGCCAGCGCGGTGAGCAGATGACTCGCCAGACCTTCTGGCATCGCATCAAGCACCAGGCCAAGGTCGCCGGGATCGGCAAGTCGCTGTCGCCGCATACCTTGCGCCATGCGTTCGCCACGCACCTGCTCAACCACGGCGCCGACCTTCGGGTGGTGCAAATGCTGCTCGGCCACAGCGACCTGTCGACCACCCAGATCTACACCCACGTCGCCCGCGCACGCTTGCAGGACTTGCACGCCAAACACCACCCGCGCGGCTGACGGATGGAACAAATCACCGGTGGCGAGGGCGCTTGCTCCCGCTGGGGCGCGAAGCGACCCAAAACTATGGACCACGGCTAATCAGGAAAATCGAGGTGCCTGTCTTACGACTGCTGCGCAGTCGAGCGGGAGCAAGCTCCCTCGCCACAACACGTGTTATCAGATGCGCACCATTATGTGTGTTGCGTCAGGCGCATTCGGCCACAGGAGCCTTATGTGGTAGGCTTTGCCGGTTTGCACGATGGGCGGTTATGACCCGGTGTTTCGGCACGGGCGTTCTGATCGTCCCATTTGTCCGCCTTCAGGAGTTCTCATGCGTCTGACCCAGATTTTCGCCGCCGCAGCCATTGCGTTGGTCAGTACCTTTGCCGTCGCCGATGACGCGGCCGACAAAGCCATTCGTAAAAGCCTGGAAAATCTCCAGCTGGAAGTACCGGTAGAAAGCATCTCCGCCAGTCCGTTGCCGGGCCTGTATGAAGTCAAACTGCAAGGCAGCCGCGTGCTCTACGCCAGCGCCGACGGCCAATACGTGGTGCAGGGCTACCTGTTCCAGCTCAAGGACGGCAAGCCGGTCAACCTGACCGAGAAGACCGAACGCCTGGGCGTGTCCAAACTGGTCAACGCCATCCCGGTTGCAGAAACCGTGGTCTACCCGGCGATCGGCGAAACCAAATCGCACATCACCGTGTTCACCGACACCACCTGCCCGTACTGCCACAAACTGCATGCCGAAGTGCCTGAGCTGAACAAGCGCGGCATCGAAGTGCGTTACGTCGCGTTCCCGCGCCAGGGCCTGGGCTCGCCGGGTGACGAACAATTGCAAGCGGTCTGGTGCTCGAAAGACAAGAAAGCTGCCATGGACAAAATGGTCGACGGCAAGGAAATCAAGGCCGCCAAGTGCGATAACCCGGTTTCCAAGCAGTTCGCCCTCGGTCAGTCGATCGGCGTGAACGGCACACCGGCCATCGTTTTGGCTGACGGTCAGGTCATTCCGGGCTACCAGCCTGCGCCACAAGTCGCCAAACTGGCGCTGGGCGCGAAATAATTCGCATCGTCACGGCCAGCCTTTGACGATCATGGTCCGGCGGCACCATTTGCCGGGCCATTAATAGAGAGCCGCGAGCATGCGGCTGTTTTCACGGCCGGCCTTGAGTCGGCCGTTTTATGGGGAGTTCACAGTGAAACCGGTCAAAGTAGGCATCTGTGGGTTAGGGACCGTCGGTGGCGGTACCTTCAACGTACTTCAGCGCAACGCCGAGGAAATTGCTCGTCGTGCCGGGCGTGGAATCGAAGTGGCACAAATTGCCATGCGCACGCCAAAGCCTCAGTTCCAAACGACCGGTATTGCGATTACCAACGATGTCTTCGAAGTGGCCACGAACCCTGAGATCGACATCGTTATAGAGCTGATGGGCGGCTACACCGTTGCCCGCGAGCTGGTACTCAAGGCCATCGAGAATGGCAAGCATGTGGTCACCGCGAACAAGGCACTGATCGCCGTTCACGGTAATGAGATTTTCGCCAAGGCACGTGAGAAAGGCGTGATCGTGGCGTTCGAAGCGGCTGTGGCCGGTGGCATTCCGGTGATCAAGGCGATCCGTGAAGGCCTGTCCGCCAACCGCATCAACTGGGTCGCCGGGATCATCAACGGCACCGGCAACTTCATCCTCACCGAAATGCGCGAGAAGGGTCGCACCTTCGAAGACGTACTCGCCGAGGCGCAAGCCCTGGGTTACGCCGAAGCCGATCCGACCTTCGACGTTGAAGGCATCGATGCGGCCCACAAGCTGACGATCCTGGCCTCCATCGCCTTCGGCATCCCGCTGCAGTTCGACAAGGCTTACACCGAAGGCATCACCAAGCTGACCACCGCTGACGTGAACTACGCCGAAGCGCTGGGTTATCGCATCAAGCACCTCGGCGTCGCTCGCAGCACCGCGTCCGGTATCGAGTTGCGCGTGCACCCCACGTTGATCCCGGCCGATCGCCTGATCGCCAACGTCAACGGCGTGATGAACGCGGTGATGGTCAACGGTGATGCGGCCGGTTCGACCCTGTTCTACGGCGCGGGCGCCGGCATGGAGCCGACGGCTTCGTCGGTGATCGCCGACCTGGTGGACGTGGTTCGCGCCATGACCTCCGACCCGGAAAACCGTGTGCCGCACCTGGCCTTCCAGCCGGATTCGTTGTCGGCGCACCCGATCCTGCCGATCGAAGCGTGCGAAAGTGCTTACTACCTGCGCATTCAGGCGAAAGACCATCCGGGCGTACTGGCCCAGGTCGCGAGCATTCTGTCGGAGCGTGGCATCAACATCGAATCGATCATGCAGAAAGAAGTCGAAGAGCATGACGGTCTGGTGCCGATGATCCTGCTGACTCACCGTGTGCTGGAACTGCACATGAACGACGCGATCGCCGCGCTGGAAGCCCTGGCAGGCGTGGTCGGTCCGGTCGTCCGGATCCGCGTCGAGCACCTGAACTAAACAAAAGCAGCGGCAAGCTGCGAGCTTCAAGCGACAAGTCAAAGGCACTCTGGCTTTTACTTGCCGCTTGTAGCTTGAGACTTGAAGCTCAAACCAAAGGTTTGCCCCTATGCGTTATATCAGTACCCGCGGCCAGGCACCGGCCCTGAATTTCGAAGATGTCCTGCTGGCCGGTCTTGCCACCGACGGTGGTCTGTACGTCCCGGAAAACCTGCCACGTTTCACCCAGGAAGAAATCGCTTCCTGGGCTGGCTTGCCGTATCACGAGCTGGCCTTCCGGGTGATGCGCCCGTTCGTTACCGGCAGCATCCCTGATGCCGATTTCAAAAAGATCCTTGAAGAAACCTACGGTGTGTTCTCGCACAGCGCCGTGGCACCGTTGCGTCAGCTGAATGGCAACGAATGGGTGCTCGAGCTGTTCCACGGCCCGACCCTGGCGTTCAAAGACTTCGCCCTGCAACTGCTCGGTCGTCTGCTCGACTACGTGCTGGAAAAACGCGGCGAGCGCGTGGTCATCGTCGGCGCGACCTCCGGTGACACCGGTTCGGCCGCCATCGAAGGCTGCAAGCACTGCGAAAACGTCGACATCTTCATCCTGCACCCGCATAACCGCGTGTCCGAAGTGCAGCGTCGCCAGATGACCACCATCTTCGGCGAGAACATCCATAACATCGCCATCGAAGGCAACTTCGATGACTGCCAGGAAATGGTCAAGGCCAGCTTCGCTGACCAGAGCTTCCTCAAGGGCACGCGTCTGGTGGCGGTGAACTCGATCAACTGGGCGCGGATCATGGCCCAGATCGTTTACTACTTCCACGCAGCCCTGCAGTTGGGCGGCCCGGCGCGCTCGGTATCGTTCTCGGTGCCAACCGGCAACTTCGGCGACATCTTCGCCGGTTACCTGGCACGCAACATGGGCCTGCCGATCAACCAGTTGATCGTCGCCACCAACCGCAATGACATCCTGCACCGCTTCATGAGCGGCAACCAGTACGTCAAGGAAACCCTGCACGCCACGTTGTCGCCGTCGATGGACATCATGGTGTCGTCGAACTTCGAGCGTCTGCTGTTCGACCTGCACGGTCGCAACGGCGCAGCGATTGCCGGTTTGATGGACAGCTTCAAGCAGGGCGGCGGTTTCAGCGTCGAACAGGAACGCTGGACCGAAGCCCGCAAATTGTTCGATTCCCTGGCCGTGGATGACGCGCAAACCTGCGAAACCATTGCCGAAGTCTACGAGCAAACCGGCGAACTGCTGGATCCGCACACCGCCATCGGCGTGAAGGCCGCGCGCGAATGCCGTCGTAGCCTGGATATTCCAATGGTGATCCTCGGCACGGCCCATCCGGTCAAATTCCCGGATGCAGTGGAGAAAGCCGGCGTAGGAAAAGCGCTTGAACTACCTGCACATCTTTCTGATTTGTTCGAGCGAAATGAGCGTTGCACCGTGTTGCCGAATGATTTGAAAGCCGTGCAGGCCTTTGTCAGTCAGCATGGCAACCGCGGCAAGCCGCTGTAACCACTCAAAGCTGTCACATTTTGAAGCCCGTCTCCTGACGGGCTTTCTCATTTCTGCATGCCACACTTGTCGTGTTTTCGCCCCAGAAAGGATGGGCGAGTTGATTGCGAAGGAAGTGGTAATGCGGTTTTTCAGAGGGTTCAAACCAGCCGTGTGCTGGATGTTTTTGATCGGCGTCCTGGGCTTGGATCAAGCAGGGACGGCCGCGCAATTGGCGACGCCCGAGTCCAGGGGGGCGGGCGTCGGCGCAATCATCGAACTGGATGCTCAGGAACTGAGGTGGGTTGCCGAGCATCCGCAAGTCATCGTCTCGTCGGTGCAATACCCGCTTTATCTGTTCAAGGATGAACACGGTCAGTGGAGCGGTCTGAACAACGATCTGCTCAATCGCATCAGTGCCATGACGGGTTTGCAGTTTGTTCACGAGGAGTCGTTTTCCACCGACCAACTGCTCGGGCGTCTGGAAAGTGCCGAGGCGGACATGAGCACAACGCTGGCGATGAATGACGAGCGTAAGGCGTTCCTGGATTTCAGTCATGCGTTCGGTGGCGCTGGATGGGTGTTTGTCGGACGGGCAGACGCACCGGTCGTGCACTCCCTGGCGCAGTTGGCTAAAAGAGTGCTGGTGTTGCCGGCCCGGCACGCACTCGAAGGCACGATTCGCCGCGACTACCCGGCGATAGAGTTGCGCACGGTCAAGACTTACGCCGAGGCCAGGGCGCTGGTTGAAAGTGGTGAAGCCTTTGCCACCATCGAAAATGAAATCGGGGCGCAGCTCTATCCATTGGGGCAACTCAAGGTCGGCCGGGCCGTGGAGGGCAAGTGGGAGGCTGATCACCTCGCGGTACGCAAAGGCCAGTCGCCGCTGCTGAGCATTCTTAACAAGGCGCTTGAGGCCTTCCCTGCGGCCGACTTGCGGGCCATTCGCCTGAAATGGCTCAGCGGTATCGCGCCCGTCGAGTCGCCTTCTCGCTGGCGGCAGCTGACTCACTGGTTTTGCTGGGGCATGTTTATCGTCAGCCTGTTCGGTCTGCTTTCCTTGCTCTGGAATCGCAGGCTCGCGGCACTCATCAAGCAGCGCGCAGACGCTGAGAAGGGGCTGGGCGATCAGCTTGCTTTCCAGCATGCATTGATCGACGCCATGCCCGATCCGATGTTTGTTCGTGATCTGCAAGGGCGGTTGATCATGTGCAACAAAAGTTATGAGGAGAGCCTCTGCACCCGTTTTGACCAGGTTCAAGGGCGACGGCTGGTTGAGCTCGATGTCCTGCCGGCGGAAACCGCAGCGCTGCTGCATGCCGAATTCATGGCGCAGATGGAGACTCGAAAGCCACGCTTCAGTGAACGTCAATTGCTGTTCAACAACGGGGTCAGGGACATCTACCAATGGACGGTGCCGTTCTACAGCGTCGACGGCCAATTGCGAGGGTTGCTGGGGGGATGGACTGATATCGGTCACCGGACAAGGCACCTGTGAACAGGCTGTTTTTTCCCTGTCATCTTTTCCGTGCATGCTCTATCGACCAGGGACGCCGACGCGTCTGCACCTGGAATCCAGAACTTTCTTCTCGGGTCGGTGGTCATTTACTGTGAACACACCCCAGGCACTTTGTTTTCGGACTATTGAGTGGTGATCGAGATGGAAAGTATCAGTCTATTGCTCGGTGAGGCTCTGAGCCCGTATCAGGTCAAGCTGACCCCGTCGGGCGCCCATGGCGAATGCCTGGTGACACTGAAGAATGCGACCGGCGCGATCGTGGTCGAACGGGCGTTCAACCAAGCCCAGTTAACCGATTACCGTCTGCTGACGGATGTCGTCGACGGCTTGCACCGCGACGTGCTGATTGCCGAAGGACGGCTGGAACCCTGCGTCATCGCGGCGCTGCGCAATGCGGCTCAGGATAAGGTCCTGGCCAGTCGAAATTGAATTGTTCTTTTGTGGGAACCTTCCTGCGCTCAGGTCGTCAGACCATGTAACAGCAGGATCAAGCATTGTGCTCCGGTGCTTGTAGCTTGCTGCCACTGGTCTTTATGTAGGCCACGTTTAACCCCGAGTCGTCTCCCCACTTCTCGGGGTTTCTTTTGCCTGCGATTTGTCATTGCCCAGCCTGATTCTCGAAAAAGGCTTTGGCTTCTTTCAGGTAGTCGTTGCGTCTTTCGGGGTCCAGCCACTCAGCGTACAGCTGGTCCAGTCGCTCATGGGGCAGGGTGCGTAACAGTTCATTGATCTCTTGGATGGCCTTGCGGCCCTGGACTGTACCGGAGCAGCCAATGTGCCCCGACAGGTATTTGCCCGTGCCCTTCACCGGGTAAAATTCCAGCTGATCGTCGGCGATGTGCTCTCGATTAGCCTGATAGCGAATTTCCGGCCAGTACCCCAGAACCATTTGCAAACGGCCCAGGCGCTGCATCTGCAACAGACTGGCAAGGGCATCGTTGCCGTAATGGGGAGCCAGTGCGTCCGGTGGCGCCAGTTTCAGCAGCGTGTCGAGGACTTGGCCGTAACTGCGCTCGGCGACGACCCCGATTTTCTTTTGGCCACTGGCCAGCAGAGCCGCAAGATCGACTTCGCCGTCGATCAGAAAAGGATCCAGCTGCGCGCGGTCTTCCCGGCGGACGACAAGTCCATTGCTCACCGCGCGGAAGGCCGGAATGGAGAACGCAATCCATTGTTCGCGCTCTTTGGTCCAGACCAGTGACGGATCGCAGGTAAACGATTCTTCGCGGAGCATTTGCATGGCGCGGGCCCGGTTGACTCGCATCAGGGTGTGCTCGTATTGCGGCATCCCGGCTATCAACAGCGGCAGGATCTGATCGACAATCCCCTGACCTTTTTTCGGACCTTCAAAGATCATCGTGGGTGGCAAGTCGCGGAGTAACCAGATCAGCGTCGCTTTGGGTTGTGCCCAAACGGGTGTCGCCAGCGCGGCCAATAGCCCCAATACCGCCGCTGTACGCCAGTTGCGGGTGTTGTGAGTGGCTGTTGAAAGCAGGCGTTTCAGCTTAGATGGCCCCGTCTTCGCGCAGCTTGGCAATCTGTTGCGGGTCGTAACCAAGATCGTTGAGTACCTGCGCGTTGTGCTCGCCTAACTGCGGCCCGACCCATGCGCAATCGCCGGGTGTCTCAGAGAGTTTCGGCACAATCCCCGGCATCTTGAAGTCTTTGCCGTCCGGCAGCTTGGCCTGCATGAACATTTCCCGGGCCAGATACTGCGGATCACTGAACATGTCTTCGGCGCTGAAGATCCGACTGACAGGCACATCGGCCTGATTCAGCTGCGTGAGCACGGTGTCCAGCGGCTGCGAATTGACCCAGCGATCGATCACCCCGTAAATCTCGTCACGGCGGCTGTCGCGGCCATCATTGCTGGCCAGCGCCGGGTCGTTGGCCAGGTCTTCGCGACCGATGACCAGCATGAAGCGTTTGAAGATTGCATCGCCATTGGCGCCTATCTGCACATGCTTGCCGTCGGCGCTGGTGTGAATCGAGGAGGGCGTGATGCCTGGCATGATGTTGCCGGTGCGCTCGCGAATGAAACCGAACACATCGAACTCCGGCACCATGCTTTCCATCATGGCGAAGATTGCTTCATACAGCGCCACGTCCACCACCTGGCCCTGGCCACCGTTGACCTCGCGGTGACGCAACGCCATCAGTGCGCCAATCACACCCCATAGCGCGGCAATCGAGTCACCGATGGAAATCCCGGTGCGCACCGGTGGCCGGTCTTCGAAACCGGTGATGTAGCGCAGGCCGCCCATGGATTCACCAACGGCGCCAAAACCGGGTTGATCCTTCATCGGCCCGGTCTGGCCGAAGCCCGACAGCCGTACCATCACCAGTTTCGGGTTGAGGGCGTGCAAGACGTCCCAGCCCAGGCCGAGTTTTTCCAACACGCCAGGGCGAAAATTCTCGATCAGGATGTCCGCTTCGGCCAGCAGCTTTTTCAGGATTGCCAGGCCGTCAGGGTGTTTCAGGTTCAGGGTCAGGGATTTTTTGTTGCGGGCCTGGACGAACCACCACAGCGAGGTGCCTTCGTAGAGTTTTCGCCATTTGCGCAGCGGATCGCCGCCGTCGGGGGATTCGATCTTGATTACTTCGGCGCCGAATTCACCGCAAATGCGCGAGGCAAACGGGCCGGCGATCAAGGTGCCCAATTCGATGACTTTCAGACCTGAGAGCGGTTTGGCGGTGAGCGGCATGCTGGATCCTGTAGGACAAAGGCTGAGCGGATATAGCCTTTTAACATAGCCCAACGTCAGAGGACCAAGGTTGATCGCCTTCTATTCGTTGATTGCCTACTGCATCGGTTAGACTTGCCGCCTTTCCTCGTATCAAGAAGCCCGTTCATGGCCCAGCCGTCCACGACCTACAAGTTTGAACTGAACCTCACCGACCTCGACCGCAGCGTCTACGAGAGCGTGAAGCAGACCATCGCCCGTCACCCTTCGGAAACCGAAGAGCGCATGACCGTGCGGCTGCTGGCCTACGCCTTCTGGTACAACGAGCAACTGTCGTTCGGTCGCGGTCTGTCAGACGTGGATGAACCGGCCCTGTGGGAAAAGAGCCTGGACGACCGTGTCCTGCACTGGATCGAAGTCGGCCAGCCGGACGCCGATCGCCTGACCTGGTGCTCGCGCCGTACCGAGCGCACCAGCCTGTTGGCTTACGGCAGTCTGCGCGTCTGGGAAACCAAAGTGATCCCCGCGATCAAGAACCTGAAAAACGTGCACATCGCAGCCGTGCCTCAGGACATCCTGGAAACCTTGGCCAAAGACATGCCCCGCGTTATCAAGTGGGACGTGATGATCAGCGAAGGGACGATTTTCGTCACCGACGACCGGGGTCAGCATGAAGTCCAGTTGCAGTGGCTGAGCGGCGAGCGCGGCTGATTTTTCGCCGTTTGTCCGTTTGATCCGGTTTTATCCTACGTATTCAAGAGAAGCACCTGTCACCCCATGCGCATCGAACCTCGCCTGTTGCCCGACACCCTGCCATTCCTCGGCGATCTGCCGCCGCTGCTGACGCGTCTTTACGCGGCGCGTGGCGTGCAATCCGAGGCGGAACTGGACAAGAGCCTGGCGCGGTTGATCCCGTTCCAGCAGCTCAAGGGCATGGATGCGGCGGTGGATTTGCTGGTCACGGCGTTGGAACAGCGCCAGCGGATTCTGATTGTCGGCGACTTCGACGCCGATGGCGCGACCGCCAGTACCGTGGGCGTGTTGGGTTTGCGGCTGCTGGGCGCGGCACATGTCGATTATCTGGTGCCGAACCGCTTCGAGTATGGCTATGGCCTGACCCCGGAAATCGTTGAGGTGGCGCTGACGCGCACGCCGCAGTTGCTGATTACGGTGGACAACGGCATCTCCAGCGTCGAAGGCGTGGCGGCAGCGAAAAAGGCAGGCCTGAGCGTGCTGGTCACCGACCACCACCTGCCCGGCGACGAACTGCCGTTAGCCGATGCCATCGTCAATCCGAACCAGCCGGGGTGCGAATTTCCGAGCAAGGCACTGGCCGGCGTCGGGGTGATTTTCTATGTATTGATGGCCCTGCGCGCACGCTTGCGTAGCCTCGGCTGGTACGCGAGCACGCCGCAGCCGAACATTGGCGAGCTGCTGGACCTGGTGGCGCTGGGCAGCGTCGCCGACGTGGTGCCGCTGGATGCCAACAATCGGATTCTGGTGCACCAGGGCCTGGAGCGGATTCGCGCCGGCCGCGCCCGTCCGGGCATCAAGGCGATTCTCGAAGTCGCCAAGCGCGAACCGGCACGCATCACCTCGACCGACCTGGGCTTCATTGTCGGCCCGCGCCTGAATGCGGCGGGGCGCCTGGATGACATGAGCCTGGGCATCGAATGCCTGATCACCGACGACGCCGGGTTGGCGCGGGAAATGGCCGTGCAGCTTGACGGCATGAACCAGGACCGCAAATCCATTGAGCAGGGCATGCAGCGTGAAGCGCTGGCTCAGCTCAAGGATTTGCCGGTCGAATCGATGCCGTTCGGCCTGTGCCTGTTTGATCCCGAGTGGCACCAGGGCGTCATCGGCATCCTCGCTTCGCGTATGAAAGAGCGCTATTTTCGTCCGACCATTGCCTTTGCCGATGCTGGCGATGGTTTGCTCAAAGGGTCAGGGCGTTCGGTTCAGGGCTTTCATATTCGTGACGCCTTGAGTGTGGTGGCCGCGCAGCATCCGAACCTGATCAGCAAGTACGGCGGCCACGCCATGGCGGCCGGTCTGACCTTGCCGGAAGCAAATTTTCCGTTGTTCGCCGAGGCCTTCGACGCTGAAGTGCGCCGGCAATTGCGCGAAGAAGACCTGACCGGGCGTCTGCTGTCGGACGGGGTTTTGGCGGTCGAAGAATTCCATCTCGAACTGGCCCGTGCGCTACGCCATGCCGGACCTTGGGGGCAGCACTTCCCTGAACCTTTGTTTCATGGCGTGTTTCAGTTGGTTGAACAGCGCGTCGTCGGCGAGCGACACCTCAAAGTGGTGCTCAGAAGCGAATGTGGCTCGGTGAAGCTCGATGGCATTGCCTTCGGCATCGACCGCGACATTTGGCCGAATCCGACCATCAAGTGGGTGGAATTGGCCTACAAACTCGACCTCAACGAGTTTCGCGGGAACGAGACGGTGCAGCTGATGATTGCCCACATCGAACCGCGTTGAGCCCTTCGCGAGCAGGCTCACTCCTACAGGATTTGCACAAAACCTGTGGGAGCGAGCCTGTTCGCGATAGCGATCTTTCTGACACCGAATCCCTCGGAACCCTCCCTCATCCCCCGATGTCGACTAGGCTCTAAGCACTGCTTGATTATCCTTGTGACGTCTTGTCCAATTTTTGCCCGCGGGGGCGGGTGCTGCGCCTTTTTCCTGTCACTCGTCGACTTTTCAAACAGAACCCTGGAGCCTGCCCACTGATTCGAGAGGTGCCCCATGAGTCTGCTGCTTGAACCCTATACCCTTCGTCAATTGACCCTGCTCAACCGCATTGCCGTATCACCGATGTGCCAGTACTCCAGCGTCGATGGGCTGGCCAATGACTGGCACCTGGTCCACCTCGGCAGCCGCGCCGTCGGCGGGGCCGGCCTGATTTTTACTGAAGCCACGGCGGTCACGGCCGACGGGCGCATCACCGCCGAGGACCTCGGCTTGTGGAATGACGAACAAATCGAACCCCTGCAACGCATCACGCGCTTCATCGCCGCTCAGGGCGCGGTGGCCGGTATTCAACTGGCGCACGCCGGGCGCAAAGCCAGCACCCATCGGCCGTGGATCGGCAAGCATGGCAGCGTCAAACCCGAAGACGGCGGCTGGGTGCCGGTAGGGCCGTCGCCGATTGCTTTCGACCCGCAGCACACACATCCCAAGCAGCTGGATGAAAGCGAGATTGCTGAGGTCATTCAGGCCTTTGTCGCCTCAGCCAAGCGAGCGCTGACTGCCGGTTTCAAAGTGGTCGAAGTCCATGCCGCTCACGGTTACCTGCTGCATCAGTTTCTTTCGCCCCTGAGCAATCAGCGACGCGATCAATATGGCGGTTCGTTCGAGAACCGGATTCGGCTGGTGCTGCAAGTCACCGAGGCGGTGCGTGCTGTCTGGCCGGAAGAGTTGCCGGTGTTTGTGCGAGTGTCGGCCACCGATTGGGTGGAAGATGGCTGGAACCCTGATGAAACAGTGGAGTTGGCGCGGCGCCTGAAAGATCTGGGTGTGGACCTGATTGACGTCTCGTCGGGCGGTACGGCGGCCAACGCCGAAATTCCTACAGGGCCGGGTTACCAGACCCGATTTGCCGAACGGGTGCGCAAGGAGTCAGGCATCGCCACCGGTACGGTCGGAATGATTACCGAACCGGCCCAGGCCGAACACATCTTGCGCACCTGCCAGGCGGACATCATCTTCCTTGCGCGGGAACTGTTGCGCGATCCGTATTGGCCGCTGCATGCCGATGATGATCTGGGCGGTCGCAAGGCGATCTGGCCGGCGCAGTATCAGCGGGCGACCCATCGGGATCAGCCGATTCATGAGTCGGATTTGCGTGACTGAATTCGGCTGTAAAAGCAAAAAGCCCCGATCGCTGTGATCGGGGCTTTTGTGTTTCTGTGCCGGGATTTTTGTAAGTCTGGACCGGCCCCTTCGCGAGCAGGCTCGCTCCCACACTGGAGCTCCATGGAGCACAATTCTGTGTACGCCGCAGATCAACTGTGGGAGCGAGCCTGCTCGCGAAGGGGCAAGCCCAGACAACCTATTGCTTTCAGGTGTACTTACGCTTATCCGGCGCTGGCGGGAAATACTGGTACAACCAGGTCTCGCTCAACGTCCGGTCATTAGTGCGAATGAACAACCGCAGCTCAACCGGCGCCACGCTGTCATTGGTCGGGTACCAATCGAAGGTAATCCGATAGCCCTTGATGTCATCCAGCACCAGCACGTTGAAATCCTTCACCTCGCCGTTCGAGCAGGTCACCACGGGCTCGATCCCCGCGCCTTCCGGCAAGCGATCCAGGCCGCCACCGTTGAAGTCCACGGCAAAGCGTCGAGCCCAGACTTCCGGGTAATGCTCGCCCGGCGCCCAACCTTCGATAAACCCGCCCATGCCCGAACGGGTCGCATTGACCCGCGCCAGCGGCGTGCTCACCGGTGGCAGGGCGCTCCAGTAGAGCTTGTAGCCGTAGTTCAGGGAATCACCGGCCGCGACCGGCTTCTTCGGAGTCCAGAACGCGACGATGTTATCGAGGGTTTCGCCGGTTGTAGGAATTTCCAACAGATCGATAGAGCCTTCGCCCCACGCGGTCGTAGGTTCTACCCACAGGCTTGGACGCTTGCTGTACCAGTCAACGGTGTCCTGATAGTTGGCGAACTCGTGATCGGTCTGCACCAGGCCGAAACCTTTCGGGTCGGTGTCGGCGAAGGCGTTGAACTGCAGGGTCGCCGGGTTGTTCAGCGGACGGCAGATCCACTCGCCGTTACCGCGCCACATGGCCAAGCGATCCGAGTCGTGGATTTGCGGGTGAATGGTGTCGCACATGCGGCGCTCGTGGGTGCCGCAGCTGAACATGCTGGTCATCGGTGCGATGCCCAGTTGTTCGATGGCGGTGCGCGCGTTGATGTGGGCGTCAATCTCCATCACCACGCGTTCGGCCTGGCAATCGATGTCAAATCGATAGGCGCCAGTGGCGCTCGGCGAATCCAGCAGCGCGTAGACCACAAAGCGGGTGCTGTCCTTGCCCGGCGTCTCGAACCAGAACTTGGTGAAGTCCGGGAATTCCTCACGCTTCTTGGCGTAGGTATCGACGGCCAGGCCGCGGGCCGACAGACCGTACTGGCCAGTGGCGTCTACCGCGCGGAAATAACTGGCGCCGAGGAAGGACAACACATCGTGCCTGTCCAGTTCCGGGGCCTTGAACAGCTTGAACCCGGAAAACCCCAGGTCGCCGGTGAGCTGCTTGGTGTCGACCGTGGTTTTTTCATAGTTGAACAGGGAAGGGCGGAAATGCACTTCCCGGGCCTGGCGGGTCTTGGGATCGACGCTGTACATGCGCACCGGCTGCTTGAAGCCCATGCCGACGTGGAAGAACTGCACGTCCAGCTGACCGTTCAAGTCTTTCCACAGCGAGTGGTTGCCGTCGTAGCGGATCGCGTTGAAATTCTGCGGCGTCATGGTCGCCAGCGTCGGCGGCAGCACCTGCTTGGTGTCCTGATAGCGATTGCCGGCGAGTTGCTTGGCCTGAATCTTCAGCGTCTCGAAATCGAACGCCTGAGCTGCGCCGTCAGCGGTGCCGCTGGCCGCCCAGGCACGGGAGGCGAGCAGGCCGGTGGCCGACAAACCGGTGTAGGCAGCGATGGCCATGGACGCTTTGAGCAAATTCCTGCGATGCATAAGTACAACCTGTCGTGAACAATCCCGCGCCGTTCCTGGCACGTGCTGGATCAAAAATATCGGTTCGGACATGCCTTCGGCCAAACGCAACGGACTTTAAACAGATAACAAATAGCTTAAACCGTTCGGTTGCAGAGAAAAAATGATTGGTAGCACTTTGATGATGCGGCAATGAAACAAGACATGTCGGTGAATTTTTCCGACAGCACTTTCTGATTTATAGGGCATTTCTGCTTTTTTTGACTAATTACTCTAAAAACCGCTTTTCAGCGCCGGGAATGTTCCTATCCTGTGTTCATGACCGGTTTCTGCCCTTCAGGCCGGCGGCTAATAAAAGGATAGGGCGATGCGGTTTTTGAAGTTTTCTCGGGCTTATAGAAGGACATCGTCCATGACGAAAGTACAAGGCATCACAGAAATGTTGGGAATCTTCCCTTGCCTGGCCACCGGGCGGCGAAGGCATCGCCTCAGTTCGGACGAAATGAAGCTGCTGGAGCGGTATCGCGAGTTGTCGGAAAACGACCGGATTGCGATGCGGTATCTGGTGGATGCGATGCGGAGTGTTTCGCGGTTTTGAGCGCTAAGCCAAGGGGCGGACTGTAAAGTCTGCCCCTTTTTCATTTTTCACCCTGCCTTCAACTGCAAGTGCCCACGATCGTGAACGGTCGCTGTACCTGCATCAGATCCGGCATGTCGCGCCACTTGATCCAGGCTTGATGCTGCCAGTGCAGCAGCGGCACCGAGATGCCTGCCCACTGCAACGAGCTCAGACTTGGAATGTTATCCACAGCCGCTTTCGACTCGCGCAGCGTCGGGATGACTTCGTTGCTTAGCCACTGACGCAGGTTTCGGTTTTCCGGGATGAAATGGTGGACTAGCAGCGCATACATTCCCGATTCGCTGACCATCAACGATTCGACGGTTTTGCCATCCTTCAGCAACCAGACGTATCGGCGTTGATCGGGATCGAGTTTCAGGGTGAGACGTTGGTCCAGCGGACGGCCCATCAAGCGACCGAGGTCCTGGACGCAGAACCAGGCTTGGTTGTCCTGCATGAAGGCGTGGAGGAAGCGGTTGTGGCGGGTGAAGACGGTAGGGATGAAATGAGGATGGGTTTCAGACGGATTTAGCGGGTGCTTGAGCATTTTTCGACTCCATGTTGAAAAGGGAGCCGCCACTAATCCTTCGACAGATTATGGGTGGCGGACCGTGCGGCGTTCGAAGTCGGGACATTCTCGATCAACATGCAAGCCAAGAGGCCCGCGCCACACGGCCCACCATAAAGCAAAACTGAAAGGCAAAAAATTGCCCCAGTTCATATGGGGGCGCGGATGCGCCATGTTGATGATTTACCGGCTTCGACACCGGGTCGCTGATTTGGCAGCGACGAGGTAAAGCCTATCGTTCAGGCGCTCGCGGCGCCAAGTCTACTCTGGCGCCGCGCGTTGTAGGAATTGGAGCTTCTAACGGAAGGCTCGGTCTGTAGGAATTTCCTGTTTTTGCGTGAAGTGCAGTGCGACTGCGCCGAACGGCTGTTTTTTCCTTTATTTTTTGGCCTTTCAGGACTGAACTGCGGGTTCGCTGCATGCTGATTGAATTTTCTGTTTCCAACTATCGCTCCTTCCGCGACAGGCAAACCCTGTCCATGGCTGCGACGCCGCGCTTGAGTAAAAAACGCAACCTGTTTACGCCGCCCTTAAATGGAGAAAAACTACCGGATTTGTTGAAGGTGGCTGCGATCTACGGGCCGAATGCGTCCGGTAAATCTTCGCTCATCCGGGCGATGGGGATCATCGGACAGCTGCTCGCCGCATTACCTTCCTCAAATGATGAACCGCTACCGGTCTCGCCATTTCGTTTTGACTCGCAACTTCAAAACGAACCCAGTTCCTTTGAGTACAACTTCATTCAGCGCGGGCTCCGATATCGCTTTGTTCTACGCCTGACGGCTCAGCGGATTATCGAGGAGCAACTGATTTCCTATCCCAACGGTAAGGAAACGCGGCTGTATCAGCGTCGTTTTGGGGAGAAGGGGGAGCAATATGTCTTTGGGGCAAGTCTTGAGGGTGGTAAAGAAGTCCACAGTGCATGGCGGCGCCTGACGAGCCCCAAAATGTTGTTTATTTCACAGGCGGTGGCGAACAGTAGCGAAGAGCTGACCCAGTTGCGGGCCCCGTTTAGCTGGTTTCAATCAGGTCTGTTGGTTATTGAGCAGAACAACATGATGGGGCTGTCTGCTGCGTCCATCAGATTTCTGAAGATGACCTCGGATCACACTGGCAATTTGCGAGACTTTCTAAAGGAAGTGGATATCCCGGTGTCAGCTATTCACCTCAACACCGAAGACGCAGAATCTTTTCACCGTACAAAAAAACTCACACATAAGGAGTTCTTTGCGGAGGCCCAAAAAGACAAAGTCACCCTGACGCATACGAGCCTTTTAGGAAAAGCCGAGTTCGATTTTTCAGAGGAGTCCGGCGGTACAAAAAACCTGATCGGTTTCTGGCTGCCCTGGTTCATGATCAATCACGCCGATGGGAGCGGGATTCTTTCTGTCGATGAATTGGACAGCAGCCTTCATCCCTCAATAGTCGATGGTCTGATTGAGAAACACTTGGACAGTGGGCTAGGTACTCAACTGATCTTTACCACCCACGACACTCATCTAATGAATACCAAAGCACTTCGGCGCGATCAGTTCTGGATTACCGAACGCGATGCTAAGGGTGCGACCTGTCTTTTTTCGGTTCACGATTTTGAAGGCAGGGAAGGAGAAAACGTCGAAAAACGCTACTTTGAGGGCCGTTATCGTGGGTTACCGTTGATAAGGCGAGGTTGAACATGGCGCGTTCAATACGGCTGTTTGATCGGAAGGCACCCCGGTTCAAGCCTCAACCCAAAGTGCTGATTCTCTGTGAAGACAGCAAGTCAGGAAAACGATATCTGGAGGAGGCCGCATTCCATTTTCGTGCCAGCGCTCTAGTAGAAATTGCCCACTGCGGCATCACACACCCAAGCGGCATTGTTGAAACAGCTATCGCCCGTCAGAAAGGCTTCGACAAGGTGTTTTGTGCATTGGATCGCGATACGCATTTGTGTTTTGAGCGAGCCATCAATCTGGCGAGACCGCATCCGAAAATCAAAGTCATCGCGTCGTATCCTTGCTTTGAGTTTTGGCTGCTTCTGCACTTCGGATTCAATCGAAAGCCTTTCCGTGCAGTCGGGAAGCGTTCTCCCGGCGACCTGGTCGCCAAGAGCCTCAGAAAAAAGCCCAACATGGATAAGTACGCCAAGGGCGAAGATGTCAATTATTTCGCCCAACTCCTGGGTGAGCCATTTCAAAAGGCGAGAGCTTTAGCGCCAAAGATTATCGAGGATGTCGCCATCAGCGGCGAACCCAACCCGAGCACCGAAATCCATTTGCTGATGGACGAATTCGAAACCCTCTCCAAACTTCAGCCGATCTAACACCAAGCGTCCAGCCGGCATCGCTGCGGGCTGGACACTGGCTATTACCGACTAACCTTCCACGCATCCCCCGCTGGCGCAGTCCCGTGGTCATACGGCTTGGCCAACCACATGTACAACAACCCCAACCCAATAACGATCGCCGTACTCAACACCATCGCATAATTGATATACCAGGCTGCATCCGGTGTGCGCGGCCAGGCCATGTTGATGATCGCGCCGACACCGTAAACCAGCGCGCCGATGTTCACCGCCCACCCCCAACCGCCGAGGGTGAATTTGCCGCTTGGTTTCCAGCCTTTCAGGCGTGCGTATAGCGCGGCGAGGACGATCATCTGGAACGCCAGATAGATGCCGATCGCCGCGAAACTGACGATGGTGGCCACCGCATCTTGCAGGAAGAAGCCGAGAATGATGATCAGGGCCGGCAGGACGCCGGAGACGAACAGCGCAGCGACAGGCACTTGTGTCGCAGGCGAGATCTTCTTCAGCAGCGAGCTGCCAATGACCATTTCATCTCGGGCGTAGGAGTACAGCAGACGACTCGCCGCCGCTTGCAGGCTGATGACGCAGGAGATGAAGGAAATCATCACCACGCCCATGACCACTTTCGAGCCGACCGGGCCGAAGGCGTTGTTGAGGATGGTGGTGACCGGGTCTTTGTCGGTGCCGTTGATTACCGCTTGCATGTCCGGCACGGCGAGGATCAGCGCCAGGCAGGCGAACATCGCCGCGATGCCGCCGATGTAGATGGTCATGCGCATGGCCACCGGAATCTGCTTGCTTGGGTTCGGGGTTTCTTCGGCCACGTCGCCGCAGGCCTCGAAGCCGTAGTACAGGAACATCCCCGCCAGCGAGGCGGTGAGGAAGGCCGGCAGGTACGAGCCGTCAATGCTGATATCGAAGGTGTTGAACAACACGCTGATCGACTGGTGACGCTCGAAGATCAGCAGGTAGACGCCAACGATCACTGCGCCGACCAGCTCGCAAAGGAAGCCGAACATGGCGATCCGCGCCAGCATTTTGGTGCCGCTGAGGTTGACCAGGGTGGCGAACAGCGTCAGGAACAGCGCGATGACGATGTTGGTGTTATTGCTCGGTTCAAAGCCCATCATCGCGGCCAGGTACGGACCGGCACCGACGGCAACGGCAGCGATGGTCACGCACAGGGCGATGGAGTAGATCCAGCCGACCATCCACGCCCAGCGCTTGCCCACCAAGCGACGAGCCCAGGGGTACACGCCGCCGGAAATCGGGAACTGCGAGACCACTTCACCGAAGATCAGGCACACCAGCAACTGGCCGCAACCGACCAGTAAATAAGCCCAGAACATCGGCGGTCCACCGGCGGCCAGGCACAGGCCGAAGAGGGTATAAACCCCGACGACCGGGGAGAGGTAAGTGAAGCCCAGGGCGAAGTTTTCCCACAGGCTCATGCTGCGGTTGAAGTTCGAGGTGTAACCCAGCTTGCGTAGCTGCTCGGAGTCGCTGTCGGCAACGGCTACAGAGAGTTCGGGTGATGCGCTCATGGTGTGTCAGCTCCGGAAAATCGGCAGATTTCGGATGTCCGAAACCGTGGCGGTGCCTTGGAGGCGCTGCCCGGATCGGTGGTTATTGTTTTGGTTTTCTGGCGTTGAAGCCTGATGGTGCTTGGTGCCGGTTTCTACCTTGAAACCGAGGTGATGCCTTCGCGGGCAAGCCTCGCTCCCACAGGTACTGCGGCGAACCTGTAGGAGCGAGGCGTGCCCGCGAAGCTTTTAATGCTTGAACATCACATGCCGCACAACGGTGTAATCCTCCAGCCCATACATGGACATGTCCTTCCCGTAGCCAGACAGTTTCTGACCGCCATGGGGCATTTCGCTGACCAGCATGAAGTGCGTATTCACCCAGGTGCAGCCGTATTGCAAGCGGGCAGACAAGCGATGCGCGCGACCGACGTCAGAGGTCCAGACCGACGACGCCAGGCCGTAATCCGAATCGTTTGCCCAACCCAGCACCTGGGCTTCATCGGTGAATTTGGTCACCGACACCACGGGCCCGAACACTTCGCGACGGACGATTTCGTCGTCCTGTTGAGCGTCCGCAAGCACCGTCGGCTCGAAGAAGAAACCATTCCCCTCCACAGACTTGCCACCGGTGACCAGGCGGATATGCGGTTGCGCCACGGCACGTTCGACAAAGCCGGCCACGCGGTCACGGTGCTGCGCAGTGATCAGCGGCCCCAGCTCGGTCGACGGGTCATCCTGCAACCCGTACTTGATGCTGCTGACCGCTTCGCCAAGCTTCTCGACGAATTTGTCGTAGATGCCTTCCTGCGCGTAGATGCGGCAAGCTGCGGTGCAATCCTGACCAGCGTTGTAGAAACCGAAGGTGCGAATGCCTTCCACGGCGGCGTCGATGTCGGCGTCGTCGAAGATGATCACCGGGGCCTTGCCGCCCAGTTCCATGTGCATGCGTTTGACGCTGTCGGCGGTGCTGGAAATGATGTTCGATCCGGTGGCGATCGAGCCGGTCAGCGAGACCATGCGCACTTTCGGGTGCGTGACCAATGGGCTGCCAACGGTAGGACCACGGCCGAAGACGAGGTTGAGCACGCCGGCCGGGAAGATTTCCGACGCCAGTTCCGCCAGACGCAGCGCGGTCAGCGGGGTTTGTTCTGACGGCTTGAGCACCACGGTATTACCGGCGGCGAGGGCCGGGGCGATTTTCCAGGCGACCATCATCAGCGGGTAGTTCCACGGCGCGATGGAGGCGATCACGCCAACCGGGTCGCGGCGGATCATCGAGGTGTGGCCGGGCAAGTACTCGCCACCCGCCGAACCGCTCATGCAACGGCTGGCGCCGGCGAAGAAACGGAACACGTCAGCAATCGCCGGGATCTCATCGTTCAGCGCAGCGCTGTAGGGTTTGCCGCAGTTGTCCGACTCCAGCTTGGCCAGCTCTTCGCCGTGGGCTTCGATGGCGTCGGCGAGTTTGAGCAGCAGCAGCGAGCGTTCCTTCGGCGTGGTTTGCGACCAGCTTTCGAAGGCGCTGTCGGCGGCTTGTACGGCGGCATTGACCTGGGCTTCGCTGGCTTCGTTGATTTCCACCAGCACACGGCCGAGGGCCGGGTTGAACACCGGTTGGGCGGGGCCGTCGCCGTCGATCAATTGGCCGTTGATCAAGAGTTTGGTTTGCATGGCATTGTCCTCTTCAAACTATTGTTTTTCTCTGAAGGAACCGGTTCAAACTGTGGGAGCGAGCCTGCTCGCGAATGCGGTTTAACATTCAACATTGATGTTGGCTGACACACCGCTTTCGCGAGCAGGCTCGCTCCCACATTCGATTCGGTTACGACAGGGAGTAATCGTTATTCGGTTATTTCCCGCCGCTACCCGCCACGCTCTCACCGCCCCGGGTCAGGTAATAAGCACCGAGAATCGGCAGCATGGTCACCATCATCACCAGCATCGCGACAACGTTGGTCACTGGCACGTCCCGTGGGCGGCTGAGCTGGTTGAGCAGCCACAGCGGCAGGGTGCGTTCATGGCCGGCGGTGAAGGTGGTGACGATGATTTCGTCGAACGACAGCGCAAACGCGAGCATGCCGCCGGCCAGCAACGCCGAGCCAAGATTCGGCAGGACGATGTAACGGAAGGTCTGCCAACCGTCGGCGCCGAGGTCCATCGACGCTTCAATCAAACTGTGCGAAGTGCGGCGCAAACGGGCGATGACGTTGTTGTAGACGATCACCACGCAGAAGGTCGCGTGGCCGACGATGATGGTGAACATCCCCGGCTCGATCCCCAGTGTCTTGAAGGTCGCCAGCAACGCGATCCCGGTGATGATCCCGGGCAACGCAATCGGCAGGATCAGCATCAACGAGATGCCTTGCTTGCCGAAGAAATCCCGCCGGTACAACGCCGCCGACGCGAGGGTGCCGAGGACCATCGCAATCAGTGTCGCGATGGCGGCGATTTCGGCCGACAACTTGATCGCTTCCAGTACATCGGGCCGAGAAAACGCCACGCTGAACCAATGCAGGGTGAAGCCCTTGGGTGGAAAGCTGAACGCCGCTTCTTCGGTGTTGAAGGCGTAAAGGAAGATGATCAGGATCGGAAAGTGCAGGAACACCAACCCGCCCCAGGCTGCGATTTTTAATCCGATAGAAGCCTGCCCCTGTGATGAAGAGTCAGAGTGCATCGAAGGCCCCCAGTCGTTTGACGATAGTCAGGTAAATGGCGATTAACACAATCGGCACCAATGTGAAGGCCGCGGCCATCGGCATGTTGCCGATTGCGCCCTGCTGCGCGTAAACCATGCTGCCCACAAAGTAGCCCGGCGGGCCCACCAGCTGCGGCACGATGAAGTCGCCCAGGGTCAGCGAAAAGGTGAAGATCGAACCAGCTGCGATGCCTGGAATCGACAGCGGCAGAATCACCTGCATGAAGGTCTGGCGTGGCTTGGCACCCAGGTCCGCAGACGCTTGCAACAACGACGGCGGCAGGCGTTCCAGCGAAGCCTGGATTGGCAGGATCATGAACGGCAGCCAGATGTAGACGAACACCATGAAACGGCCCAGGTGCGAGGTCGATAAAGTGCTGCCGCCTACGCCGGGAATGCCCAGCACGAATTGCAACACCGGCTCCAGCCCCAGGTGTTGAACGAACCACTGCGCGACGCCGCCCTTGGCCAGCAGCAAGGTCCAGGCATACGCCTTGACGATGTAACTGGCCCACATCGGCAGCATCACCGCGATGTAGAAAAACGCCTTGGTTTTGCCAGTGGTGTAACGCGCCATGTAATAGGCAATCGGGAACGCGACGATCGCGCTGGCGAGCGACACGGCGACGGCCATGCTCAGCGTGCGCAGGATGATGTCGAAGTTCGACGGCTGGAACAGCGCAGCGAAGTTCGCCAGGGTCAGGTCGGGGGTGACCGCCATGGTGAAGTCATCGAAGGTGTAGAAGCCTTGCCACAGCAGCACCAGCAGCGAGCCGAGATAAATTGCACCGAACCACAGCAGCGGCGGCACCAGCAGCAGCGACAGGTAAAAATTCGGTCGGCGATACAGCAGGTTGGAAAACCTGCGCAACGGCGAACCGCCGGCCGGGGTTTGAGGGATAGCCACGCTGGTCATCTCACACCCCACCGACAACGTTGTCGTGCAGCGGGACCATCGCCTCGCGCGCCCAGCGTGCGCTGATGCGTTGCCCGGTCTGGTGCTGGGCGCTGACGTCCAGCCACTGCACGTTGGCCTGGCTGATGTTCAGGGTCTGGCCGTTTTCCAGTTTCAGTTCATAGCGCGTGGCGCTGCCCTGGTACTGAATGTCGTGGAGCAAGCCGCTGACTTCAATCTCGTGGCTGGCCAGCGGGCCTTCGGCAAAACGCACGTGTTCCGGGCGAATCGAAAACGGCTGTGGATTGCCACTCAATTGCTTGGCCAGATCGCCGCGAATCACGTTGGACGTGCCGACGAATTCCGCGACGAACGTGGTGGCCGGTTTCATGTACAGGTTACGCGGGGTGTCGACCTGCTCGATGCGTCCTTTGTTGAACACTGCCACACGGTCGGACATCGACAGCGCTTCAGTCTGGTCGTGGGTGACGAAGATAAAGGTAATGCCGAGCTGGCGTTGCAGCTTCTTCAACTCGCTCTGCATCTGTTCGCGCAGCTTCAGATCGAGAGCGCCCAACGGCTCGTCGAGCAGCAGCACGCGAGGGCGATTGACCAGGGCGCGGGCCAGGGCCACACGCTGGCGCTGGCCGCCGGACAGTTGCACCGGTTTGCGCTCGCCGTAACCGCCGAGGGCAACCATGTCGAGGGCTTCTTCGGCCCGCTTCTGCCGTTCGGCTTTACCGACGCCTTTGACTTTCAAGCCATAGGCGACGTTGTCGAGCACGTTCATGTGCGGGAACAGCGCGTAATCCTGAAACACCGTGTTGACGTCACGCTCATACGGCGGCAGCCCGGCGGCTTCCTCGCCATGAATTCGGATAGAGCCAGCGCTCGGTTGTTCGAAACCGGCGATCAGGCGCAAACAGGTGGTTTTGCCCGAGCCGGAAGGGCCCAGCATGGAGAAGAACTCGCCGTCCTGGATATCGATGGAAACCCGGTCAACGGCCTTCACTTCGCCGAACTGACGGGAAACGTTGGTGAACTGGACTGCAAGCGTCATGGTGCGGTGCTCCAAAAAGGCGAGGGCCGTCACAGCGGCCCTGCCTGGACTTCTGAAAAATCTGAATCAACTTTCTGGTTGGAAAACTTATTGTGGCGAGGGAGCTTGCTCCCGCTGGAGTGCGCAGCACTCCCAAAAGGACTGATGCGGCCTCTCTGATAGACCGCATTAACTGGTTTTGGGGCAGCTTCGCCACCCAGCGGGAGCAAGCTCCCTTGCCACAGGGGCCGGTGTGTTAGCGGCCGCCCATAATCGCGATGTAGTCCTGGGTCCAGCGGCTGTAAGGCACGAACTTGCCCCCTTCAGCCTGCGGGGTTTTCCAGAAGGCGATTTTCTCGAACTGGTCGAAGCCGTTGGTCTTGCAGCCTTCGGCACCCAGCAATTCACTGCCGGTACAGGCCGCTGGCACCGCTGGCAACGAACCGAACCAGGCCGCCACATCACCCTGGACTTTCGGTTGCAGTGACCAGTCCATCCATTTGTAAGCGCAGTTCGGGTGCTTGGCTTCGGCGTGCAACATCGTGGTGTCGGCCCAACCGGTGGCGCCTTCTTTCGGGATGGTCGAGGCGATCGGTTGTTTCTCGTTGATCAGGCCGTTGACCTGATACGGCCAGGCGCTGGACGCGACCACGCCTTCGTTTTTGAAGTCACTCATCTGCACGGTGGTGTCGTGCCAGTAGCGATGGATCAACGGCTGTTGGGCGCGCAACAGATCGAGAACAGCCTTGTACTGGGCTTCGGTGAGTTGGTACGGGTCCTTGATGCCCAGTTCCGGCTTGGTGGTCTTCAGGTACAGCGCCGCGTCGGCGATGTAGATCGGGCCGTCGTAAGCCTGCACGCGGCCCTTGTTCGGTTTGCCGTCCGGCAGGTTCTGCGCATCGAACACCACGCCCCAGCTGGTCGGCGCAGTTTTGAATACGTTGGTGTTGTACATCAGCACGTTCGGGCCCCACTGATACGGGGTGCCGTAGGTCTGCTTGTTGACCACGTACCACGGCGCATCTTTGAGGCGTGGGTCGAGGCTTTTCCAGTTCGCAATCAACGCCGTGTTGATCGGCTGCACACGCTTGCCGACGATCAACCGCAACGAGGCATCGCCCGACGCCGTCACCAGGTCATAACCGCCCTTGGCCATCAGGCTGACCATTTCATCGGAAGTCGCCGCAGTCTTCACATTGACCTTGCAGCCGGTTTCCTTCTCGAAACCGGTCACCCAGTCGTAGGCCTTGTCGCTTTCGCCACGTTCGATGTAGCCGGGCCACGCCACGATATCCAGCTGGCCTTCGCCGGCACCGACGGCTTTCAGCGGTTCGGCGGCCTGGAGACTGGCGCTGGCCAGCAGCGCCGAGGTGATTGCACTGAGCAGTGCGGTCTTGTGCACGAACATGGGAATTCCCTCTTCTTTAATTATGGTCGGGGCAGTTGTGAACGTGGTGAAGCATGCCGTTAGCGGCTTGTTATTAGCGTAGTCAGAGATGCTGTCCGTGGCGCGCCATGATGTGCCGCACCACGCTGTAGTCCTGAAGCGAATCGCTGGATAAGTCTTTGCCATACCCGGACCGCTTGAGGCCGCCGTGGGGCATTTCGCTGACCAGCATGAAATGGCTGTTGATCCAGGTGCAGCCGTACTGCAACCGCGCCGCGACCTGCATGGCCTTGTCGAGGTTCTGCGTCCAGACCGAGGAGGCGAGGCCGTATTCCGAATCGTTGGCCCAGTCCACGGCTTGTTCGAGCTGATCGAAACGGGTCACGGTGACCACCGGCCCGAATACTTCGCGCTGGACGATCTCGTCGCTCTGCTTGCAACCGGCCAGCAGCGTCGGCTGGTAATAGAAGCCGGCACCGGAATGCACCGCCGCGCCGGTCACCCGCTCGATATGCGGCTGGCCGAGGGCGCGCTCGACGAAACTGGCCACGCGGTCGCGCTGGCGGGTGCTGATCAGCGGGCCGATTTCGTTGTCGGCGTCGCGTTTACCGGCAAAGCGCAGGCTGCTGACCGCCGCGCCGAGTTCCGCCACCAGGCGGTCGTGAATCCCGGCCTGTGCATAAATCCGGCAAGCCGCGGTGCAATCCTGCCCCGCGTTGTAATAACCGTAAGTGCGCACGCCTTCGACCACGGCTTGAATGTCGGCATCGTTGCAGACGATCACCGGCGCTTTGCCGCCGAGCTCAAGGTGCGTGCGTTTCAACGTCTTGGCGGCGGCCTGGAGGATTTTCTGCCCGGTGACGATATCGCCGGTCAGCGACACCATGCGCACTTTGGGATGGCTGACCAAGTGGCTGCCGACGCCTTCACCGCCGCCGCAGACGATGTTGATCACGCCGCGTGGAAGGATCTCGGCCAGCGCCGGCGCCAGGGCCAGAATCGACAGCGGCGTGTGTTCGGACGGTTTGAACACCAGCGTATTGCCGGCGGCGAGGGCCGGGGCGATTTTCCACGCGGCCATCATGATCGGGTAGTTCCACGGCGCAATCGAGGCGACCACGCCAATCGGATCGCGCCGGACCATGCTGGTGTAGCCCGGCAGGTATTCGCCGCTGAGCTGGCCGGTCTGGCACCGCACGGCGCCGGCGAAGAAGCGGAACACATCGACCGTCGCGCTCAAGTCGTCCTGACGGGCCAGGTGCAACGGTTTGCCGCAGTTCAGGGATTCGAGTCGGGCGAGGAGGTCGGCTTGTTTTTCGATGGCGTTGGCGATGTCCAGCAACAGGTTCGAGCGTTGCTGCGGTGTGGTCCGCGACCAGCCGGCGAAGGCGCGGTGGGCGGCAAGGATGGCGGCTTCGACTTGCTCGGTGCTGGCTTCGGCGATGTGGGTCAGCACTTCTCCGGTGGCGGGGTTGAGGATCGGTTCGACAAAACCCTGACCCGCGACCAACTCGCCATCGATCAACAACGCGGTGAACAACGGGGTCTGCGCGCCAGCCATTTTTCGGGTTCTCTTTTCTTGTGTGGCCATGGTGCTCCCAGTGACTGGGCCCGGCCGTCTTATTGATGGAGCAAGACTAGTGCGCGGGCCCGAGGTCGACAAATTCTAAATACTGAAGGTGGCGTTCGATTAAATAGATGGCTTGCGCCCGCCGTGGGGTTGTTCGCGGGCCACGGTCAAAAACGGGTCCACCAATGCCGGACGCGCCGTGCCACGACGCCATGCCAGGCCGACGTCGAGGGTCTGGCTCAGGTCGGCAATCGGGCGGGCTTCGATGATGTCGCCCTCCAGTGACCAGGGGCGGTAGGTCATGTCGGGCTGGATCGATACACCCAGACCTGCGGCCACCAGGCTCCGAACGGCTTCTGTCGACGCGGTTTTCAGGGTGATGCGCGGTTGCAGCCCGGCACCGCTCCACATGCGGTGGGCGTTGCGGTCCATTTCGTCGACGTTGAGCTGAATCAGTGGTTCGCGGGCCACATCGGCAAGGTTGATGCTGTCGTGTTCCAGCAGCGGATGCTGAGCCGGCAACCACAACCGGTGTGGCGAATGAGTCAGCACTTCAGTCTGCAAGGCATGGCGGTCTTCGAGGTTGGACAGGATCAGCACGCCGACATCGATCTCACCGCTGACCAGCAAATGTTCGATGTATGGGCGTTCGTCCTCCATCACCCGGATTTCGACGTTGGGATAGGCACGCTGGAACCGGGTGAGCAAATCCGCAAGGTAATAACCGGCCACCAGGCTGGTCACGCCAATGATCAGCTGCCCGGCGACCTGATCGGTGCTTTGTTGCAGGCTGCGTTTGGCGTTGTCCACCGTGGCCAGAATCAGGTGCGCCTGGCGCAGGAATTGGTGGCCCTGATGGGTCAGGCTCATGCCCTTGGCGTGTCGGTTGAACAGGCCGACGCCAATCTCCTCTTCCAGTTGCTGGATCGCCAGGGTCAAGGTCGATTGGGAAATGAACGCGGTTTGCGCGGCGGCGGAGATCGATCCGGTCTCGGCCACGGCGATGAAATGACGGATCTGACGCAAGGTCATCATGGGGAGTTACCCGGTGGGCGGTTTTTATAGATTCGCTTGAGTGTATATCGCTTTAATCGATGGCCCGTTTTTTTCAGGCAACATCCAGAAGCACTCTCGTCCCCGGTCGCCGGGCACTTTCGTTCTAGGCTGGTGGCCTTATGTGTCCGGTTAACCCCTTTCGTGGAGGCGGCAAAATGAATACGCGTGGATTGCTCGATCAACTACTCAAGTCCGGTCAGGACCTGATGAAGAACAAGGCCGGCGCAAATCAAAACAAGTCGTCCAGCGGTGGATTGGGCGGATTGCTCGGTGGCAGCGGTGGTTCGGGCGGCCTCGGCGGTTTGCTCTCCGGCGCGGGCGGTGGTGCCTTGGCGGCTGGTGCCATGGGCCTGTTGCTCGGCAGCAAAAAGGCCCGCAATGTCGGCGGCAAAGTCGCCATCTACGGTGGTCTCGCGGCGCTCGGCGTGATTGCCTACAAGGCTTACGGCAACTGGCAGGCCCAGCAGGGCACCGCGCCGAAGACCGAGCCGCAAACACTCGACCGCCTGCCACCTGCGCAGGTTGAGTTGCACAGCCAGGCGATTCTCAAGGCATTGGTGGCTGCGGCCAAAGCCGATGGCCACGTTGATGATCGCGAGCGTGCATTGATCGAAGGCGAATTCACCAAGCTCGACAACGATCAGGAATTGCAGCAGTGGCTGCATGCCGAACTCAGCAAGCCGCTCGACCCGACAGAAGTCGCCCGCGCGGCCAGCACGCCGGAAATGGCGGCTGAGATGTACATCGCCAGCGTGATGCTGGTGGATGAGGAGAGCTTCATGGAGAAGTCCTACCTGGATGAACTGGCACGGCAGTTGAAGCTGGAGCCGGGATTGAAGGCGGAGCTGGAAAAGCAGGTGCGGCAGGCTTCCCTTTAATTGCGCAGTCAGGTCAGTTAAACCGTGTCATCGTTTTTCGCGAGCAGGCTCGCTCCCATAAGGGACCGCGTTCGATTGATCAACCCGGTCAATGGAGCGAGCCTGCTTGCGAAGGCGTTTGCTTCTCTCATCCCGTGATCCATTCACCGCACGCGCCTGCCAATTCGCTTTAATCGCGACGAAATAGAAGCATGACACCCGTCTTATAAATGAAACACCCTCAGCTATACTCCCCGGCATTTGAATCGCCCGAGGATTGACCCGTGAAGAACTGGACGTTGCGCCAACGCATCTTGGCGAGCTTTGCGGTGATTATCGCCATCATGTTGTTGATGGTGGTTGTCTCCTATTCGCGGCTCTTGAAGATTGAGGTCAGCGAAGCCAGTGTGCGTGAGGACGCGTTGCCCGGGTTGTATTACAGCTCGATGGTTCGCAGTGCCTGGGTCGACACGTACCTTCGAACCCAGGAGATGCTCGGTTTGAAAGAGGGGCAGGGTTTCAGCGCAGAAGAAGCCGACAGCTTCAAAAGCTTCGAAGCTCATCTGCAGGAGCAAATGAAGAACTACCAGGCCACCGTCACCACGGATGAAGACAAGGTCGAATACGCCGTTTTTGAAAAACTCCATGCCGATTACAACAAGGTCCTGGCCGCTGTGCTCGACTTGCACAAGCGCAATCAGGGAGCCGACGCGATCAAACTGTTCAACGAGCAACTGACCCCGGCCTGGACCGCAGGTCGCATGAAGCTCAATGACATCATCCGCGAAAACAAAGCGGTCGCCGACCAGGACATCGCGGCCATTGATGACGCCGTGATCACCGCGAAAGTCATCATGGGCATTTCCCTGTTGGTCGCGGTATTGGCCGCCGGCCTCTGCGGTTTGCTGTTGATGCGCGCGATCATGGCGCCGATGAACCGGATTGTGCAGATCCTCGAAATCATGCGCACTGGTGATCTCAGCGGCCGTCTGAACCTGGAACGCAAAGACGAATTCGGGGCCGTGGAAACCGGCTTCAACGACATGATGACCGAGCTGACGTCGCTCGTGTCCCAGGCCCAACGCTCTTCCGTCCAGGTCACCACGTCGGTGACCGAAATCGCCGCCACCTCCAAGCAACAACAAGCCACCGCCACCGAAACCGCCGCCACCACCACCGAAATCGGCGCGACGTCCCGCGAAATCGCGGCCACCTCTCGTGATCTGGTGCGCACCATGACCGAAGTCTCTACCGCCGCCGACCAGGCCTCGGTCGCGGCCGGGTCCGGGCAGCAAGGCCTGGCGCGCATGGAGGAGACCATGCACTCGGTGATGGGCGCGGCCGATCTGGTCAACGCCAAACTGGCGATCCTCAACGAGAAGGCCGGCAACATTAACCAGGTGGTGGTGACCATCGTCAAAGTCGCCGATCAGACTAATCTGCTGTCTCTGAATGCCGCGATCGAAGCCGAAAAGGCGGGTGAATACGGGCGCGGGTTTGCCGTGGTCGCCACCGAAGTGCGGCGTCTGGCGGACCAGACCGCCGTGGCCACGTATGACATCGAGCAAATGGTCCGTGAAATCCAGTCGGCGGTGTCGGCCGGGGTCATGGGCATGGACAAGTTCTCCGAAGAAGTGCGGCGCGGCATGTCCGAAGTGCAACAGGTCGGCGAGCAGTTGTCGCAAATCATCCACCAGGTTCAGGCGCTGGCGCCGCGGGTGTTGATGGTCAACGAAGGCATGCAGGCGCAAGCCACCGGCGCCGAACAGATCAACCACGCGCTGGTGCAGTTGGGTGATGCCAGCAGCCAGACCGTCGAGTCCCTGCGCCAGGCCAGTTTCGCCATTGACGAGCTGAGCCAGGTGGCCGTCGGGCTGCGGGGCGGCGTCTCGCGATTCAAAGTCTGATGAGCGAACTCGCGGCCAAACACAGCACGGTGATGCCGGCCAGACACGCGTTGTTTCTGCTGTTTCGCATCGGCAACGAGCGTTATGCCTTGCAGGCGCGCGAGGTGGCCGAGGTGCTGCCGCGTCTGCCATTGAAGCCGATTGCCAAGGCGCCTGACTGGGTCGCCGGGGTGTTTGCCTATCGCGGCGCGGTGGTGCCGGTGATCGACCTCAGCGCGCTGACCTTTGGCGAGCCGGCGCAATCGCGCACCAGCACACGGCTGGTGCTGGTGCACTATTGGCCGGACGAGCAGACGCCTTCACAGTTGCTCGGACTGATTCTTGAGCAGGCCACCGACACCTTGCGTTGCAATCCGGCGGACTTTAAGCCCTATGGCCTGGACAATCGCCAGGCGCCGTACCTGGGGCCGGTCCGTGAAGATGCCCAAGGCTTGCTGCAATGGGTGCGGGTGGCCGATCTGCTCGATGAACAGGTGCGCGCGCTGCTGTTTCCTTCACCACCTCTGGCCACGGCGCTGCTTGAGGATGGGCCATGAGCAGCGATCAGCGGTTCTTCGATTTCCTCAAGGAACGCATCGGCCTCGACGTGACGTCGGTGGGGCCGGCAATCATCGAGCGCGCGGTGCGCCAGCGCAGCACCGCCTCCAGGGTGCTGACGGCCGATGAGTATTGGCACACATTGCAAGGTTCGCAGGACGAACAGCAGGCGTTGATCGAAGCGGTGATCGTTCCCGAGACCTGGTTCTTCCGCTACCCGGAATCCTTCGCAACCCTGGCGAAACTGGCCATCCAGCGTTTGGCCGACATCAATTACATGCGCGCGCTGCGGATTCTCAGTCTGCCGTGCTCCACGGGCGAGGAGCCGTACTCCATCGCCATGGCCTTGCTCGATGCCGGACTCAAGCCGCATCAGTTCAAGGTCGAAGGCATGGACGTCAGCCCGCTGTCGGTGGAAAAAGCCAAGCGTGCGCTGTACGGCAAGAATTCGTTTCGTGGCCAGGACATCGAATTTCGCGAGCGGCATTTCAGCGCCGAAGAAGACGGCTACCGCCTCAACGAGCGAGTGCTTGAACAGGTGCGTTTGCAAGTCGGCAATCTGCTGGATCCGGCGCTGCTGGCCAGCGAGCCACCCTATGATTTTGTGTTCTGCCGCAACCTGCTGATCTATTTCGATCTGCCTACCCAGCAACAAGTCTTCGAAGTGCTCAAGCGCCTGACCCATGTCGACGGCGTGCTGTTTATCGGCCCGGCCGAAGGCAGTTTGCTCGGTCGATTCGGCATGCGCTCGATTGGCATCCCGCAGTCGTTTGCCTTCAGTCGTCAGAGCGCGCCCGAGCCTCTGCCAGTCTTTGTTCCGACACCGCTGCCAGTGCGTCAGCCGGTGCGTAGCGTGACTCCGCCGCCCGTGCGCCATCGTCCGTTCGCAACTCACACGCCGCCGGTCGTCACGCCAAAAGCTTCGGACGCTGCCGCCTTGCTGGCCAACATCGCTGCCCTCGCCAACGAAGGCAAAAGTGCCGAAGCCCGCGCCGCCTGTGAAGGTTATTTGCGCAGCCACGAGCCTGTGGCCCAGGTGTTTTATTGGCTGGGACTGCTCAGCGATGTCGCTGGTCGAGCGCTCGAAGCCCAGGGATTTTATCGCAAGGCCCTGTACCTCGAACCTCAACATCCCGACGCGTTGATGCACCTGGCAGCCTTGCAGCAATCCCAGGGCGACACGGCGGGTGCGAAAAGATTGCAGGACCGCGCCGCCCGCAGCGAACGCGCCGCCGACAGTGAGCGTAAACGATGAACGCCTCCGACACTTTGAACCTCACCCATAAAGATGCCCAGGCCATCGATGATTGCTGGAACCGCATCGGAATCCACGGCGACAAGTCCTGCCCGTTGCTGATCGAACACATTCACTGCCGCAACTGCGCGGTGTATTCCGCCGCGGCCACGCGCTTGCTCGACCGCTACGCCTTGCAACAGGACGATCGCGAGCAGGTCTCGGTGGCGGTGGAAATCGACGTGAAAACCCGCTCGCTGCTGATGTTTCGACTTGGCGAAGAATGGCTGGGCCTGGCCACTCGCAGCCTGGTCGAAGTGGCACCGCTGCAAGCGATTCATTCGTTGCCGCACCAGCGCTCTCGGGCCTTGCTCGGCGTGGCGAATGTGCGCGGCGCGTTGGTGGCGTGCCTGTCACTGGTGGAACTGCTCGGTCTCGATGGCACTGCCAGCGTGACGTCAGGCGCGCGCGTGATGCCGAGGATGCTGATCATCGCCGCCCACGGCGGACCAGTGGTGGTGCCGGTGGACGAAGTGGACGGGATTCACGCCATCGACGAACGCATTCTCGAGGCCGCCTCGCAGTCCGGCACCCAAGCCAGCGCCAGATACACCCGGGGCGTGTTGCAATTCAAGGGTCGCAGCCTGCGTTGGCTGGATGAAGAACAGCTATTGTCCGCCGTGACCCGGAGCCTCACATGACCCCCGAGCAACTGCGCGACGCCTCGTTACTGGAGCTGTTCAGCCTCGAAGCCGAAGCTCAGACCCAGGTGCTGAGCGCAGGTCTTCTGGCGCTGGAACGCGATCCGACCCAGGCCGATCACCTCGAATCGTGCATGCGCGCGGCTCACTCGCTCAAAGGCGCGGCGCGGATTGTCGGGGTTGATGCCGGCGTCAGCGTCGCCCATGTGATGGAAGATTGCCTGGTCAGCGCGCAGGAAGGGCGCCTGTACCTGCGGCCCGAGCACATTGACGCCTTGCTGCAAGGCACTGATTTGCTGATGCGCATTGCGACGCCGAGTAACAATCCCGAATCGGCGGATATCGAGGCCTATGTGGCACTGATGGCGCGGTTGCTGGATCCAAATGCGCTGGCCGCGCCGATCAGCACGCCGATCGCCCCGTTCATGACCGAGTCCGAGTCCGAGCCGGAGCCTGAAGCACTCGCGCCCAAAGTCGAGGAACTGATTCCGGTCGCCGAACCGCCACCCGTCGAACCGCCGAGAAAGCTCCGGCGCACCACTGAAAATGGCGAACGCGTGTTGCGCGTCACGGCCGAACGCCTGAACAGCCTGCTCGATCTGTCGAGCAAGTCCCTGGTGGAAACCCAGCGACTCAAGCCGCACCTGGCCACGATGCAGCGCCTCAAGCGCATGCAGAACAATGGCCTGCGGGCGCTGGAAAACCTCAACGTCCACCTCAAGGAACATGCCTTGAGCCTCGAAGCTCAGGAGGCCCTGGGCGATGCCCGGCGGCTGCTGGCCGAAGCGCAGCAATTGCTGGTGGAAAAAAACGCCGAACTGGACGAGTTTGCCTGGCAGGCCAGTCAGCGGGCGCAGGTCTTGTACGACACTGCACTGGCCTGTCGCATGCGGCCGTTTGCCGACGTATTGAGCGGGCAAGTGCGCATGGTCCGCGACCTCGGTCGCAGCCTCGGCAAACAGGTGCGGCTGGAGATCGAGGGCGAGAAAACCCAGGTCGATCGCGACGTCCTGGAAAAGCTCGAAGCGCCGCTGACGCATTTGCTGCGCAACGCTGTCGATCACGGCATCGAATCCCCCGAGCAGCGTTTGCTCGCCGGCAAGCCTGAAGAAGGGCTGATTCGTCTGCGCGCCTCTCATCAAGCCGGTCTGCTGGTGCTGGAATTGAGCGATGACGGTCACGGCGTCGATCTGGAAAAGGTCCGTCGCAGCATCATCGCGCGGCAATTATCCCCGGCGGAAACTGCCGCGCAGCTCAGTGAAGAAGAGTTGCTGACGTTCCTGTTCCTGCCGGGTTTCAGCCTGCGCGACACGGTCACGCAAGTGTCCGGGCGCGGTGTCGGCCTGGACGCGGTTCAGCACATGGTCCGTCAGTTACGCGGCGCGGTGGTGCTGGAGCAGACCGCAGGCGAGGGCAGCCGCTTTCATCTCGAAGTGCCGCTGACGCTGTCGGTGGTGCGCAGTCTGGTGGTGGAAGTCGGTGACGAGGCGTATGCGTTCCCGCTGGCGCACATCGAGCGCATGTGCGACCTGGAGCCGGCGGACATTGTTCAGGTCGAAGGGCGCCAGCACTTCTGGTACGAAGGCCGGCATGTCGGGCTGGTCGCTGCCAGTCAGCTGTTGCAGCGTCCGGCGAGTGCGAGCAGTCAGCAAACCCTGAAAGTCGTGGTGATCCGCGAGCGCGAGGCGATTTACGGGGTGGCGGTCGAGCGGTTTATCGGCGAGCGGACATTGGTCGTATTGCCGCTGGACGAACGTCTGGGCAAGGTGCAGGACATTTCCGCCGGGGCCTTGCTCGACGACGGGTCGGTCGTGCTGATCGTCGACGTCGAAGACATGCTGCGCTCGGTGGACAAGCTGCTCAACACCGGGCGTCTGGAGCGGATTGCCCGTCAGGGCAGCCAGGCCGTCGAAGCGGCCCGCAAACGGATTCTGGTGGTCGACGATTCGTTGACCGTTCGCGAGTTGCAGCGCAAGTTGCTGCTCAATCGCGGCTACGACGTGGCCGTAGCGATCGACGGTATGGATGGCTGGAACGCCCTGCGTTCGGAGGATTTCGATCTGCTGATCACCGACATTGATATGCCGCGCATGGACGGCATCGAACTGGTGTCTTTACTGCGCCAGGATAATCGCCTGCAATCGCTGCCGGTTATGGTGGTGTCCTATAAAGACCGCGAAGAAGACCGTCGTCGTGGACTGGACGCCGGAGCCGACTATTATCTAGCCAAAGCCAGTTTTCATGACGACGCCCTGCTTGATGCGGTGGTTGAGCTCATCGGAGGAGCGCGGGCATGAAAATAGCGATCGTCAACGACATGCCCATGGCGGTTGAGGCCCTGCGCCGCGCCCTGGCATTCGAACCGGCGCATGAAGTGGTCTGGGTCGCCGGCAATGGCGCGGAGGCGGTGCAGCGTTGCGCCGAAAATACCCCGGACCTGATCCTGATGGACCTGATCATGCCGGTGATGGACGGCGTCGAGGCCACCCGGCGGATCATGGCCGACACTCCCTGCGCCATCGTCATTGTCACGGTTGACCGTCAGCAGAACGTGCACCGGGTGTTCGAGGCCATGGGTCACGGTGCGCTGGACGTGGTCGACACCCCGGCCCTCGGTGTCGGCAATGCCCAGGAGGCAGCGGCGCCGTTGTTGCGCAAGATCATGAACATCGGCTGGCTGATTGGTGACAAGGGCAATCGTGAGCGATCGGCCCCCAGCCCGCTGCGTAGCTCGGCCTCGCGCCAGCGCCTGATTGCGATCGGCTCGTCGGCAGGCGGACCAGCAGCGCTGGAAGTCTTGCTGAAAGGGCTGCCACGGGATTTTTCGGCCGCGATCGTGCTGGTGCAACATGTTGACCAGGTGTTCGCCGCCGGCATGGCCGAATGGCTCAGCAGCGCCAGCGGCCTGAAGGTGCGCCTGGCTCAGGAAGGCGAGCCTCCTTTGGCCGGCACAGTGTTGCTGGCGGGCACCAACCACCATATTCGCTTGCTGAAAAACGGCACGCTGGCCTATACCGCCGAACCGGTCAACGAGATCTATCGGCCCTCGATCGACGTGTTTTTCGAGAGCGTGGCCAGTTACTGGAATGGCGATGCCGTGGGCGTATTGCTCACCGGCATGGGACGCGACGGCGCGCAGGGGCTTAAACTCATGCGCCAACAGGGCTACCTGACCATCGCGCAGGACCAACAAAGCAGTGCGGTTTACGGAATGCCGAAAGCGGCAGCGGCCATCGACGCCGCCGTGGAAGTTCGCCCACTGGACAAGATAGCGCCACGATTGCTGGAGATTTTCCCAAAATGAAGACTTTTCGCAGCAATCCTGGCCCAAGCAGTATTCAGGTGACCGCACATGACTGACCTACAGCTCGACGACTTCAAGACCGACGAAAACGCCGCCATGGTGTTGCTGGTGGACGATCAGGCGATGATCGGCGAGGCGGTGCGTCGCGGGTTGTCGAATGAAGACAATATCGACTTCCACTTCTGCGCCGATCCACACCAGGCCATTGCGCAGGCGATCCGCATCAAGCCAACGGTGATCCTGCAGGATCTGGTGATGCCCGGGCTGGACGGCCTGAGCCTGGTACGTGAGTACCGTAATCATCCGGCGACCAAGAACATTCCGATCATTGTCCTGTCGACCAAGGAAGACCCGCTGATCAAGAGCGCGGCGTTCGCGGCCGGGGCCAATGATTACCTGGTCAAGCTGCCGGACAACATCGAGCTGGTGGCGCGAATTCGCTACCACTCGCGGTCCTACATGACGCTGTTGCAGCGCGATGCGGCCTACCGCGCGTTGCGGGTCAGCCAGCAGCAGTTGCTCGACACCAACCTGGTGTTGCAGCGGTTGATGAACTCCGACGGCTTGACCGGGCTCTCGAACCGCCGGCACTTCGACGAATACCTGGAGCTGGAATGGCGCCGCTCCCTGCGTGATCAGAGCCAGCTGTCGCTGCTGATGATCGATGTCGACTACTTCAAGTCCTACAACGACAGCTTTGGCCACCTCGAAGGCGATGAAGCCCTGCGTAAAGTCGCGACCGCGATTCGCGACGCGAGCGCCCGGCCCTCGGACCTGCCAGCCCGTTACGGCGGGGAAGAGTTCGCCTTGGTGTTGCCCAACACCACGCCGGGCGGGGCGCGGCTGGTGGCGGAAAAACTCCGCCTCACCGTGGAAGCGCTGAAGATTCCGCACATTGTCCCCAGCGAAGGCTCTGGCCTGACCATCAGCATCGGCCTGTCGACCATGATCCCGCAGCCGGGCAGTGATTGCCGGCAACTGATCTCGGCGGCGGACAAGGGCCTTTACCTGGCGAAGAACAATGGGCGCAATCAGGTGGGCATCGAGTAGCGGACGACCGAGATTGCGAATATTGATCTCTTGGATGGCAAATACCCCTGTGGGGGAGGGAGCTTGCCCCGCTGGGCCACGAAGCGGCCCCTCTTCTGCGCAAAAAGAAGGGGACTGCTGCGCAGTCCAACGGGAGCAAGCTGCCTCGCCACAGATTACTCGGCGTCCGCTTTAATCATTCGCCCCTAAAGCCGCCAGGCGGGCTGCCGTGACAGCTTGATTACGTTATACTCGCCGGCTTTCAAAAGTTCGCCAACGAGTGCTGCCCGCCATGGAAATCAACCCGATCCTTAACAGTATCAAGGACCTGTCCGAGCGCTCCGAAACTATTCGGGGGTATCTTTGACTACGATCAAAAGCATGAGCGTCTGACTGAAGTCAATCGCGAGCTTGAAGATCCGGCTGTCTGGAACAACCCGTCGTACGCTCAGGAACTGGGCCGCGAGCGGTCGCTGCTGGCTCAGATCGTCGAAACCCTCGACGAAATGCACAGCGGTCTGGCCGATGCCAAAGATTTGCTGCTGATGTCCGCCGAAGAAGAAGACCAGGCCGCCGTCGATGACGTCGCTGCCGAAGTCGAGCGCCTGCGCGAGTCGCTGGAAAAACTCGAATTCCGTCGCATGTTCAGCGGTGAGATGGACGCCAACAACGCCTACCTGGACATCCAGGCCGGCTCCGGCGGCACCGAGGCCCAGGACTGGGCCAACATCCTGCTGCGCATGTACCTGCGCTGGGCTGACAAACGCGGTTTCGACGCGACCATCATGGAACTGTCGGCCGGTGAAGTCGCCGGGATCAAGGGCGCCACGGTCCACATCAAGGGCGAATACGCCTTTGGCTGGCTGCGCACCGAGATCGGCGTGCACCGTCTGGTGCGCAAGAGCCCGTTCGACTCCGGCAACCGCCGCCACACCTCGTTCTCGGCCGTGTTCGTGTCGCCGGAAATCGATGACAACATCGAAATCGACATCAACCCGTCGGACCTGCGCATCGACACCTACCGCTCCTCCGGTGCCGGTGGTCAGCACGTAAACACCACCGACTCGGCCGTACGTATCACCCACGTACCGACGAACACCGTGGTCAGCTGCCAGAACGAACGCTCCCAGCACGCCAACAAAGACACCGCGATGAAAATGTTGCGGGCGCGCTTGTACGAGCAGGAAGTGCAGAAACGCAACGCCGCCTCCCAGGCCCTGGAAGACACCAAGTCGGACATCGGCTGGGGTCACCAGATTCGCTCTTACGTGCTCGATGCGTCGCGAATCAAGGATTTGCGCACTAACATCGAACGCAGTGACTGCGACAAGGTGCTCGACGGCGATATCGACGAATACCTGGTGGCCAGCTTGAAACAAGGGCTTTAACGCACGCCCTGCGGGGGTCAATACGACCCTGTAGGAGCGAGGCTTGCCCGCGAACCCCGGCGAATGCCGGGGGCAACGAACCTGATGGAATATTTAAAGACATGAGCGACCTACAACTCGACCCGCAAGCCCTGCAACAGGAAGAAAACTCCCTGATCGCCCTGCGCAAGGAAAAGCTTGCTGCCGAGCGCGCCAAGGGCAATGCCTTCCCCAACGACTTCCGCCGCGACAACTACTGCGAAGACTTGCAGAAACAGTACGCGGACAAGACCAAGGAAGAGCTGGCAGAGGCTGCAATCCCGGTCAAGGTTGCCGGTCGCATCATGCTCAACCGCGGCTCGTTCATGGTGATCCAGGACATGACCGGGCGCATCCAGGTCTACGTCAACCGTAAGACCCTGTCCGAAGACACCCTGGCCGCGGTGAAAACCTGGGACATGGGCGACATCATCGCAGCCGTTGGTACCCTGGCCCGTTCCGGCAAGGGCGACCTGTACGTTGAAATGACCGAAGTGCGCCTGCTGACCAAGTCGCTGCGCCCACTGCCGGACAAGCACCACGGCCTGACCGACACCGAACAGCGCTACCGTCAGCGTTACGTTGACCTGATCGTCAACGAAGAAGTGCGCCAGACGTTCCGCGTTCGTTCCCAAGTGATCGCGCACATCCGCAGCTTCCTGATGAAGCGTGACTTCCTTGAAGTCGAAACGCCGATGCTGCAAACCATCCCGGGTGGCGCAGCAGCCAAGCCGTTCGAGACGCACCACAACGCGCTGGACCTGGAAATGTTCCTGCGTATCGCGCCTGAGCTGTACCTCAAGCGTCTGGTGGTTGGCGGTTTCGAGAAAGTGTTCGAGATCAACCGCAACTTCCGTAACGAAGGCGTTTCGACGCGTCACAACCCTGAATTCACCATGTTGGAGTTCTACCAGGCGTACGCCGACTACGAAGACAACATGGACCTGACCGAAGAACTGTTCCGCGAACTCGCGCAACTGGTCCTGGGCAGCACCGACGTGCCGTATGGCGACAAAGTGTTCCACTTCGGCGAACCGTTCGTGCGTCTGTCGGTGTTCGACTCGATCCTCAAGTACAACCCCGAGCTGACCGCTGACGACCTGACGGACATCGAGAAGGCTCGCGCCATCGCCAAGAAGGCCGGCGCCAAGGTGCTGGGCTTCGAAGGTCTGGGCAAGTTGCAGGTGATGATTTTCGAAGAACTGGTCGAGCACAAGCTGGAGCAGCCGCACTTCATCACTCAGTACCCGTTCGAAGTGTCGCCGCTGGCCCGTCGTAACGACGACAACCCAAGCGTCACCGACCGTTTTGAACTGTTCATCGGCGGCCGCGAAATCGCCAACGCCTACTCCGAGTTGAACGACGCGGAAGACCAGGCCGAGCGCTTCATGGCGCAGGTGGCCGACAAGGACGCGGGCGACGACGAAGCCATGCACTACGACGCCGACTTCGTTCGCGCGCTGGAGTACGGCATGCCGCCAACGGCCGGTGAAGGGATCGGTATCGATCGTCTGGTGATGTTGTTGACCAACTCACCGTCGATCCGCGACGTGATCCTGTTCCCGCACATGCGGCCACAAGCGTAAGTGTTTCAATAAAAAAGCCGCCTATAACAGGCGGCTTTTTATTGCCTGTCTGGTACAAACGTATCAAATGGTTACTTTTGAAGTTAGAGAGGAATACCTGTCGTGAACCGTGCAATTGCTCAAGAAGGTGCAGCGGGCGTCGCCACTGCGGTCGCTGAAAGCGTTCAGTACCAGGGCCGCAAGGCCAGCCGACAGGGCAGCGAGCAGCGTCGACAGGACATTCTCGATGCGGCGATGCGCATTGTCGTGCGCGATGGCGTGCGGGCCGTGCGTCACCGAGCGGTAGCGGCCGAGGCCGGTGTGCCGCTGTCGGCCACCACTTATTACTTCAAGGATATCGATGACTTGCTCACCGATACCTTCGCCCAGTACGTGGAACGCAGCGCCGCGTTCATGGCCAAGTTGTGGATCAATAACGAGGGCCTGCTGCGCGAGATGGTGGTCAGCGGCGACGGCAGCCCCGAGTCGCGCTCGCAGCTGGCGGACGACATTGCGCGATTGATGTCGGACTACGTTCACCGGCAACTGATCAACCGTCGCGAGCACTTGATGGCCGAACAGGCGTTCCGCCAGGAAGCGCTGCTGAACCCGCGCCTTGCTGAGCTGGTACGTTCACATCAGCAGATTCTGCTCCAGGGCACATGCCAGCTTTTCCAGGTATTGGGTTCGCGCGAACCACAACAGGATGCCAAAGTGTTGACGGCGATTATCGGACGGATGGAATATCAGGGCCTGCTCAACGACGCCGAGCCTGTCGCCGAAGCCGAAATGCTCGGTATCCTGACCCGCTACATGCATTTGGTTTTGGCGTCGGTGTAATTCCTGCGGGGCGCTCGACCCTGTAGGAGCGAGGCTTGCCCGCGAAGGCGGTATAACATTCAACCTATGTGTTGACTGACACAACGCCTTCGCGGGCAAAACTCGCTCCTGCAAGGTCGGTGACCATTCGGGGCTGTGTGTTCATAGGGAGTGTTGAATGAAAGCCTGGCGTGTCGTTGTGATCGCCTTGTCGTTCCTGCTGCTCAGTGGCTGTCTGGTGACCTTCAGGGACCCACTGCCCGCCAGCGACCCCGCGCCCAAAGGTCTGCTCGGCAAATGGACCAGCACCAACGCCTGGGGCGAGCCGATGAACCTGGAGCTGACCCGTCTGGGCGACAGTCGTTACCAGGCGGTCAGCTACCTCAAGGCCAAACCCAAAGAGCGCGAGGCCTACCCCTTTACGGTGTCGCGCCACGGCAGCCGCTGGTACCTGTCGGCGAAGGTGCCGGCGCAGTTCGGCGGGCATTTCATCATCGCCGGGTTTGAACTGACCGATAAGCACGAATTGGTGGTCTACAACCTCGATCTCGAACAGATCAATCAAGCCCTCGGACAAAAAGTCCTGAGCGGTGAAGGTTTCGAGACCGATGATGGCGACGGCGTATTGATCAATAGCAGCATGGATCAGGTCTTTGCCTACCTGGATGACCCGGCCAATTCCGATGTCTTCGTCGAGGCCGTGCGCTATCAGCGCCTGGCCAAAGCCAACGTTAAATAAAGCCAGCACCTAACGGTTTTTCTACAGGAGTTTCGGGTGGACGATTACCAGCAGACGATACGCATTTTGTCCGATCGCATTGTGCTGGCGCAGACGCCGATTCGCGTCCTCGATGCGGTCAAGTGGGACGACAGCATCCGCAAGGGGTTCCTCAAGGCCAAGGGCAAGGAAATGCCGGCTGTGGATCGCGATTATTACCTCAATCGGCCGCTGTCGTTCGATTCCAGCAAAGTGAAGCTGGAGTTCCAGAACATCGAGCGTGACATCACCCGTCAGCTCGGCCAGTTCAACCCGGTCGGCCAAATCATGCGGCGCATGTGCAAGGAATACCGGATGGTGGTGCGCATGCTCGAAGCGCGCGGCACCGAAGATTTCGGCCTGATTTCCCAGGAGTTGTACGGCGCTGCGTCCGACGCGTTTCATGCCGGTGACCCGACCCTGTCCGACCTCGGCCTGATGCTCTCCGATTACCTGAACAACATCGATGGCCGGGGTGACCTGAAGGACGAGCCGAAAATCCTCACCGCCAAGGATGCCGTGCATTTGTTGCAAACCCGGCTGAGCAAAGTGTTTGGCGAGGCCGAAGAGACCATTCGGGTGTTCGAGTCCGACGGTATTGTCGCCGATGCGGCGGCCGGCGCCGACTACATCAAGATTCGCACCGACGCGATGTTCAACGAGCGTGACGTGCGCGCCCTGGAAGTTCATGAAGGGCTGGTCCACGTCGGCACCACGCTCAACGGGCTGAACCAGCCGATCTGCACCTTCCTGTCCAAAGGCCCGCCGTCGTCGACGGTGACCCAGGAAGGGCTGGCGATCCTGATGGAAATCATCACCTTCGCGTCCTACCCGAGCCGCCTGCGCAAACTGACCAACCGCACCCGGGCCATTCACATGGTGGAGGAGGGCGCGGACTTCTTGCAGGTCTTCGAATTCTTCCGCGAGCAAGGCTTCGAAATGGCCGAAAGCTACGGCAATGCCAGCCGGGTGTTCCGTGGTTCGATACCGACCGGCCTGCCCTTTACCAAAGACTTGTCCTACCTCAAGGGCTTCATCATGGTTTACAACTACATTCAGTTGGCCGTGCGTAAGGGCAAGCTTGAACAGATTCCGCTGCTGTTTTGCGGCAAGACCACGCTGGAAGACATGCGTACCTTGCGTCAGTTGGTGGACGAAGGGCTGGTGGTGCCGCCGAAGTATTTGCCGGATCAGTTCCGCGACCTGAACGCACTGTCGGCGTGGATGTGCTTCTCCAACTTCCTCAACCACCTGAGCCTGGACCGGATAGAAGCGGATTACTCCAACATTCTCTAACGATCACGAAATCCCCTGTGGGAGTGAGCCTGCTCGCGATAGCGGCCGAACATTCAACATTGATGTTGTCTGACACACCGCCTTCGCGAGCAGGCTCACTCCTACAGGGGAATGTGTTCAACTCCAATTCTTGCGAGGTTTCAACGGATGAGAATCCTCGGCATCCTTTGCCTTCTTCTGACCTTGAGCGGTTGCAGCTCCCTGCTGTTCTACCCCGAGCCGGGCCAACTGTTCACCCCGGAAAAAGCCAAGCTCGACTACCGCGAAGTGACCCTGATCACCGCCGATGGCCTCAGGCTGAACGCCTGGTGGCTGCCGGCGAAAAACGGTGTCGAGGTCAAGGGCACGGTGCTGCATCTGCACGGCAATGGCGGCAATCTGCCGATGCATCTGGGCGGCAGTTGGTGGTTGCCGGAGGAAGGCTATCAAGTGCTGTTGATCGATTATCGCGGTTACGGGTTGTCCGAAGGCGAACCGAGTCTGCCGGCGATATATCAGGACATTGACGCCGCGTTCAAGTGGCTCGACCAGGCACCGGAAGTCAAAGGCAAGCCGTTGATCCTGCTGGGCCAGAGCCTCGGCGGTTCCATGGCGGTTCACTACCTGGTCCAACATCCCGAACGGCAGAAACAACTCAAGGCTTTCGTCCTCGACGGCGTGCCCGCCAGTTATCGCAGCATCGGCCGGTTCGCCCTGAGCAATTCCTGGCTGACCTGGGCGCTCCAGGTGCCGCTCTCGTGGCTGGTGCCGGACGGTGACAGCGCGATTAACTCCATGGCGCAGCTCAACGACGTACCGAAACTGATCTACCACAGCATCGACGATCCGATCGTGCCCCTTTCCAACGGCATCCGTCTGTATCAAGCTGCGCCGCCGCCACGCGTGCTGCAATTGACCCGCGGTGGTCATGTGCAGACATTTGCCGACCCGGTCTGGCGCAAGGTCATGCTGCGTTATCTCGACGACCCGCAGCATTTCAACGGCCTGCGCCGCTTGGGTGAAATCCCCAACTACCCGGCACCCCCGAATTCAGAAGATGAACCATCAGAGAGTCCGCAATGAGTGAAGAACGTAACGCCATCCCGCTGATCATCACCGGTATCTGCAGCATCCTCGGCACGGTGGGTGCCCTGTGGTTCTACGGCTACCTGCACTTCGCCAAACCGGAAGATGCGCTGCTGCTCAGCGACTTCACCATGATCAAGACCGTGCCGGGAGAGGACTACAAAGTCTCCCTGGAGCCTGCCTCGCAAGTGGCCCAGTGCATCGATGGCGTGCTGGTGATGTTTGACACTGAACAGAAAGGCCTGACGGGCGTCTTGGTCAACAACAAGAAAAAAGCCGTGCGCTGCATGGGCGAAGAAACTCCGCAGAAACTTCAGCAATAACCCAATCTCGCGCTGACCAACAATCCAATGTGGGAGCGAGCCTGCTCGCGAAGGCGGTTTGACTGCCAACGTTGATGTTGAATGTTATGGACTATCGTGAGCAAGCTCTTTCCGTAAGGGGGGATTGCCCCCAAAATTCTTCCTGCTGGAAGGGCAAGCGTCGCATTAAAGTTACGGAATGGTGTCAACAACTTGAATAGGGTGATCGAGAATATAGTCGGATCTTTTTCCGTCGATAACTTGATATCCGGTGAGGCGAAAGGTTCTTGCAGGTAGCGGATTGTCGATCTGCACCGACCATTTTCCATAACCGTCCACGACAGTTGTGGCCAGTGGCGAATTGGGTTGGTTGTATTCAAGCAAGGTGACGGTCGCCCCGGGGATGCCGGTGCCGGTCACGACCGGACGCAGACCAGTCTGGATGTTCATAGCGGGTGTCAGGATTTGCGGCGGCGCTGGCGTATCGACGACTTGAATAGGGTGATCGAGAATATAGTCGGATCTTTTTCCGTCGATAACTTGATATCCGGTGAGGCGAAAGGTTCTTGCTTGGTCAAGGTTTTTGGCGAGCTGAAGCGACCATTGTCCGTGCGCATCGGCGACTGCCTCACCGAGGGTTTGGACAGGTGTCTCGGTACTCGACACAACAATACGCGCCCCGGGCCAACTGGTACCCCCGATAACGGGTTTAAGCCCTGTTTTCGCGTCTGAGACGGGAGCTTCTATAATGGGAGCCGGAACCGTTGTAGTGCAATCCGGCAGTCCTTGGCCATTAAGCGCAACGGCAAGAGTTGCCCCCGTCTTGTCGGTCTCGCAGACTTTGATTTTGACCTTTGCCGTGGCGTCTTCCAGTGTCCTTGCGGGTTGCAAGGCAGAATCTGTCGCTGTCGAAGTCTCCGGTGTGGCATCTAGCTGAAAGTTGAACACCGAGCCCTCCATGGAGGTATATCTGATCCAGACTCCCGTCATCCGATTGTCATCGGGTGAGAAGTTATCGAATGGTGTCGGCTGGCGAAATTCGAGGGCGATCTGGTTTGGAGCTATCGGGCGATTGATCAGATAAAGTTGTGGTCCTTCCTGACCCAACACTCCCAAGCGGTAAAGACCGGTGTTGTTGATGACAGCGATCTGTGAATTATTCAGCCATCCTGAAAACCAACGATTGTGTGCTGGATAGAGTGTTTCTCCCCCTGACACTGAGTCGCCAGTATCGCTAAAGCCGATGACCGTGCATTGATCGGGAGCCTGGATAACATCATCAGCAACGGGGCAGTTGCTATAGGTGTGGCCGTGCGAAAATCCCAAGCTATGTCCCATCTCATGATTGAAAACGTGGGCATTGGGGGGTTGGCCATAAACCTCCATCGCGTTTCCTGGACGCCAAGCGACTGCTCCACCACCGCAGTCGGCGAAGCTGATGAGATAGTCGTAGGAAATATTCTGCGTTTTTGCCGCTGCAGCTGCTAATTCCGAAATGGATTTAATCCCACATGCCGGTGTACCGAACTCTGCTGTGATCATTTGCCCATCAACCAGAAGCTTACCTTTCGATGCTGCCCGGATGTAGGAGCGAAACGAGAGAGGGTCATCTGAGAAGGCTTGCTTCCAGAGCTTTTCAGTATCGAACCTGTATCCATCAGTCCAGTGGCCGACCACCATCAGGTATTTTTTCGTACCTACCGTTGGGTATTGGTTTGGCGTGGCGGTTAATTTCGGATTGTCGTTAGGCACGGCATCATCCGCTCGATAGCCGAATCTATCTTCGAGAGTATTGTTCGTATTAATCGAGTTGTTGGCTGTGGCGTTTTTCAGGGGGCCAACATTGGTTTGCGCGGATACCGTCTGAGATAGAATCAGGCAGAGCACCAGACATATAGCGAGCTTCATGCACTTTTCTCGAGAAACAGGATGGGGGTCGGTTTAATATTCGCTGTATTGAAAAGTATGTCTACTGTCAGAAATAACAGTTGGCGGTGATGCGGTGGCCAAATCTGAAGGCTAAAAAAAGGCCCCGCCTGATCGACTCAGGCGGGGCTTTTGTGTTTCAGTTGTTCCGTCCTGAATAAGGTTTACACCTTCTGACTTCTTTTCAGGAAGGTGCAATGCATACGGGCACGAAGCGCAGTCAGCGTGATTACACACTGGCTTTTAAATTATCGGTTGTAGACCAGGTCGAAAAAGGCGAGTTGAGTTATAAAGAGGCTCAGCGGCGCTATGGGATTCAGGGTCGGTCGACGGTGTTGGTTTGGTTACGCAAACATGGTCGCCAGGACTGGAGTCAAGGCGCCTCCATTCGCTCCCAGAGGATCAGACTTATGGACGAGCCAACCTTGCCACTGACTCCCGAGCAAAGAATCAAATAACTCGAGGAACAACTGGCGCTGGCAACTCAGAAAGCCCAATTCTTTGAAGCCGTGGTCGATGTTCTGAAAAATGACTACGGCGTATCTGTCGTAAAAAAGCGACCCGGCAAGTCGTTGCGTAAACCCAAACCCTGAGTGTCAGCAGGGCTTGCCAATTTATGGGAATAAGCCGTCAGGCCTATTAGAAACGCAACCGGGTCTACAGGGCTCGGGCCGACCAGGATCAGCAGCTCATAACGTTTGTAGAGAAGGTCCATGCTCGCCAACCGTGCATCGGCACTCGCAAGCTGCATTCGATGATGCATGCGCAGCGGGAGCAACAGGAGCTCCATGTTGGCCGGGATCGTTTGTTCGCGGTTTTGCGGGAAAGCCGCCAGTTGGTCCGCAGAAAACGGGCGTATCACAAGACGACCGACAGCCATCATCGCTTCCACCGACACCCCAATCTGCTGAAATCAAGCCCGGAACAAATAGTCGCTACCGGCCCAGAACAGGTCTGGGTGGCCGATATTACGTACCTGCCTACCCGTGATGGCGTTGCCTATTTGAGTTTAGTGACGGATGTCTTTTCGAGAAAAATAGTCGGCTATCACGTGCATGAAAGTCTGCACACCAACTCCGTGGTGCAAGCCTTTTGAATGGCTTTGAAGCGACGTCGAAGCGTTCAGAAACTAGTCCATCACTCGGATCGAAGCGCCCAGTACTGCTCGGCCCTTTATCAAGATATGCACGCAAAGCAAGGCATCACTTGCTCGATGACCGACGGCTACGACTGCTACCAAAACGACTTGGCAGAGCGGGCCAACGGCATCTTGAAAACAGAGTTCTTGATCCACCGACCTGCGGATTTTGCGCAGGCCACACAGATGGTGCGAGAGGCCATCACGATCTACAACCAGGAGCGGCCGCACCTCTCTTTAGAATACAAAACGCCCGATGCGGTGCATCGGGCGTTAGAGTGAAAACAGGTGTAAACCTATTTCAGGACTAGACAAGCGGGTGAAGCTTAGTTCGAGCTGATCGCCGAACGCGGCATCACGGGCTGGTTGTCGTTGGAAATGGTCACTTCCACACGACGGTTCATCGCACGACCCGAAGTGCTGGTGTTTTCCGCAACCGGGTATTCCTTGCCATAACCCTGCGCAACGACGCGCGCTGGATCAACGCCCATCTTCACCAGCGCCATGCGCACGGAACCGGCACGACGCTCGGACAGCGACTGGTTATGCGAAGCCGTACCGGTGCTGTCGGTGTAGCCTTCGACGATCACTTTGCGATCAGGGTTTTCCTGAAGGAACTGCGCCAGTTTGTTGATGTTCACCAGACCACTGGATTTCAGGTCAGCTTTGTCGGTGGCGAACAGCACGTCACCGAAAGTCACCAGCGTACCGCGATCGGTCTGCTTGGCGTTGAGGCTGTCCTGCAGCTGCTTGATCTGCTGATCGCGAGCGTCGAGACGCGCCTGGGCACGTTGCGCCGAAGCATTTTTCAGGTTGGCTTCAGCGGTGCGCAGGGCGATGGTTTGCTTCGCCACTTCAACACGCTGATTGGTCAGGTAAGCCAGTTGGTCGACCTCGTTCGGGTCTTTCTTGTCCATATAGGCCTTGTCGGCCTTGTCCAGGTAATCGCTGGCGTCTTTGGTTTCCAGTGCCGCCACTTTGCTGGCTTGCGGGTTGGCTTGCAGGCCGCTGTAGTTGGTGCGGGCCTGTTCCAGGTTCGCGTTAGGCGGTGTGGAGCAGGCAGCCAGTGCAACGCTTGCGGCCAAGAGAGCGGGGATCATCAATTGTGTACGCATAATAATTCGTCCTTTCTATCGATAAGAGCTTCAAGTCTGGTGTCGGGATGCGCGCTTACTGCACGGTGCGCTGGCTTTCCTGACGCAGTTCCTGAACCCCTTTCTGAGAGTCCTTCACAGCTTGTTCGGCTTTCATCGCCTGAGCTTTGCGTTCGGCTACGCGAGCGTCCCACTCAGCCTGCTCTGCCAGCACTTTGGCCTCGGCATACTTTTTGTCGTGCATGGCGATTTCGGCTTGCTTGAGCTTGTCCTGCGCGGACTTCATTTCCACGGCGGCGAACTCGGTGCCGCCGGCGCTGACGGCGCCATTCACAGCCGATTGGGTCACGGCGAATTGCTCGGTCGGCGGATTGCCAGCACAACCGGCCAGTACGAAGCTGCTGCCGATTGCCAGGGCAGCCAGTTTCAGACTACGCACGTGGGTGAACGAGGATTTGGCAGTTCGGGTCTTCATGGTCTTCAACTCCATTGGTGTAACTCCTGAAAAACTTAAAATCCATGCTGGGCAAGGAGCCGTAACCGTCAATTTCCGGGGGTGTTTTGAAACGGCCGTCCCAGGCGTGGTTAATGGCTGTGACCCGAGGGGTTTTTCAAAAGTTCAGAGAAGATGGCCTATCGCCCGAAAATACTTTGACCGAACGGACAAGGCTCTAAATCGGGAACTTTGGCGATGTGCAGCGGTATGCCCGACCTTTTCAAGGCTCGGGAACACGCAATTATCGAAGGGATACGCAGGCTAAATGTAGGAGCGAGCCTGCTCGCTAGCGGTGTATCAGCCAACAGGAACGTTGAATGTTCAACCACATTCGCGAGCAGGCTCGCTCCCACAGGGTTCGGCGAGGGGATCAGTGTTTCTGCTTGTCATCGCTCGATGACAAATCGTGTAAGTGACGACGGGACAACGCGAGAAAACGCGGGGTCGGGCCGATGTCTTCGTACAGCGGATCACCTTCTTCATCGGTGGCGACCACGGTCGATCCCTTCACGTATGGAAAGCTCTTTTCGAGCTCTTCCAGCGCGGCGCCGATCAGTTCGCCAAGCAGTTCTTCGGGTTGGCGTTTGGGATACATCTCGGTAATCGCCGCCAGCCGTGCGGCCGCTTCCATGTCCAGATGAATCCTGTAACCGGTGTCGGTCAGGCGACCCTTGGCGTTTTCTTCCCAATGCTGGGCAAGTTCGCGGATTTTCATAAAAACCTCATTTCGCTCCTGCTCGTGGCAGGCGTGTGAGTGTCCGCCAGTGGCCGGCGGCAAGCCGTTGTACGGCTTACTCTTCAGACTAGCTCGAACCCATAAGGTTTACCGCCCCTTCGTCGTCTGCTTGTAAGAAGCGCTTTAGAGCGGCACTCTCTGTTAACAGAGCATGGCATTCATAGACACCCGGATTTTCGCTGGAGAACTGCTGATGACCGATATTGATGCACGCTTGCGCGAGGACGTTCACCTGTTGGGTGAGCTGTTGGGCAACACCATTCGTGAACAGTACGGGGACGGCTTTCTCGACAAGATCGAGCAGATCCGCAAGGGCGCCAAAGCCGACCGTCGCGGTTCGATGGACGCCGAGCTGAGCGCCAGCCTCAACCAATTGAGCGAAGACGAGTTGTTGCCGGTGGCGCGGGCGTTCAACCAGTTTCTCAACCTGGCCAATATCGCCGAGCAGTATCAGCTGATTCACCGCCGGGAAGAGTCGCAACCGGCACCGTTTGAAGCACGGGTGTTGCCGGAACTGCTCGCGCGCCTGCGTGCCGAGGGACATAGCGCCGAATCCCTGGCCCGGCAACTGGGACGGCTGGAAATCGAGCTGGTCCTCACCGCGCACCCGACCGAAGTGGCGCGCCGCACGCTGATCCAGAAGTACGACGCCATTGCCGCGCAACTGGCCGCCCAGGATCATCGCGACCTGACGACAGCCGAACGCGAGCAGATCCAGGCGAAGTTGCAGCGCCTGATCGCCGAAGCCTGGCACACCGAAGAAATCCGCCGCACCCGCCCGACGCCAGTCGACGAAGCCAAATGGGGTTTCGCGGTGATCGAGCATTCGTTGTGGCAGGCGATTCCCAACTACATGCGCAAGGCCGATAAAGCCCTGCACGCCGCCACCGGCCTGCATCTGCCGCTCGAAAGCGCGCCGATTCGCTTTGCCTCGTGGATGGGCGGCGACCGTGACGGCAACCCGAACGTGACGGCCGCCGTGACCCGGGAGGTGTTGCTGCTGGCGCGCTGGATGGCTGCGGATTTGTACGTGCGCGACATCGATCACCTCGCCGCTGAACTGTCGATGCAACAGGCCAGCGATGCACTGAAAGCCAAGGCAGGGGACAGCGCCGAACCTTATCGCGCGGTGCTTAAGCAGTTGCGTGAACGTCTGCGGGCCACGCGTAATTGGGCGCATGCCTCTTTGACGGCCACCACCCCGGCACCGGCCGATGTGCTGCAAAACAACCGCGACCTGCTGGATCCGCTGGAGTTGTGTTACCACTCCTTGCACGAGTGCGGCATGGGCGTGATCGCTGACGGTCCATTGCTCGATTGCCTGCGTCGGGCGGTGACCTTCGGGCTGTTCCTGGTGCGGCTCGATGTGCGCCAGGATTCGTCCCGTCACACGGCGGCGATGACTGAAATTACCGACTACCTCGGCCTCGGTCGCTACGAAGACTGGAGCGAGGAAGAGCGCATCGCCTTCCTGGTGCGTGAGCAGAACAATCGGCGGCCGTTGCTGCCAGCGTACTTCAAGCCGTCGGCCGACACCGCCGAAGTGCTGGCGACGTGCCGGGAAATTGCTGCCGCCCCGGGGGCCTCGCTCGGCTCTTATGTGATCTCCATGGCCGGTGCCGCTTCCGACGTGCTCGCCGTGCAACTGTTGCTCAAAGAGTCCGGCGTATTGCGGCCGATGCGTGTGGTGCCGCTGTTCGAAACCCTCGCCGACCTCGACAACGCCGGCCCGGTGATTGAAAAGCTGTTGCTGCTGCCGGGCTATCGCTCGCGCCTGCAAGGGCCGCAGGAAGTGATGATCGGCTATTCCGACTCGGCCAAGGACGCAGGCACCACCGCCGCGGCCTGGGCGCAGTATCGGGCGCAGGAGCGTTTGGTCGACATCTGCCGCGAGCAGCAAGTCGAGCTGCTGTTGTTCCACGGTCGCGGCGGCACCGTGGGGCGCGGTGGTGGTCCGGCGCACGCGGCGATTCTGTCGCAGCCGCCCGGTTCAGTGGCGGGACGTTTCCGCACCACCGAGCAGGGGGAAATGATTCGTTTCAAATTCGGCCTGCCGGACATCGCAGAGCAGAACCTCAATCTGTACTTGGCGGCGGTGCTGGAAGCGACACTGTTGCCACCGCCGCCACCGGAACCGGCGTGGCGCCATTTGATGGACGAATTGGCCGCCGACGGCGTCAAGGCTTACCGCGCCGTGGTGCGGGAAAATCCGCAGTTCGTCGAGTACTTCCGCCAATCCACCCCGGAGCAGGAGTTGGGTCGCTTGCCGTTGGGCAGCCGCCCGGCCAAGCGCCGCGCCGGCGGGATTGAAAGCCTGCGCGCCATTCCATGGATCTTCGGCTGGACCCAGACGCGCCTGATGTTGCCGGCCTGGCTCGGCTGGGAAGCGGCGCTGAGCAAGGCGCTGGAACGTGGCGAGGGCGAGCTGCTGGGGCAGATGCGCGAACAGTGGCCGTTTTTCCGCACGCGCATCGACATGCTGGAAATGGTCCTGGCTAAAGCGGACGCTGACATCGCCCGATCCTACGATGAGCGTCTGGTCGAGCCTGATTTGCTCCCTTTGGGTGCGCATTTACGCGACCTATTGTCGCAGGCGTGCGCTGTGGTCCTCGGGTTGACCGGTCAGTCTCAGCTACTGGCACATAGCCCAGACACCCTCGAATTCATCCGCTTGCGCAACACCTATCTCGACCCGCTTCATCTATTGCAGGCCGAACTGTTGGCGCGTTCGCGGCAACAGGAAGTGGCGCAGGGCAGCCCGGTAGAACAGGCGCTGCTGGTGTCTGTGGCGGGGATTGCTGCCGGTTTGCGAAATACCGGCTAAGGTTTTCGTCGTGGGGGGAAGGCACCCGGCGCGAGCTTCGGGTGCCGGTGGACGAGGGGCTGAAAAGGTCTGACAAGCGACAGTTAATGACGGGGTTGCGACTAGGAGTACCCCGTCCCAAGGTCACGCAAGGCGCGGGTTTCTCCGACTTTCGGCGGCTTGTGTGGTCCGGGCCTGCTGTGTATCTTGATCAGCCTTTGGCCGTTTGGGCGGTCACGACCCTGTTTTTGAGATTGGCCCCACGAGGCGAATCCGTTGTTATCTATATAAAAAATTGAGGAGCACATCGATGCGCGTCATTCTGCTGGGAGCTCCCGGGGCCGGTAAAGGTACTCAGGCAAAGTTCATCACCGAAAAGTTCGGCATCCCGCAAATCTCCACCGGCGACATGCTGCGTGCCGCGGTCAAGGCTGGCACCGAGCTGGGCCTGATCGCCAAGAGCGTCATGGACAGCGGTGGCCTTGTGTCCGATGACCTGATCATCAATCTGGTCAAGGAACGCATCAGCCAGGCCGATTGCGCCAACGGTTTTCTGTTTGACGGTTTCCCGCGCACCATTCCCCAGGCTGAAGCCCTGGTGAAAGCCGGCGTCGAGCTGGATCACGTGGTCGAGATCGACGTCAAGGACGAGGACATCGTCCAGCGTATCGCCGGTCGTCGCGTGCATGAGGCTTCAGGTCGCGTGTACCACATCGTCTACAACCCGCCGAAAATTGCCGGTAAGGACGACATCACTGGCGAAGAGCTGGTACAGCGCAAGGACGATACCGAAGAAACCGTGCGTCATCGTCTCTCCGTCTACCATGCTCAGACCGAGCCTTTGGTGAAGTTTTACCAGGAGCTGTCCACCGCTCAAGGCAAACCGAAGTACAGCCACATCGAAGGTGTTGGCTCGGTTGAAGCGATCACCGGCAAGGTGCTTGAAGCGCTGAACTGAAAAGTCTGAATCGCTTCATCTTCTACGGCCCGCTTGCGGGCCGTAGTTGTTTATACTGGCGCACTTTTTCTGACCTCTCTTACGGAAACATCGATGAGCACCTTGCTGGCCCTGGACACCGCGACTGAAGCTTGCTCCGTTGCCTTGCTGCATGACGGCAAGGTCACGAGCCATTACGAGGTGATCCCGCGCCTGCATGCGCAAAAGCTGTTGCCGATGATCCAGCAGTTGCTCGCCGACGCCGGGACCACCCTGCAAGCGGTTGATGCCATTGCCTTCGGTCGTGGGCCGGGCGCATTCACCGGCGTGCGGATCGCCATTGGTGTGGTGCAGGGCCTGGCGTTTGCGCTGGATCGCCCGGTGTTGCCGGTCTCCAACCTGGCGGTACTGGCACAACGGGCTTATCGCGAACACGGCGTCAGCCAGGTCGCAGCCGCCATCGATGCGCGCATGGATGAGGTGTATTGGGGGTGCTACCGCGAAACGGCGGGGGAGATGCGCCTGGTCGGCAATGAAGCGGTGTTGGCGCCGGAAGTGGCCGCATTGCCGGCTGATGCCAGCGGTGAATGGTTCGGCGCCGGCACGGGGTGGGGGTATGCCGAGCGCATCGCTGTCAATCTGAGTGGGCAGGATGCAGGCATGCTGCCGCACGCCGAAGACCTGCTGACGCTGGCGCGGTTTGCCTGGGCGCGTGGAGAGGCAATCGTGGCGGACGAGGCTCAGCCGGTTTATCTGCGCGACAAAGTGGCGACGCCGAAAGCGCGTTGATCCCAATGCTGTTGTGGCGAGGGAGCTTGCTCCCGTTGGGTTGCGAAGCGACCCCAGGATTCCATCAGCAACACCGAGCCGGCAGGTTTTGCGACGGCTGCACAGCCGAACGGGAGCAAGCTCCCTCGCCACAATGAACATTCCAACTGCGGCCAATCGTCGATTTATCCCCCGGCTTTTAAACCTTTTCGTATTTCTGTGTTCTAGTTATCACTCGGTGGTTTGCGAAGTGGGTTATGTGCCACTAAACTGCCATTACTGATACCGGACATGTACTTATGCGTATAGACGGCCTTTCCTCCCAGTCCTACCCCCTCAAGCGCAAGCCTCGCAAAGGCCCTGTGGCGGATGACGACTACGTCGATATCGACGGCGAGCTGGAAATCCCATCCGAAGAGCAAATGGCCGCCCGTGCCGCCAAGGCTTCCGCGCAACGCCTGAGCAATCTCCCGGCCCGTCAGCAAGACATGATCTACCACCGCGCCATGAGCAAAAGCGTCGCCACGGCACTCGCCAGTTACTTGAGCACCGCCGGTTTTGTCGATTGGGATACCGATGTAATGGGCCTCGACCTGTACATCTGATGCGGCTGCCTTATTACCTCGGCTGCCCGTCCTGGAGTGAAAACGCCTGGCGCGATTATCTTTATCCGCCAGATGCCAAGCCCGCTGACTTCCTGAATCTCTATTCCCAAGTATTCAACGCCGTAGAAGGCAATACGACCTTCTACGCGAGCCCGGCTGCCAGCACCGTGCAGCGCTGGGCCGAAATCATGCCCGAACACTTTCGCTTCACCGCCAAGTTTCCCGGCGACATCAGCCACGGCGGTGACCTGCGCGAGCAACTGACCGCCGCCGACACCTTCCTGCAATTGCTCAGCCCGCTCGGTGAACGGGTTTCGCCCCTGTGGCTGCAACTGTCGAAAAGCTTCACGCCACACCGATTGCCCGAACTGGCCGGCTTCATCGATGCACTTGAGCGACCGCTGGCCGTTGAAGTGCGGCATGACGAGTTCTTTGCCAAAGGCGATAGCGAGCGCCGGCTCAATCGTCTGCTGCTGGATCGGGGCGTAGAACGCATCTGCCTTGATCCGCGAGCCCTGTTCAGTTGCACGTCGACCGATCCTTCGGTCCTCCACGCCCAGTCGAAAAAGCCCAGGGTGCCGCCACGTCCGGCAGCGTTTACCCAGTTTCCGCAGGTGCGTTTCATCGGCCATCCGCAGCTTGAGGCGAACGATCCGTTTCTGGAGCCGTGGGTCGAGAAAATCGCCATGTGGATCGAAGAGGGCCGCACGCCCTACATCTTCCTGCACACTGCCGATAACTTGCTGGCGGCCAAACTGGCGCAACGTTTTCACGCAAAACTGATAGTGCGTTTGCCTGGCTTGCCGCCGTTGCCTGAGCTATACAGAGAACCCGCCGCCGAGCAACTTGGCCTGCTCTGAGGCGGATTCGTTCCCCTTTCCAGGAGCCTGCCAATGGATGCGCAAACCCTTCGAGCCCAGGCGTTCAAAGCACTGCACGAACGCGAGGGCGCTTTTGTCATTCCCAATCCGTGGGACGCCGGCTCGGCGAAGATGCTCGCCAGCCTGGGTTTCGAGGCGCTGGCGACTACCAGTGCCGGTTATGCCTTTTCCAACGCACGCCCTGATGGAGGGTTGACGCTCGACGATACGCTGGCGAACGTGCGAGCGATTGTCGCGGCCACCGATCTGCCGGTGGCAGTGGATCTGGAAAACGGTTTTGCGGACGACCCGGCTGAGTGCGCACAAAGCATTTTGGCGGCCGCGGCGGCCGGTGCGGTCGGGGGCTCGATCGAAGATGCCACCGGTCATGAAGACGCGCCGATCTACTGTTTCGAACATGCCGTGGCGCGCATTGAAGCCGCCGTCGCAGCGGCTCGCAGCCTTCCTTTCCCTTTTATGCTGACCGCCCGTGCCGAGAATTTTCTGCACGGCAATCCTGACCTGGCCGACACCATTCGCCGTTTGCAGGCGTTCGCCGAAGCGGGCGCCGACGTGTTGTACGCGCCGGGGCTGCGCAGCGCTGAAGACGTGTTGGCGGTGGTCCGCGCCGTGGCGCCGAAACCGGTCAACGTGTTGATGTCCGGGGGGCTCAAATTGACGGTGGAGCAATTGAGCGAGATGGGCGTCAAACGCATCAGCGTCGGCTCGGCCCTGGCCTTGGCGGCCTACGGCGAGTTTTACCGCGCGGCCGAAGAGATCAAGACGTCGGGCACCTTTGGGTTCACGTCACGGTCGATGCCATATGCCAAGGCCAATCAATTGTTCAAAGGCTGACGATGCGGTTTCGGTGGTGGCTGTTGTTGATGCTGTTAATGATCGGTGCGGCGGGCGTGAGCGTCTGGCGCGGCTGGATCTCGCTGCCACCCCAGTGGAACCCTTGGGCGCCGCTGGACGTGAAGGCCGCCCCGAACTTTCTGACACGCTACAAACTGATGCGCCTGCGCGATGATCCGCAATTGTGTGATCAGGCCTTGAGCAGCTCCGGTTTACGCGTTGCGCATCAGGCCGACAGCCCCGGCGCGACGTGCCCATTGATCAACACCTTGCGTGTCCAGGGCGGCGATGTGGCGTTGAGCAGCAGTTTTCTCGCCAGTTGCCGTTTGGCGGTGTCGTTTGCCCTGTTCGAGCACCACGCCCTGCAACCCGCCGCGCAAGCGGTGTATGGGCAGCCTGTCAGCCGGGTCGATCATCTTGGCAGCTTCGCCTGTCGCAACGTCTATGGCCGCGAAAACGGCAGGCGAAGCCAGCACGCCAGCGCCGATGCGCTGGACATCGCCGGTTTCCGCCTGGCGGATGGTCGCTCCATCAGCGTGCTCAAGGATTGGCCCAAGGATAATCAGGACGCCCAGTTTCTGCGCCAGGTCCGCGATGGCGCCTGTGGCGTGTTCAGTGTGGTGTTGAGCCCGGACTACAACGCCGCCCATCGCAATCACTTTCATGTCGATGTCGGGCCGTGGTGGGTGTGTCGCTGAGGGCTTTTGTTGAAGGTCAGGCGGCGATGCGCAGATTTTGCAGGACGATCGGGCGAGCCCAGCCAGTATCGAAATCGAAGTGTTTTTGTTGCTCGACCAATTCTTCGGGGGAGAACGGCGGGAACGGTTTGTCCAGCAGGTCGAGTTCGAATTCGGCGATCGGCAAGTGCAGAGGACGCGGTTGTGGTGCCGGGCCGGCTTCTGGCGCAGGCTGACCGGCGGTGAGCACGATCGGCCGCACCCAGCCACTTTCAAAGTCTTGTTGCTTCTGCTGGGCGACGATTTCTTCAGCCGGGAACGGCGGGAAAGGCTTGTCGGCCAGGTCCATTTCGAACTCGGCAATCGGCAAGAACAGCGGCTCGGGTGGTTTGACTTCGGTTTCTTTCACATCGCATTCGCGTTGGCTGACGATGTGCGCCAGCAGTTCGCTGCCGACGGTCGGCTCCACCGGGCTTTCGAGATCAACCGGAGGAAACGTGCCACACGCCGGCACCACATCCGTCGACTGTTCGGCCAGGGCCTGGGCAAAAAAATCCTGCCACAGGTGACTGACGCCGCTCAGTGCCTGGGAATTTCGCAGGCCATAATCGCCATGACGCGATATGTAGCCTACGGATGTGGATTGAATGCCTGACATTTTTCTCGGTCGACGCTCAGCTCTGGCAAAATGCTCGTTAGTTTTGTTATCGGCCGTTTTTGCCGATCATTAATTTTTTGAGCGTGTTTTCCCATGATTGAGCAACCTGCGGCCTGCCGCATCCATGTCGAGGCCTCCGCCCCGGCGTTTCAGCCACAAGCCGAGCAGTGGGCCGAACGCCTGGGCTTGCCTTTGCACGTGGATGACGGCGAGTTTGCGTTGCAGGTGGGCGAACAAGGTTTGCAGCTGCAACAACTGGGGCCGGACGCACCGGGGCCGGTGCGGGTGGACTTCGTCGAGGGTGGCGCGGCGCATCGACGGTTGTTCGGCGGTGGCACTGGGCAAATGATCGCCAAGGCGGTGGGCATCGCCCAGGGCGTGCGCCCTCGTGTGCTGGATGCCACGGCGGGGCTGGGCAAGGATGCGTTCGTGCTGGCGAGCCTTGGCTGCGAGATGAGCCTGATCGAGCGTCAGCCGCTGATTGGCGCGTTGCTTGAGGATGGACTGGCCCGTGGCGCGGAGGATTTCGACGTGGCGCCAATCGTGGCGCGGATGAAGTTGCTCAAGGGCAACTCAATCGAGGTCATGCGCAACTGGGAAGGCGAGCCGCCGCAAGTGATCTACCTCGACCCGATGTTTCCGCACCGTGAGAAAACGGCGTTGGTGAAGAAGGAAATGCGTCTGTTCCGGCCGTTGGTCGGCGATGATCCCGATGCGCCGGCACTGCTCGAGGCCGCATTGGCACTGGCCAGCCATCGGGTGGTGGTCAAGCGTCCGCGCAAGGCACCGTGTATTGCCGGACCCAAGCCCAGTCATGCGCTGGACGGCAAATCCAGTCGGTATGACATTTATCCGAAGAAAGCGCTCAAGCCGTAAGACCGCGTTGCACCATTCGCGGGCAAGCCTCGCTCCTACAGGGCCTGCGTTAAACCTGTCGGAGCGAGGCTTTCCCGCGAAGGCGCCAGACCAGACAACCAAGCCTTATCAGGCTGTCTCTGGTCGATAAGCCCGCATAAACAACCCCACCACTTCCTGCACATGTTCCTCGGCCGCATCGCCCGTCACCGGCTCTCCGCAGCCATACAGCAAGCGGAAATTGCCCGCGCCCTTGAGCAGGCAGAAGAAATGCTCGGCCGCATTGCGCGGTTTATCGATGCTCAACGCGCCGCTCTGATCAACCTTGGTCAGCAACCGCTCCATGCCATGCAACATGCGTTGTGGCCCGGCCTCGAAGAAGATCAGTGAGAGTTTCGGGTCCTGGCTGCCCAAGGCCATTATCAGCCGATGCAGGTTCACCGATTCATCGCTGTTGATCAGCTGGTGAAAGCCGCGTGCGATGTTCAGCAGCACCGTTTCTACCGAAATGCCGTCCGGCAACTCGAAAAACAGTGTGGGCAACTGCTCTTCGCACTTGGCGATCACGGCGGCGGAGAACAGCGTCTCCTTGTCGTTGAAATGGCTGTAGACCGTCAACTTCGACACGCCGGCTTCAGCCGCCACGGCATCCATGCTGGTGCTGGCGTAACCATTACTCAGAAACAAAATTTTCGCCGCATCGAGGATGGCCTGGCGCTTGGCCAGATCCTTGGGGCGGCCCGGGCCGTTGGGTGCTGAAAGATTGTTCGACATTCTTCGCTTTAATACTGGACTGGTGAGTTTGCTATTAATAACATACTCGCCAGTATAATTATTCCAAGCACCATTAGCGAAAGGTCCTTCACCATGTTCCGCTATGCCTTGCCCCTCGCGTTGCCAGTGTGTCTGGCGTTTCTATTGTCTGCGTGTGGCCACGAAGAGGCGCCGAAAATCACTGTCCGCCCGGCCATGGTGGTACAGCCAGAGCCTTCGGCCCAGGCAATGGAAAGCTATCCGGGTGAAGTGCGGGCTCGTTATGAGCCGGACCTGGCGTTTCGCATCGGCGGCAAGGTAAGTCGACGACTGGTAGAAGAAGGGCAGCGGGTCAAGGCCGATCAGCCTTTGGCCGAACTCGATCCCCAGGACGTGCGCCTGCAACTGGAAGCCACCCGTGCCCAAGTGGCCGCCGCCGAGGCCAATCTGAGCCTGGTGCGCGCCGAACGTGATCGCTACAAAACGCTGATGGACCGTCAGATGGTCAGCCGTTCGCAGTACGACAACGCCGAAAACCTTTACCGATCCGGTGAAGCACGCCTCAAGCAAATCAAAGCCGAATTCAACGTCTCGACCAATCAGGCCAGCTACGCGGTGCTGCGAGCGCCCCAGGATGGCGTGGTGGCCAAGCGTGCGGTGGAAGTCGGGCAAGTGGTGGCGGCCGGGCAAACCGTGTTCACCCTCGCCACCGATGGCGAGCGTGAAGTGTTGATCAGCTTGCCGGAGCAGAGCTTCGGCCGCTTCAAGGTTGGTCAGCCCGTCTCGGTAGAACTCTGGACCCAGCCCGATCAGCGTTTTGCCGGGCGTATCCGTGAGCTGTCGCCGGCTGCCGATCCAAAGTCCCGCACCTTCGCTGCCCGGATTTCATTCACCGGCGGCAAGGTCCCGGCCGAACTCGGCCAGAGCGCCCGGGTGTTCGTCCAGACAACTGACGTGATACCGCTGTCCGTACCGCTATCGGCACTGACGGCGGAAAACGGCGCGACCTATGTCTGGGTCGTCAGTGCCAACAATACCTTGAAGAAAACCCCGGTCCGGGTCGGTGCCTTCGGCGAAAAAACCGTCCCGGTGCTCGAAGGCCTGAATGCCAGCGACTGGGTGGTGGCCGCTGGCGTCCATGTTTTGCTTGAAGGGCAGCAAGTGCGCCCGGTGGATCGCTCCAACCGCGTGGTCAATCTGGCGGACAAGGAGTAATCCCCGATGGGTTTCAATCTTTCCGAATGGGCGCTGCGCAATCGCCAGATCGTACTGTTCCTGATGCTCTTGCTGGCTGTCGTCGGCGCGCTTTCCTACACCAAACTCGGCCAGAGCGAAGACCCGCCGTTCACCTTCAAGGCCATGGTGATCCGCACCAACTGGCCGGGCGCCACGGCGCAGGAAGTCTCGCGCCAGGTCACCGAGCGCATTGAAAAGAAACTGATGGAAACCGGGGAATACGAACGCATCGTGTCGTTCTCCCGCCCGGGCGAATCCCAGGTGACGTTCATTGCTCGTGACTCCCTGCATTCGGTGCAAATACCGGACCTTTGGTATCAGGTTCGCAAAAAGGTCAGTGACATTCGGCATACGTTGCCGCCGGGCATCCAGGGGCCGTTTTTCAACGATGAATTCGGCACCACCTTCGGCAATATCTATGCGCTGACCGGCGATGGATTTGATTACGCAGTGCTCAAGGATTACGCCGACCGCATTCAGATCCAGCTGCAACGGGTGAAGGATGTGGGCAAGGTCGATCTGCTCGGGCTGCAAGACGAGAAGATCTGGATCGAACTCTCCAACGTCAAGCTTGCCACGCTCGGTCTGCCATTGGCCGCCGTGCAGCAAGCCCTTGAAGAGCAGAACGCGGTGTCCACGGCCGGGTTCTTTGAAACCACCAGCGAGCGATTGCAGCTACGGGTCTCGGGGAATTTTCAGACAGTCGATGAGATCAAGAACTTCCCGATTCGAGTCGGTGATCGCACTTTCCGTATTTCCGATGTGGCGGACGTGCGTCGCGGCTTCAACGATCCACCGGCGCCGCGAATGCGCTTCATGGCGGAAAACGCCATCGGTCTGGCCGTGGCGATGAAGGACGGCGGCGATATTCTGGTGTTGGGTAAGGCGCTGGAGATCGAGTTTGACCGCATCCAGAAAAACCTTCCGGCCGGCATGCAGCTGCGCAAGGTTTCCGATCAGCCCGCAGCGGTGAAAACCGGTGTCGGCGAGTTCGTTCAGGTGTTGGTGGAAGCCCTGGCGATTGTGTTGCTGGTGAGTTTTTTCTCCCTCGGTGTGCGCACCGGCATGGTGGTGGCGCTGGCGATTCCGCTGGTGTTGGCGATGACCTTCGCCTGTATGTATTACCTTGGCATCGGCCTGCACAAGATTTCCCTCGGCGCGTTGGTGCTGGCCTTGGGCTTGTTGGTCGACGACGCAATCATCGCCGTGGAAATGATGGCGATCAAAATGGAGCAGGGCTTCGACCGCATCAAGGCCGCCAGTTACGCCTGGACCAGCACCGCGTTCCCGATGCTTACCGGCACCCTGATTACCGCCGCCGGATTCTTGCCCATAGCCACGGCGCAATCGGGCACTGGGGAATACACGCGCTCAATCTTCCAGGTGGTGACCATCGCGTTGCTGGCTTCGTGGATTGTGGCGGTGGTGTTTGTGCCGTACCTGGGGGAAAAACTCCTGCCGGACCTGGCGAAGATTCATGCCGCCAAACATGGCACGGGTCAGCCCGACCCTTATGGCACGCCGTTCTATCAACGGGTCAGGCGCTTGGTGGAGTGGTGCGTGCGCTGGCGTAAAACTGTCATCGTGCTGACCGTGGTGTTGTTCATCGGCTCGATCGTGCTGTTCCGCTTTGTGCCGCAGCAATTCTTCCCGGCCTCGGGTCGGCTTGAATTGATGGTCGATCTGAAACTCGCCGAAGGCGCGTCCCTGAGCAACACCGCCGACGAAGTCAAACGCCTTGAAGCCTTGCTGAAGGATCACGCCGGTATCGACAACTACGTGGCCTACGTCGGCACCGGTTCGCCGCGTTTCTATCTGCCGCTGGATCAGCAACTGCCGGCGGCCAGCTTTGCTCAGTTTGTCGTCCTGGCCAAGACCATCGAGGAGCGTGAAACCCTGCGCACCTGGCTGATCGTAACCCTCAACGAACAATTCCCGGCCTTGCGCTCTCGGGTCACACGCCTTGAAAACGGTCCGCCGGTTGGCTATCCGGTGCAGTTCCGGGTGACCGGTGAGCACATCGAGGAAGTCCGCGCATTGGCCCGCAAAGTGGCGGCCAAGGTTCGCGAGAACCCGCACGTGGCGAACGTCCATCTGGACTGGGAAGAACCGAGCAAAGTCGTCTACCTGAACGTCGATCAGGACCGCGCCCGGGCCTTGGGCGTGAGCACGGCGAACCTGTCGAAGTTCCTGCAAAGCTCCCTGACGGGGTCCAGCGTCAGCCAGTACCGCGAAGACAACGAGTTGATCGAGATCCTGCTGCGCGGCACCCTGCATGAGCGCACCGAACTGTCGTTGTTGCCGAGCCTGGCGGTGCCGACCGACAACGGCCGCAGCGTCGCGCTGTCGCAGGTCGCGACGCTGGAATATGGCTTTGAGGAAGGCATCATCTGGCACCGTAATCGCCTGCCGAACGTGACGATCCGCGCCGACATCTACGGCAAGGAACAGCCGGCGACGCTGGTGCAGCAGATCTTGCCGACCCTCGACCCGATCCGCGCCGAATTGCCGGACGGTTACTTGCTGGACGTCGGCGGCACGGTGGAAGACTCGGCCCGTGGCCAGAACTCGGTGAAGGCCGGCGTGCCGCTGTTCATTGTGGTGGTGCTGACCTTGCTGATGCTGCAACTGCGCAGTTTCTCGCGCACGGTGATGGTGTTCCTGACTGCACCGCTGGGTCTGATTGGCGTGACGCTGTTCCTGATGGTGTTTCGTCAGCCGTTCGGTTTTGTCGCGATGCTCGGGACCATCGCGTTGTCCGGGATGATCATGCGTAACTCGGTCATTCTCGTGGACCAGATCGAGCAGGACATCGCCGCCGGGCTCAAACCGTGGCAAGCAATCATCGAAGCCACGGTGCGACGCTTCCGACCGATTGTGCTGACCGCGCTCGCGGCGGTGCTGGCGATGATTCCGCTGTCCCGCAGCGTATTCTTTGGGCCAATGGCGGTAGCGATCATGGGCGGGTTGATCGTGGCGACTGCGCTGACGTTGCTGTTTTTGCCAGCGTTGTATGCGGCGTGGTTCAGGATCAAGAAAGAGTCGGTGTAATCTCGGCGGCCTTCGGGCCGCCCGCTCTCTTGCTGACGTTCACCGCTCTAAATTGTGGGAGCGAGCCTGCTCGCGATGGCGTCGTGTCAGGCAATACATTTCGCAAATGGACGACCGCTTTCGCGAGCAGGCTCGCTCCCACAGTTAATCTTCTGAATACAAATACCGTGTACGACACAAAACCCTGTGGGAGCGGGCTTGCCCGCGATGGCGATCTGGCAGGCGACTATGTTTAAAGATCTGCCAAAACATCAGAACCTTCCCACGAAATTTTCAGGTTGTCTGTCGGAAGCGCGATCTCTAGGCTTTTGGGTGTCGCTGCAAAAAGCAGCGACCGGGTTTCGCAGCCCGGTTAAACTTCAGACGCACAGCGTCCACCATCCGAAAGCGGGCGTTTTTTTATGCCTGTGTTATGGCGGCTGTGCGCGGGAGATCTTCGGGTCTGCCGGGTTCCTGAAGTCCCGGTCTGCGAACCTGCGTACAGCTGCCACCTTATGTTCGTTTCGCAGCGAACGGTGACAGCTCCACTACTTCAGGAGTTACACGATGATTAAAGACAGCCCAAATCCTCCAGACACGGAAGCAGAACTGGAAAAAGAAACCGACCCGGTTTCCCCTTACGCCTTTCTCGATTCCAAAAAACTCCACGACGCGGCAATTCGCGCTCTTGATCACTATTTGGCGCCACCACCCGAAAAAAAGGCTAAAGCTGACCGTCGTCCCAGCTCGGTTTTCGTCATCGCCCCCAACGTTGATTCCGAAACCCTTTTGGCTCACGCCTGCGAAACCCTCGCTTCGGCAAATGTGATGGCCAGTGAGTTAGCCTTCGGTCTGAACGGACCGACATGCAATCTTATGTTGGCGGTTCAACAGATGATTTCGCTGGCGGAGTTATCGGTAAATCGCGTTCTGGATCAGGTTGATCCGCACCAGTAGCGCAAACGGAAAAAGCCCACTGACCTGTGAAGACCAGTGGGCTTTTTTGCGAGTTTCAATTGCCTGGAATTAAAGCGTACCAAAGACTTTCTTCGCCAGACTCGTCGCCGCCGCCGCAGGGTCCTTGCGAATGGCTTCTTCCTGTTTGCCGATCATCTCGAACAAGCCGTTCAGTGCCTGCTCGGTCACGTAGCTTTCGATGTTGGCGTTCTTGGTATCCAGCACGCCCATGGTCGCTGCCTGGCCTGCGAAGGTGTTGTATTGCTTGGCCAGGCCGACCTGGTCGGTGGCTTGTTTCACGATCGGCAGGAACTTGACCCGAATCTGTTCGCGGCTGGTTTTGCTCAGGTACTGGGTGGCCGAGTCGTTGCCGCCGCTGAGAATCCCTTTGGCGTCATCGACGCTCATCTTCTTCACGGCATCCACCAGTATTGGCTGGGCCTGGGTCACGGCGGTTTCGGCCGCTTTGTTCATGCTGGTTTCCAGCTCAGTGACCTGATCGCCCATGCCGAACTGTTTCATTTTGCTGGCGACTTTGCCCAGTTTGCCCGGCAGTTCGATTTTCACGTCCGGGTTGTTGCTGAAGCCGCCCGGCGTGCCGAGTTGTTTGACGGCCAGTTGCGCGCCTTGGGTCAGGGCATCCTTGAGGCCACCGGTGGCGTCTTTTTGCGACAGGTCATTGAGCGACAGCGCCAGTGCGCTGGCGGAGATCATCAAGCCTGCACACAGGCCGGCGAAGCGAAGGGTAGGGCGGAGCATGGCGGCTTCCTTGTTCAAAAAAGAGACATTAGCGAATGGCGTCGACGCGGATTTTCAGTGGCTGCGGATCGCTGCCATCCAGCTGTACGGCGTGGTGTTCGGTGGTGATGAACATCAGTTTGCCGCCGACTTCGATGCGCGCGCTGACGGAGTAGCGATGGCCGGGTTTGACCTGGGCCGGATCGTAACTCAGATGAAACGGCAGCGGCACCTGGCCTTTGACCGGGCCTTTCTGTTCGTCGAGGACCACGGCAGGTGCATCGGCCAGGGACACGTCCTGCAAGCTGACGCTTAAGGTGGCGCTCGGTGGCAGGGCAATGCGTTGCAGGTAGAAGACTTCACCATCGAGGGCGGTTTTAGCGGCGGGTTGCATCGTCTGACAGGCGCCCAATAAAGTGGTCATTGCCAACAAAGAGAGTTTTTTCATCGCCGATCTCCGGTCAATGTGGGCGCGAGCAAGCTCGCTCCCACAGGGATTACATTAAGCCTCGGGCTGAGGGGCGACCTGATCCGCCGCATCTTCGCTGCGATGCAACGCCACCTGACGAATCGACAAACGAATCTCCGCCGGCAACACCCTTTTCGCCGCGCCTTCGGCCAGTTCGCCCAGCAGTTCGTGATAACTCAGCTTGCCGGCTTCGTCGCGTTTGAGCACGTCAAGATCCAGCATGGTTTGAATGAAGTGGCGGAACAGGCTCTTGTCGAAGAACTCCGGGGCATTCAGCCCGTGCAGGATCGACAGGCGCTGGGCCATGACGGTGCACAGATCTTCCAGTTCTTCGGCGCTGATGCTGTTCTGGCCGCTGTTGAGCAGCAGGGACACAGTCATGTAGAAGCGTTGCAGTGTCTGGGCGATGCTCTTCGACAACAACGTCAGCAACACAAAATGTCGCGAGCTTGGCGCCGGGCGCAGGTACACGTCGTTCTCGAAACGCAGCAGACCTTGCTCGACGAACGCTTCGAGCCATTGATCGATCACGCCATCCAGCTCGTCCAGCGACCAGCGAATGAACAGCTCCGATTGCAGGTACGGATACAACGCCCGGGTGTAGCGCAGGATCTGTTCGCGGCTCATGCGCGAGGCGCTCTGGAAGAAACTCGCGAGCAAGGCGGGCAGGGCGAAGATGTGCAGCACGTTATTGCGGTAGTAGGTCATCAGGACGGCGTTCTGCTCGTCCAGATACAAAATCTTGCCCAGGGCATCGCTTTGCTCGGACAACAGGTCCATGTCCTTCACATGCTCGATCAACGCCCGGCCGTCGCCGTCCGGCAGCGTGGTGTGCGGCGAATACGGGACCTTGCGCAACAGCGCCAGATACAAATCAAGCACCCGCGCCATGGCGCGATCATCCAGCGCCAGGCGGGTGGTGGACAGCAACGCCAGGGCCACCAGGTTGACCGGGTTGATCGCCGCCGCCTCGTTCAGATGCTGTGCGACTTTTTCGCCGAGACGGTTGGTGGTTTCGTTGAGCCAGGCCGGTTTGAACTGCGGGCCGAGTTCCTGTTTACGCCAGTCGGGCTGTTCGCTGTCGAGGAATTCCGCGAGTTTGATCGGTTCGCCGAAGTTCACCGCCACCTGGCCGAAACGCTGCTTGAGCGCACCGATGACTTTGAAGATGTCGAAGATCGATTCTTTCTTCTTGCTCGCACCACGCAGTTCGCCGAGGTAGGTTCGGCCTTCCAGCACACGCTCGTAGCCGATGTAGACCGGAATGAACACGATGGGCATGCGCGATGAACGCAGGAAGCTGCGCAGGGTAATTGCCAGCATCCCGGTTTTCGGTTGCAGCATGCGCCCGGTGCGCGAGCGGCCGCCCTCGACGAAGTACTCGACCGGGAAACCTTTGGTGAACAGAGTGTGCAGGTATTCGTTGAATACCGAGGTGTACAGCGGATTGCCCTTGAAGGTGCGGCGCATGAAGAACGCGCCGCCACGACGCAGCAGGCTGCCGATCACCGGCATGTTGAGGTTGATCCCGGCGGCGATGTGCGGCGGGGTCAGGCCATTGCGGAACAGTAAATAGGACAGCAACAGGTAGTCGATGTGGCTGCGGTGGCACGGCACGTAAATCACTTCGTGGCCTTGGGCAACTTTCTGCACGCCTTCGATGTGGTTGACCTTGATGCCGTCGTAGATCTTGTTCCAGAACCAGCTCAGCACTACTTCCAGGAAGCGGATCGCGGTGTAGGTGTAGTCCGAAGCGATCTCGTTGCCATAGCGCAGGGCCTGGGCCTTGGCTTTCTCCGGGGAGATGTTCTCGCGCTCGGCTTCGTCGAGGATTGCTTGCTTGACCAGCGGTTGATTGAGCAGGCCTTTGACCAGGTTGCGACGGTGGGAAATGTCTGGGCCGATCACCGCGGCTTTCAGGTTGCGGAAGTGTACCCGCAGGATCCGCTGGGCCATGCGCACCGTGCGCTCGTGGCCTTTGTTGTGGTCGATCAGCTCTCGCAAGTGAATCGGTGCCGAGAACTGCACGCGGGTCTTGCGCCCCAGCACGATGACGCTCAGCAATCGACGCAGGCGACCGGTAACGGCCCAACTGTCGGCGAAGAGCAATTTCCACGGGCTCGATTCGCTGTCGGGTGACTGCCCCCAGAACACGCTGACCGGAATGATCTGCGCGTCTTCGGCGGCGTTCTGGCTCAGGGCACTGACCAAGCGGGTCAGGGTGGGCGGCGCACCACGTTTGTCCTGTCGGCCGAGCCAGTCGGGCTCCGGTGTCAGGTAGAAAAATGCGGCGGGTTCCACCAGATTACCCACCGACACAGGCAGCACCGGACGGGGCAGGCCGGCTTTGCTGCATTCGGTGTCGACCACGGCCAGGTCGGTCAGCGAAGGGTTTTGCAGGACGTAGAACACCGGACGACTGCGGTCGAGGTTGAGGGTGAACGACGACTGGTTGATCGTCTCCGAGCGAACCCAGAGATAGAGCAGTCGGCGCAGGGTGCCAAAAACAAGACGGCGGAACGGGGAACGGGTCATACGGCTTCTGCGTGAGTGAGTAAAACCAAGCAATTGCTCGGGCGGCCGATAGTGTGCCGTATTCGTCGAAAATCGGCAAAAAAGCGGGTAAGTAAAGTTGAGTTGAGAGTTTTGGCGCCTGTCATATACTCGGCGCCTCAACAATAAAAAGAAGGGGGTATCGATTCATGGCTACGCGCGAAACCGGCAATGTGAAGTGGTTCAACGACGCCAAGGGCTACGGCTTCATTCAGCGCGAGGACGGGGTGGACGTGTTCGTGCACTACCGCGCGATCCGCGGCGAAGGGCATCGCTCGCTGGCTGAAGGTCAGCAGGTGGAATACGCCGTGGTGACCGGCGAGAAAGGCTTGCAGGCAGAGGATGTGGTGGGTTTGTAACCCCACTCCTCAGATCACACAAAAAACCTGTGGGAGCGAGGCTTGCCCGCGAAGGCGTCATCACTGGCGCTAAAAGCTTCGCGGGCAAGCCTCGCTCCTACAGGTTTTGTGGGAACGTGGATTACGCGGTTTTCCAGATGATTTCTTCTTCACCGTCAGCGCTGATGCGCATCCAGCGATCGGCCGTTTCTTCACCTTCTTCCTCAACCCAGCTGCCCGGTGCGCAACGCACTTCGACATTCAGTGCGGCAAACGCGGCGCGGGCGCAGGCGATGTCGTCTTCCCACGGGGTCTGGTCGCTGTCCAGGAACAGGCTGTTCCATTTGCCCACGGCTTTGGGCAGCCAGGTGACCGACACGTTGCCGGCCTTGCACTTGTAGGTCTGGCCCTTCTTGACCCATTCACTGCACTGGCCCAACGCTTCGCTAAGCCAGTCTGCAACGGCCTTGTAGTCGACGTCAGCGTCTTTCAGGTAAATCTCGATATCGGGTTGGCGCATGGATGTCCTCACTGCGGTCTTGAAAAATCCATTCGCGGATTTAGCCGGCCTCAAGCTGTTGCTCAAGACCAAAAATTATTGAAGTACGAAATAATCGTAGCGCATCGACACGGTGACCTCGAACGGCTCCGCCTGCTCGATGACCGCCGTCCGGCGTTCGGCACTGGCACGCCAGCCGTGTGGCGTCATGGCCAGCAGGTTGGCGCGATCCTGACCCTTTTCCAGCGTCAGTCTGAATTCCAGGGTCTCGCTGTGTTGCAGCGCCATGCCTTCCGGCACCAGGGCCAGATGCTTGTCGTCGGTGTATTCACGGACTTCGTCGTACAGCCGCTCGCGCAATTCCATCAGGTGGCCGCTGGTCGGCCCGACTTTCATCAAACCGCCGCCGGGGCTGAGCAGGCGTTTGGCTTCTTCCCAATCCAGCGGACTGAAGACGCTGGCGAGAAACTGGCAGCTCCCCGAGGCCAACGGCACCCGGGCCATGCTGGCGATCAACCAGGTCAGCTGCGGATTGCGTTTGCAGGCGCGTTTGACCGCTTCCCGGGAGATGTCCAGCGCATAGCCATCGGCATTGGGCAGGGCTTCGGCAATTTGCGCGGTGTAGTAACCCTCGCCGCAACCGATGTCCAGCCAGCGCTGGGGCGCGTACTGCGCGGCCAGTTCGGCCAGGCGCTTGGCCACCGGCGCGTAATGGCCGGCGTTCAGGAAGTCGCGACGGGCCTCGACCATGGCGAGGTTATCCCCAGGGTCGCGGCTGTTCTTGTGCTGCACTGGCAGCAGATTCAGGTAACCCTGCCGCGCACGGTCGAAACGATGCCCGGCGGGGCAGGCCACGCCGTTGTCCACCGCGTTGAGCGGTTCGCTGCAGATCGGGCAGGCGAGCATCAGGCGAGCAACTTGATCAGGGTCTGGTAGTAGATTTCGGTCAGCACATCGAGGTCGGCGGCCAGTACACGCTCGTTGACCTGGTGAATCGTCGCGTTGACCGGGCCCAGTTCAACCACTTGGGTGCCCATGGTTGCGATGAAGCGCCCGTCGGAGGTGCCACCGCTGGTGGAGGCTTTGGTTTCGCGCCCGGTGATGTCCTTGATGCTCGACGCCACGGCATCCAGCAATGCACCCGGCTCGGTCAGGAACGGCAGGCCGGACAATGCCCAGTCGATGTGCCAGTCCAGGCCATGTTTGTCGAGGATGTCGGCGACGCGCTTTTGCAGGCCTTCAACGGTGGACTCGGTGGAGAAGCGGAAGTTGAACACCGCCACCAGGTCGCCCGGAATCACGTTGGTCGCGCCGGTGCCGGAATTGACGTTGGAAATCTGGAAACTGGTCGGCGGGAAGAAATCGTTGCCGTGGTCCCAATGCTCGGCGGCCAGTTCGGCCAGGGCCGGGGCAGCGAGGTGGATCGGGTTCTTCGCCAGGTGTGGATACGCCACGTGACCTTGCACACCGCGAACGGTCAGCTTGGCACCGAGTGAACCGCGACGGCCGTTCTTGACCACGTCACCCACCAATGTTGTGCTCGATGGTTCGCCGACGATGCACCAGTCCAGACGTTCCTTGCGCGCGGCGAGGCGTTCAACCACGGCCTTGGTGCCATGGTGCGCCGGGCCTTCTTCGTCGCTGGTGATCAGGAACGCGACCTTGCCCTTGTGATCCGGGTAGTCGGCGACGAAGCGCTCGGCGGCCACGGTCATGGAGGCCAGGCTGCCTTTCATGTCGGCCGCGCCACGACCGCAGAGCATGCCGTGTTCGTCGATCAGCGCGTTGAACGGGTCGATCTGCCAGGCAGACACCGGGCCGGTCGGCACCACGTCGGTGTGTCCGGCGAAGCACAGCACCGGGCCGTCGTGTTTACCGTGGGTCGCCCAGAAGTTATCCACATCTTCGATGCGCATCGGCTCCAGGGTGAAACCGGCATCGCCCAGGCGCTGCATCATCTGCTTCTGGCAATCGGCGTCGACCGGCGTCACGGACGGACGGCGGATCAGGTCGATGGCGAGTTGAAGGGTCGGCGAAAGGTCGGCGTGGGCCGTCATGTAAGACTCCGGAGCTTTATTTGTAGGAGCGAGGCTTGCCCGTGAAGAACGATAGTGAGGTGTATCTGTTACACCGAGTCGCTTCATTCGCGGGCAAGCCTCGCTCCTACAGGAATTGAGGCAAGGCGCGCAAAATGGCGGTTATCTTAAAGCAAAACGGCGGCCATTGGCCGCCGTTTAGTGCATCTGTACTGATTTAGACAGCCGGTGCGGTCGCGGCTTCGGCCACCGGTTTCGGCAGCGAAGACAGGAACGCCATGATCAGCGCCGCCAGGTACGGCAGCGACTGCACCAGCAACATGGTCACCCAGAAGCGCATGTCGTTGCTCGGCATGCCGTTTACCAGGTAAATCCCCAGCGCCGCGCCCCACAACAGCAGCATGATGAACACCTCTTCGCGCGCCTCCGAAATCGCCACCCAGAAGCCGTGGTTATCGGCGTTCTTTGGTGTGCGGAAAAACGGAATGCTGCTGGTGAAGAAACCGTACAGCACTGCTTTGGCGATGGTGTGCGACAACGCCAGCCCGGCCAGTGCCGCGCAGAACGCATCCTTGAGGTTGACCCCCACCGCACGACGGTAGAGGAAGATGATCTTGCCCACCTTGAATACGAACAGCGCCAACGGCGGGATGGCGAAAATCAGCAACGGCGGATCGACCCGCTGCGGCACGATAATCATCGCCGCCGACCACAACAGGGCGCCCACGGTGAAGAAGATGTTCATGCCGTCCGCCACCCACGGCAACCAGCCCGCAAGGAAGTGGTAACGCTGGCCACGGGTCAGCTCGCTGCCTTTGCCGCGCAGCAGGCTGGTGGTATGACGCTTGATGATCTGAATCGCACCGTAAGCCCAGCGGAAACGCTGTTTCTTGAAGTCGATAAAGGTATCGGGCATCAGGCCTTTGCCGTAGCTGGTGTGGTAATACGCCGCCGACAGGCCTTTTTCGAACACCCGCAGACCCAACTCGTCGTCTTCACAGATGCACCAGTCGGCCCAGCCCAGTTCCTCGAGCACCGAACGTCGGGTCATGGTCATGGTGCCGTGCTGGATGATCGCGTCACGGTCGTTGCGGGTGACCATGCCGATGTGGAAGAAGCCTTTGTATTCCGCGTAGCAGAGCTTCTTGAACGTGCTTTCGTTCTGATCGCGGTAATCCTGCGGCGACTGCACCACGGCGATTTTCGGGTCGGCGAAGTGCGGCACCATGTGCTTGAGCCAGTTCGGGTCAACACAGTAGTCCGAGTCGATCACCGCGATCACTTCGGCATCCTTGGCGGTGTGCGGAATCAGGTAATTCAGCGCGCCACCCTTGAAGCCGGCCAGTGGCGCGACGTGGAAGAACTTGAAACGCGGGCCCAGGGTTGCGCAGTAATCGCGCACCGGTTCCCAGACCGCCGGGTCCTTGGTGTTGTTGTCGATGATCAGGACTTCAAAGTCCGGATAGTCGAGGTTGGCCAGGGCGTTGAGGGTCTGTTTGACCATCTCCGGCGGCTCGTTGTAGCAAGGGACATGAATCGACACTTTCGGTCGGTAGTCCGATTCGCCCACCACCGGCAGGAATTCGCGCCGACGCTTGTGGGTCCAGACCGCTTCGGCCAGTTCATGCGCTTCGGTCAGCAATACGATAAAGACCCCGAGTGCGCCCAAGGCAAGGAGAAATCCTATCGTCAGGCTGAACCAGGTGCTGTATTGCAGGCTGTAGTCGTAACCGATCCACACCAGCACCGATCCGCAGAGGAAGGCGATAAAGGTCAGGAAGGTACGGCCGCGTTGACGCAGCGCCGAGCCGTCGATCATCAGCAGGGTCAGGGACAGCAGCGCCAGGACCACCGAGCCGACCGCCAGCACGCGCCATTGCGGAATCGCGACAACCGGGCCTTCGAAGTTGAATTTCTGCTGGCGCGCGGCGTTGAAAACACCCCAGTAAGCGCCCACCGAACCTTCGTCGCTGGCCTTCCAGGGTTGGTCAAACGCTTCGATCACGAAGTAGTTGAAACCCTGGCGGTTGAGCTTGTTGACCAGCGTGCGCAGGTAAATCGCCTGGTCTGCCGGCGACGCATCGGCGCCTCCGCGCATACGGCCGTTGCTCGGCCAGCCGACTTCCGACAGCAACAGCGGTTTTTTCGGGAACATCTTTTTCAGATCACGGGCACGGTCGAGTACGAACTGCCCGGATTGCTCCATCGGCACATGTTCCCAATACGGCAAGACGTGGGCAGCGATCAGGTCGACGTGCTTGGCCAGGCTCGGGTTTTCTTCCCATACGTGCCATTGCTCGGACGTGGTCACCGGCACTTTCACTGCCGCGCGGACGCGATCCAGAATGATGCTGAGTTCCGCGGCGGTAATTTCCTTACGGAAGATCGCCTCGTTGCCTACAACCACGCGAACCACGCTGCGGGAGGTGTTGGCGAGTTCGATGGCGCGCAGGATCTCACGCTCGTTGCGTTCCTCGTCCGGGCTGATCCAGATACCGAGGGTGACCCGCAAGCCGAATTCTTCCGCCAGTTTGGGAATGTCTCCCAGGGAGCCGTCGACTGAGTAAGTACGGATGTTGTCCGTCAGCTTGCTCATGATCTCCAGGTCGCGACGCATTTCATCGTCGGTCGGGTATTGCTCCTTCTGCGGATACTGGCCTTGCTGGAACGGCGAGTACGAGAAGCCGGAGATCTGTTCGGGCCAGTTGGGGGCGGTGACCGGGCGATTGATCAGCGCCCAGAAGCCGGTAAACAAGGCGGCGATGGCGAGCACCACGACCAGGTTGAGTCCAAATTTACGCGATGACATAGCTATTTCAGGTTCCAAAGGCTGTGGAACGAAGGACCGGTCGGCGTGTGCCAAGGGGCGCGCATCCTACACCGGGCATTCCCTGAGCGTATAGCTGACAGGGAAATGCCCTACGTTTGGCAATCCCGTTTCGCATAAGTTCTTACACTTGTCGCGGGAACTTAGATCTTGTCGCTGTCTGGCCCTATAATGCGCGCCGGTTTTTGGGGTTATGGTCATGAGTACAGAAGATCCGCGGTTTGCAGGCATCGCCCGTTTGTATGGCATCGACGGCTTGGAGCGTCTGCGCGCAGCCCATGTGGCCATCGTCGGTGTCGGTGGCGTCGGTTCCTGGGCAGCGGAAGCCATTGCCCGTTGTGGCGTCGGCGAGATTTCGCTGTTTGACCTGGACGACGTTTGCGTCAGCAACGCCAACCGCCAACTGCACGCGCTGGACAGCACTGTCGGCAAACCCAAAGTCGAAGTGATGGCAGAGCGGTTACGCGGGATCAACCCGGACTGCACGGTGCACGCGGTGGCGGATTTTGTGACGCGCGAGACCATGGCCGAGTACATCACGCCAAACATCGACTGCGTGATCGATTGCATCGACAGCGTGAATGCCAAGGCAGCGCTGATCGCCTGGTGCAAGCGCCGCAAGATCCAGATCATTACTACCGGCGGGGCAGGCGGGCAGATCGACCCGACACTGATCCAGGTCTGCGACTTGAACCGCACCTTCAATGACCCGTTGGCATCGAAAGTGCGCTCGACCCTGCGCCGTGACTACGGCTTCTCGCGTACCGTGACGCGTCATTACAGCGTGCCGTGCGTGTTTTCGACCGAGCAACTGCGCTACCCGAAACCGGATGGCAGCATCTGTTTGCAGAAAAGTTTTGTCGGCGATGGCGTGAAGCTCGACTGCGCCGGCGGGTTTGGCGCAGTGATGATGGTGACGGCGACGTTCGGCATGGTCGCGGCGACCAAGGCTGTGGATAAAATTGTGGCGGGTGTACGGCGGCCGGCGGATCGGGTCAAGCCTGAGGTTTAAGGTTGCAGCTGTCGGCCTCATCGCGAGCAGGCTCGCTCCCACAGGTGAACGCGTTCCAATGTGGGAGCGAGCCTGCTCGCGATGGCGATTAACCAGCCAACTCATTCATCCGCTGAAGCACTGCATTGAGGCCATTACTGCGCGAAGGCGACAGTTGCCGCGAAAGCCCAAGCTGATTGAACCACTCCGGCAAATCCACCTGGCGCAACTCATCCGCCGACAAGCCGTTGACCCGCGCCAGCAGCAACGCCACCAACCCGCGAATCAACCGCGCATCGCTGCTCGCTGCAAACTGCCAGTGACCGTCATTCAACGAACCCACCAGCCACACCTGACTTTCACAGCCATGCACGCGGTTGGCGTCGACTTTATCCACATCACTCAACGCAGGCAGACGGTCGCCCCATTGCATCAGCAGCCGCGCCCGCTGCTCCCAACCGGCGGCAGCCTGAAAGGTGTCGAGTGCCATGACGGCATCAGCCGGTAAGCTCATCGCAACAACTCCAGCGCCTGATCCAGCGCTTCAAAGAACCGTTCGAGGTCTTCGGAGTCGTTGTACAGCGCCAACGACACTCGGATCGCCCCGGCCAGTTCGAAGCTTTTGAGCAACGGCATCGCACAGTGATGACCGGCGCGCACGGCGATGCCCTGTTCGGTCAGCAAATGCGCCAGGTCAGAGTTATGCACACCCTCGACGACAAAACTGGCCAACGCCAATTGCGGTTTGCCCAGCAGTCGAATGCCATTGCGCGCTTCAAGCCCTTTCAATAAATAGTCATGCAGCGCCGCCTCATGGGCCGAGACCGCGTCCTGATCAAGCCCCGCGAGATAATCCAGCGTCGCCCCCAGGCCGATCACACCGGCAATCGGCGGAGTACCGGCCTCGAAACCCAGAGGCGCGGGGCGAAAGCGTGCGCTGTGGTAATCCGCATCCAGCACCATTTCACCGCCGAACTGCCAATGGCGCAGTTGTTTCAGCGCCTCATGGCGACCGAACAGCACGCCCAGACCGTCGGGGCCATAGAGTTTGTGGCTGGAAAATACATAGAAGTCGCAACCCAGCGCCTGCACGTCATGCCGACCATGAACCACGCCTTGCGCGCCATCGACCACGGTCAACGCGTCGTGCGCCTTGGCCATCGCCAGCAAGGCGGGTAACGGCTGCCAGACACCGAGCACATTCGACAGCTGACTGACCGCCAGCAAACGGGTTCGTGGGCCGATCAACTGCGTGGCGGCGTCGAGGTCGATCACCCCGTCGGCGTTCAATGGCAGGACCACCAGTTTCAAGTCGCGCCGGTGCGCCAGTTGCTGCCACGGCAGCAGGTTGGCGTGATGCTCCAGGGCGCTGATGACAATCTCATCGCCCGGATTGAATAGATGCTCAAGGCCATAGGCCAGGAGGTTCAGCGCGGAGGTCGCGCCGTGGGTAAAGATGATCTGCCCGCAATCGCCGGCATTCAGCCATTGCGCGACTTTGCTGCGGCTGGCCTCGAATGCCTGGGTGGCATGGGCGCCGGGCAAGTGTTGCGCCCGATGTACGTTGGCCGCGCCGTTGGCGTAGTAATGCGTCAGCGCATCCAGCAAGGCTTGAGGTTTTTGCGTGGTGGCGGCGTTATCCAGATAGGTCTGGTCTTGCCGTTGGAGCCCGGCGATAGCCGGAAAGTCGGCGCGCCAGGGAGAGAGAATCATCATGCTGTCGGGCCCTGGTCAACATGGGCGGGTGAACACCTGACCTGATGGTCTGGTCTACGCCGAACCTGTAGGCGCGAAGCTTGCTCGCGAAGCTTTTGGCGGCCTCAAGGGCCCCTCCGCGAGCAAGCTTCGATCCTACAGGGTAATCCGTGTGACGCCGCTTAGTTGTGAGCGTGCAGCGCTTCGTTCAGTTCGATCGCCGATTTGTGGGTTTTGCATTCCACGGCACCGGTTTCCGAATTGCGACGGAACAGCAAGTCAGGCTGGCCAGCGAGTTCACGGGCCTTCACGACTTTCACCAGCTGGTTTTTTTCGTCCAGCAGTGCGACTTTGGTACCGGCGGTCACGTACAGGCCCGACTCGACGGTGTTGCGATCGCCCAACGGAATGCCGATACCGGCGTTCGCGCCGATCAGGCAGCCTTCGCCCACCTTGATCACGATGTTGCCGCCGCCCGACAGGGTGCCCATGGTCGAGCAACCGCCACCCAGGTCAGAACCCTTGCCGACGAAGACGCCAGCGGAAACGCGGCCTTCGATCATGCCCGGGCCTTCGGTGCCGGCGTTGAAGTTGACGAAACCTTCGTGCATCACGGTGGTGCCTTCGCCGACGTAGGCGCCCAGACGAATTCGTGCCGCGTCAGCGATACGCACGCCGGCCGGAACCACGTAGTCGGTCATTTTCGGGAACTTGTCTACCGAGAACACTTCCAGCAGCTCGCCGCGCAGACGGGCTTCCAGTTGATGCTCGGCCAACTCGGCCAGGTCGATGGCACCCTGGCTGGTCCAGGCTACGTTCGGCAGCAGCGGGAACACGCCCGCCAGGTTCAGGCCGTGCGGCTTGACCAGACGATGGGACAGCAGGTGCAGCTTGAGGTAGGCCTCAGGCGTGGAGGTCAATTGAGCGTCTTCGGCCAGGATGGTCGCGACCAGCGGCTTGTGGCTCTCGGCCAGACGGGTCAACAGGGCGGCTTGTGCCGCATCGACGCCTTTCAACGCTTCAGCCAGTTGCGAGGCCTGAGCGGTAGTGAAGGCGATGGCCTGATTGCCTTCGGTGTAGCCCAGAACCGGCGCGATGGCCGCGACCAGTTCGGCCGACGGGTTAAGCAGTGGCTGCGCGTAAAACACTTCCAGCCATGCGCCTTGACGGTTTTGAGTGCCGACACCAAAGGCCAGGCTGAACAGGGTAGTGGACATGTAAATACCTCTAACAAAATTGAACGGGCAGGCTTACTTGAGCGCCGCCGCGTAGATATCTGGCTTGAAGCCAATCAGGGTTCGGTCACCGAGATCGAGCACCGGGCGCTTGATCATCGAGGGTTGTGCGAGCATCAGTTCGATCGCTTTCGCTTGGTCGAGATCGGCTTTGCGTTCGTCGTCGAGCTTGCGAAAGGTCGTGCCTGCACGGTTCAACACCACTTGCCAGCCGTGCTCGTCGCACCATTGGGTCAGGTGTTCACGGTCGATTCCGGCCGTCTTGTAATCATGGAAGTCATAGCTGACAGCGTGTTCATCGAGCCAGGTGCGCGCCTTTTTCATGGTGTCGCAGGCTTTGATGCCGAAAAGGTGCAACGTTTTGCTTGAAACGGTCAAGGAATTGCCCCCTTTGCAGGTGCTGGAAATAAAAGGTGAAGGATTATGCCATGACCGGACGGTTTCGCGGCGGCCGCGGTCGTTTAGTCATCGTAAGCCCGCTGGGTTTGCGCTGTTTCAGGGTGATGCGACATTGGTGCAACGGTCAGCCCGCAGTCTAAGCGGCTAATATGGCACTTCAATGCTGTCGATTACCTGGGAACCGCGCTTTATGCAAACCGCCTACACCGTCCTGATCCTGCTGATGCTGGTGGGCCTTTCACGCCTGATCGGACGGGTGATCCCGCTGCCGTTGCCCTTGGTGCAAATTGCCGCGGGTGCGTTGCTCGCCTGGCCGACCTTGGGTCTGCATGTGGCGCTGGATCCGGAATTGTTCCTCTTTCTGTTCCTGCCGCCGCTGCTGTTCTCCGACGGCTGGCGTATGCCCAAACGTGAACTGTGGCGCCTGCGCGGGCCGATCCTTACCCTGGCGGTGGGGCTGGTGTTGTTTACGGTGGTCGGCGCTGGCTATTTCATACATTGGTTGTTACCGAGTATTCCACTGCCGGTGGCCTTTGCGCTGGCGGCCGTGCTGTCGCCGACGGATGCCGTGGCGGTCTCGGCGATTTCCCAGAACCGCTTGCCGACGCCGCTGATGCACATGCTGCAAGGCGAGGCGTTGATGAACGATGCCACGGGCCTGGTGACGTTCAAGTTTGCGTTGGCCGCAGCGGTGACCGGGGTGTTTTCGCTGGCGAATGCCAGTGTGACCTTTGTGCTGGTGGCGCTCGGCGGCCTGGCCGTCGGTGTGGCCTTGAGCTGGCTGGTGGGACGCCTGCGTTCCTGGATGATCGCTCGCGGCTGGGATGATCCGGCGACGCATGTGGTGTTCATGTTGCTGCTGCCGTTCGCGGCTTATGTGCTGGCTGAGCGTCTTGGCGCTTCCGGCATCTTGTCCGCCGTGGCTGCGGGGATGATGCAGAGCTGGCTCGACCTGCTCCCGCGCCAGACCAGCACTCGATTGCTCAACCGCAGCGTCTGGTCGTTGCTTGAGTTTGCTTTCAACGGCTTGATCTTCCTGCTGCTGGGATTGCAACTGCCGGACATCATCAAGGCGGTGGTCAGCCACGAAACATCGCTATGGCCGACGTTGCTGTATCGCTGTCTGGACGTAGTGGCGATTTTTCTGGTGCTGCTGTTGTTGCGGTTTGTCTGGGTACAGAGCATCTGGCGCTTGTCTGTTTTGCTGCGACGCCTGCGCGGTAAAGGCGAAGTGACTCAAGTGCCGACCGCGCGCTCCTGCTGGCTGCTGACGGTCGGTGGCGTACGCGGGGCGGTGACACTGGCAGGCGTGCTTTCGGTGCCGCTGCTGATGGGCGGCGACGCATTCCCCGAGCGGGATCTGCTGATCTTCATCGCCGCCGGGGTGATTCTGCTGTCCCTGATCGCCGCCTGCATCGCTTTGCCGCTGTTGCTGCGCGGCATCGAAAAAAGCCCTGACGACAAGCGCCGCAATGAAGTGCGTGATGCCTGGCGCAAAACCGCTGAAGCGGCGATTCATGCGCTGGAAGTCGAGGAAGCCAAGCCTGCGGATGCGGCCGAGGCCGCGTTGGCCGTCGAACTCAAAGCGCGGATCATGTCCGAATATCGGCATCAACTGGAGGTCTTCAATGACTCGGCCGAGGCCCAGGCATTGGCATTTCAGATGGACTTGCTGGAGCGGCGTCTGCGGTTGAAGGCGCTGCGAGCGCAGCGCCTGGAGTTGTACAAACTCAGTCGTCATCACCAGATTGGTGATGACGTGTTGCGAGAAGTGTTGGGTGAGCTGGATTTGAGTGAGGCCAACCTGGGTCAAGTGAAGGCGTGAGCGAAGGGTCGACCTGACGGTTTTCAGCGTGGGTAAACCGAGCTGATGAACTTGATATCTTGCTCGGACAGTTGGTTGTTTTGAGGGACTTCGATCTTGTCCCACATGACACTCGCAGGAAAGGCGTAGTGCATGATTGATTTCGGGTCGTAGGGTGTTTGCCGGGTGTGGCTGTAATCAAATTTTTCAGGACATTCCGGTAAATCTCTTCTTCGGTCCAGCCGTGTTCTTTGAATTCGCGATAGAGAGCGGATAAATTCCAGTCCAGTGGCGCGTCGGGATGCTGATGTTCATGTTCAACCCCTAGTGCATGGCCGAACTCATGCATGGCAGCTACCGTGAAAAAAGAAGACTGGTAGTCGGTGCCCAGCACCATTGTGGGCAGGTGCGGGAGAATGTTTCGTGCGTCTGTCCCAATGACAGAGCTGCCTGCGCCATCTTTGAAGTGAGACAGTAATATTCGTATGTCCCCGTCATACAACTCGTCGTTATCGTCCAGCTCGATGAATTCGAATTTCAGGTTTACGTGGGGCGCCCATTGGTTGATGGCGGCGACGACGGTCTGGAACATGGCTTCGTCATAGCGTGTGATAGCAATACGCAGCGTTTGGCCGTTGGTCCAGAATTTGGCAGGCGCCGCGACGCTTCGTGTAGTGCGGGAAAGGGAGTTGCCAATAGCCTCGTGATCGAGTGCTTCGGAGGTGTTAGTAGTTGAGCCGGCATCGATGAGGCCGTAAGTGCGGCAGCAGGGTTTTGGGATATTCATATATTATTGCTACTTGTGGGTGTTTAAATATTTTGATGTTTTTAAGGCGCAAAAAACTGCTCGCATGGCAGTTACGTGTGTTCTGCGTTCGATAAGTAGTAATCGATATAAAGACAAGTAGCGAATATTGTGGTGTTTCAGTATGTTTTGGTTTGAAGGTGTTGTGTTGTGTTGTGCGTTGTGAATGCTAAAGGTTTTTTGCGTGGTTATATATTTAGGAGTGGCTATATATACTGGGTGGTTTCTTTTATTTCGAGTATGCAGAAGTGCTACTGGTAAGAAGTGCATTCAAGTAATTTGAATGTCTGTAACGGGGTGAGTTCGGCTTTATAAACAAGCCCCGCGCCATGAGGTATGGCGCGGGGTGTCAGTGTTATTTATGGCGCGTAATAAAGGCGCGGATGCGTTCTGCGGCTTCTATGCATTCTGCCAGTGGCGCAACCAGCGCCAAGCGTACACGGCCTGCGCCCGGGTTGAAGCCATCAACTGCGCGAGACAGATAAGAACCCGGCACCACGGTCACGTGTTCTTCCACAAACAGATCACGGCAGAACGCCTCGTCATCGCCTTCAACATTCGGCCACAGGTAAAAACCACCGTCCGGACGCTGCACATCCATCACCGGGCTGAGGATTGCCAGCACCGCATCGTACTTCTCGCGGTACAGCGCACGGTTGGCGCGCACATGTACTTCGTCATTCCACGCGGCGACGCTGGCCAGTTGGGTTTGAACGGGCATGGCGCAGCCGTGGTAGGTGCGATAGAGCAGGAAGCCCTTGAGGATGTCGGCGTCACCGGCGACAAAACCTGAACGCAGGCCCGGCAGGTTGGAGCGCTTGGACAGGCTGTGGAACACCACGCAGCGTTTGAAGTCCTTGCGGCCCAGTTCCACGCAAGCGCTGAGCAGGCCCGGCGGCGGTGTCTGTTCGTCGAAATACAGCTCGCTGTAGCATTCGTCAGCGGCGATCACGAAGTCGTATTCGTCAGCCAGGGCGATCAGTTTTTTCAGGGTGTCGAGCGGAATCAGCGCGCCGGTCGGGTTGCCTGGCGAGCACAGGAACAGGATCTGGCAGCGTTTCCAGATGTCCGGCGAGACAGCGTCGAAATCCGGGTTGAAGCCGTTTTCGTCCAGGCACGGCAGATAGTGCGGCTTGGCCCCGGCGAGGAACGCCGCGCCTTCGTAGATCTGGTAGAACGGATTCGGGCTGACCACCAGCGCGTCTTCGCCACGGTTGACCACGGTCTGGGTGAACGCAAACAGTGCTTCTCGGGTGCCATTGACTGGCAACACGTTGCGCGCCGGGTCGAGCCAGCCGGTCGGAACGCTGAAGCGGCGTTCGCACCAGGCGGCGATGGCTTCACGCAGGGCGGGAATGCCGAGGGTGGTCGGGTACACGGCCATCTGATCCAGATTGCTTGCCAGGGCTTCAGCGACAAAGCTTGGCGAACGGTGCTTCGGCTCGCCGATGGACAGCGCGATGGCGCGCTTTTCCGGGTTTGGCGTGACGCTGCCGAGCAGGGCGCGGAGCTTCTCGAACGGATAGGGCTGCAACTGGTTCAGAGCGTTGTTCATGAGGGGGCCTCGTTCATTGTGGGAGCGAGCCTGCTCGCGAAGGCGGTGTGTCAGAAACGATGATGTTGACTGACCCTCCGCTATCGCGAGCAGGCTCGCTCGCACAGGGGAAAATTGTGAGTTCAGATACTGATGCGTGACAATTTGATATCGGGTTCGTTACTGACGGTCAGCTGTTCAACGATCGCATCTTGCAAGCGGGTACACAGCAGCGGGTCGGACAATGGCTGGTTGTTCGCGTCGGTGATAAAGAACACGTCTTCCACGCGTTCGCCCAAGGTCGCAATCTTGGCGTTCTGCAGCGACAGGTCGAACTCGAGGAAGATCGTGCCGATCCGCGCCAGCAGACCCGGACGGTCCGGAGCACTGAGTTCCAGCACCGTCACCGGACGCTGAGCGTCGTTGTGGATCGTCACCTGTGGCGCAAACGCGAAATGCTTGAGCTGACGCGGCACGCGGCGCTGGATGATGGTCGGGTAGTCGTCCGGGTTGCGCAGGGCTTCGGTCAGACCCTCGCGGATCTGTTTGACCCGCGCCGGGTTATCACCGATCGAGTCGCCGTCAGTGTCGAGCACGATATAGGTGTCGAGGGTGAACTGGCTGCTGGAGGTGATGACCCGGGCGTCGTGAATGTTCAGGTTGAGCTGGTCCATCGCGGCCACAGTCACGGCGAAGAAGTCATGCTGGTCAGGTGCGTAGATGAAGATCTGCGTACCCCCCTCGAATTCACGCTGGGTGGTTTCCTTGATCAGCACCAGCGGCCCGCCATCGGCCGGTTGCTGGAGGATCGCGTCACTGTGCCAGGCGACGTCGCCGGCGGTGTGACGCAGGAAGTAGTCATCGCCCAGTTGCGACCACAGCTGTTCGACATCGTCCGGGTCGGTACCGCCGCGCACCAGGATGTCCAGGGCGGCGCTCTGGGTCTGGCGGATCTGCATTTCGCGGTCCACCGGGTTTTCCAGGCCGCGTCGCAAGGCGCGCTTGGTCTCGGTGTAGAGCTGGCGCAAGAGGCTGGCGCGCCATGAGTTCCACAGGGTCGGGTTGGTGGCGTTGATGTCGGCCACGGTCAATACGTACAGGTAGTCGAGACGGGTTTCGTCGCCGACGGCCTGGGCGAAATCGTGGATTACCTGCGGGTCGGACAAGTCCTTGCGCTGGGCGGTGGTCGACATCACCAGGTGATTCTGCACCAGCCAGACGATCAGGCGAGTGTCCCATACCGGCAATTGGTGGCGCTGGCAAAACGCTTCGGCATCCACCGCGCCGATTTCCGAGTGGTCGCCATGCCGGCCTTTGCCGATGTCGTGGTACAGGCCTGCCAGGTAAATCAGCTCGGGTTTGGGCAGCTTGGCCATGAGCTTGCTGGCCAGCGGGAATTTTTCCGATACCTGGGTGTACTGCAACTTGCGCAGGTGCTTGATCAGATTCAGGGTGTGGGCGTCGACCGTATAGATATGAAAGAGGTCGTGTTGCATCTGCCCGACAATGAAGCCGAACTCCGGCAGGTAACGCCCGAGGATGCCGTAGCGGTTCATCCGGCGCAGGTTGCGGTGGATACCGATCTTGCACTTGAACAGCTCGATGAACAGGCTGGTGTTGCGAATGTCGTTGCGGAAATCGTCGTCGATCAGGTGACGGTGCTCGCGCAGCAGACGAATGGTGTCGGCGCGCACGCCTTTGATTTCCGGTTGCTGGGCCATCAGCACGAAGATCTCGAGCATGGCGAACGGCGTGCGACGGAACACGTTGTCGTTGCGCGCTTCGATATAGCCATCGTGTAGCTGGAACCGCGAGTTGATCGGCTGCGGCGGCGCTTCGTCTTCCGGGGCGAGGATGACTTCTTCGAAGTGCTGAATGATCAGGTCGCTAAGCTGGGCAATGCTCATGACCACCCGGTAATACTGCTGCATGAAGTTTTCGATGGCTTGCTTGGCGTCATCGCCCTCGAAACCCAGCAGCCCGGCAATCGAGCGCTGGTGGTCGAACAGCAAGCGGTCTTCGGAACGACCGGCGAGCATGTGCAGCGCGTACCGGACCTTCCACAAAAACTCCTGGGACGAGGCGAGCAGGGCGTTTTCGCTTTCGACCAGAAAGCCTTCGCCTGCCAGTGCTCGCAGGTTCAGGGTGCCGTATTCGCGACGGGCCACCCACAGAATCGTCTGAATGTCCCGCAGGCCGCCGGGCGAACCTTTGACGTTGGGTTCCAGGTTGTATTCGGTGTCGTTGTATTTGTGGTGACGGGCCTTTTGCTCGGCACGCTTGGCCAGGAAGAACTCCTTGCTCGGCCACATGTGCGCGGTGCTGGTGACGTCAAGCATGCGCTGGCGCAAACGCTCGGGACCACAGATGGTGCGGCTTTCCATCAGGTTGGTGACCACCGTCAGGTCGGCGCGGGCTTCAATGGCGCATTCGTCCACCGAGCGAACGCTCTGGCCGACTTCCAGGCCGATGTCCCACAACAGCGTCAGAAAACGCTCGATGGAATCGCGGAAAACTTCGTGATCGGCGCTGTCCAGCAGGATCAGCAGGTCGATGTCGGAATAAGGGTGCAACTCACCGCGACCGTAGCCACCGACCGCGACCAGCGCGATGTCGGCGTCTTCGCTCCAGTTGAACTGCTCCCAGGCTTTTTGCAGGATGTTATCGACGAACCAGGCGCGATCCTCGATCAGCCGGCGAATGTCCCGGCCGCTGCGAAAGCGCCCGTCGAGCACCTCGCGGGCCTGGCGGATCGCCTTCTTGAAGGCCGCGATCGGGCTTGCCTTCAGGGCCAGTTCAGCCTGGAACTGACCGCGGTCGAAGAGTTCGGGATCCACCTGCGGCATCGATTGGCTTTCCTATCTATCTATAAGGCTGGGAGCTGCCTGGGTTCGGATCAGGCCGAAACGCGCGGGATGGTGTCATCGGCGCGCAAGGTGAAGATCTCGTAACCAGTCTCGGTCACCAGCAGGGTGTGCTCCCACTGGGCCGACAACTTGCGGTCCTTGGTGATCGCGGTCCAGCCGTCGCCCAATACCTTGGTGTCAGCCTTGCCCTGGTTGATCATCGGCTCGATGGTGAAGGTCATGCCCGCTTTCAGCTCCATGCCGGTGCCGGCGCGGCCGTAATGCAGGATTTGCGGCTCTTCGTGAAACACCTTGCCGATGCCATGGCCGCAGAACTCGCGAACCACCGAGAAACCGTTCTTTTCAGCGTGTTTCTGGATGATTTCACCGATGTCGCCCAGGCGGCAGCCGGGTTTGACGATCTCGATGGCCTTGTACATGCATTCCTGAGTCACTTGCGACAGGCGCTCGGCCCAGACCGGCACGCTGCCGACGTGGAACATGCGGCTGGTGTCGCCGTGGAAACCGTCCTTGATGACGGTGACGTCGATGTTCAGGGTGTCGCCATCCTTCAGCGGCTTCTCGTTCGGGATGCCGTGGCAGACCACGTGGTTGATCGAGGTGCAGATCGACTTCGGGTAGCCTTTGTAGTTGAGCGGGGCAGGGATGGCTTTCTGCTCGTTGACGATGTAGTCGTGGCAGATGCGGTCCAGCTCTTCGGTGGTGATCCCCGGCTTGACATGTTCGGCAATCATTTCCAGCACATCGGCGGCCAGTTTGCCGGCGACACGCATCTTTGCGATGTCCTCGGGGGTTTTGAGGGTGACGGTCATACAGGCTCTCTCTGCGCTCAATGGCGCTTGCTAAAACGAAATGGGCATTGCGCGTTCGATCTTCGCGGCCCTGAAAAACGCAATTCTAACAGACGATCAGCGCAAATCTGAGCCTCTGTGCATCGCTTCTCTCTATAGATTGGCGCATTCTTGGGCGATTCCAAGTGCGCGGTTGAAGTCACGCATCAGGAATTGAGAATCCGGGTTCCGTTTTTTGCATCCCTGTGATATAAAATGCGCCGCTTTCCGGGGATACCCCGAAAGGCTTAAATCCACACACGTGTCGACACGATGACCTGGGTGCCTTCAGCTGATGCTGCTGGTTGGTCATTGGGATACGTGGAGGCCAAACCCGACTTATTAAGGAACTATCATGTCCCAAGTCAACATGCGCGATATGCTGAAGGCCGGTGTGCACTTCGGTCACCAGACCCGTTACTGGAACCCGAAAATGGGTAAGTACATTTTCGGCGCGCGTAACAAGATTCACATTATCAACCTTGAAAAAACCCTGCCAATGTTCAACGAAGCTCTGACTTTCGTAGAGCGTCTGGCCCAGGGCAAAAACAAGATCCTGTTCGTCGGCACCAAGCGTTCCGCTGGCAAGATCGTTGCTGAAGAAGCAGCACGTTGCGGTTCGCCGTACGTCGATCACCGCTGGTTGGGCGGCATGCTGACCAACTTCAAAACCATCCGTGCTTCCATCAAGCGTCTGCGTGACCTTGAAGTGCAAGCCGAAGACGGTACTTTCGCCAAGCTGACCAAGAAAGAAGCGCTGATGCGCACTCGCGATCTTGAGAAGCTCGATCGTTCCCTGGGTGGTATCAAGGACATGGGCGGTCTGCCAGACGCTCTGTTCGTTATCGACGTTGATCACGAGCGCATCGCGATCACCGAAGCCAACAAGCTGGGCATCCCGGTTATCGGCGTAGTCGATACCAACAGCAGCCCGGAAGGCGTTGACTACATCATCCCAGGCAACGATGACGCAATCCGCGCTATCCAGTTGTACATGGGTTCGATGGCTGACGCAGTCATCCGCGGTCGCAACCACGTTGCTGGCGGCACCGAGCAGTTCGTTGAAGAAGCTCCGGCGGCTGCAGCTGAGTAATTGACGCCCTGGCGTTGACTCAGTAAGCAAAAAGGGGGCTTGGCCCCCTTTTTGCCACCTCGAAAACCGTTTGTGGGCAGCGCAGCTACAGCCTTTGTAACGTGCAGCCGCTAACAAATGGGGTCGGGAAGAATTGATCGCCCGTTTGATCGGGTGGAATGGTTGAAAACCTATCCAAGAGGATTTTGAAATGGCAGAGATTACTGCAGCGTTGGTTAAAGAACTGCGTGAGCGTACCGGCGAAGGCATGATGGATTGCAAAAAGGCCTTGACCAAGGCCGGCGGCGACATCGAAAAAGCCATTGATGACATGCGTGCTTCCGGCGCCATCAAGGCTGCCAAGAAAGCAGGCAACGTAGCTGCTGAAGGCGCTATCGCTCTTAAAGAAGACGGTAAAACCGCCGTTCTGTTGGAAGTTAACTCGCAGACTGACTTCCTGGCCCTGCAAGACGACTTCAAGGCATTTGTTGCTTCCAGCGTTGAAAAAGCGTTCGCTGACAAGCTGACTGATGTCGCTCCGCTGATCGAAGCTCAAGAAGCCGATCGCCTGGTTCTGGTCGGCAAGGTTGGCGAAAACGTCAACATCCGTCGCCTGGCTCGCGTTGAAGGTGATGTTGTTGGTGGTTACCTGCACGGCAACAAGATCGGTGTTGCGGTTGTTCTCAAAGGCGGCACCGTTGAGCTGGCCAAAGACATCGCCATGCACGTAGCGGCCACCAACCCTGAATTCCTGCTGCCATCGGAAGTTTCCGCTGAAGCGGTCGAGCGCGAAAAAGGCGTTTTCCTGACCCTCAACGCTGACAAGATCGCTGGCAAGCCAGAAAACATCGTTGAAAACATGGTCAAAGGCCGTATCAGCAAGTTCCTGGCTGAAGCGAGCCTGGTTGAACAGGCGTTCGTCAAGAACCCTGAAATCAAGGTCGGCGAACTGGCCAAGAAAGCCGGTGCTGAAATCGTTTCTTTCACCTACTTCAAAGTAGGCGAAGGCATCGAGAAGCCGGTCGACAACTTCGCTGAAGAAGTTGCTGCCCAGCTGGCTGCCGCCAAGCAATAAGACGGTTTTTAACTGTCGCCCTGAAGAGGCTGCCCGCTTACGCGCGCAGCCTCTTTTCAGATGGGGCACCAATTTTTATTGGTTTCCCTTTGGAACTGGCTTACAAAGCCATGTTCCGATGGCGCTGAAGCAGCGCCAAGCTAGAGTGAACGCCAGCTGTAAACAGCTCGCAAAGAATTTTTAAAAATACGCCGCAGGAGAGATTCGCAATGGCTCAGCAGGGCAGTGGTTATCAGGCTCGCTATAAACGCATTCTACTCAAGCTTAGCGGCGAGGCCCTGATGGGCTCGGAAGAGTTCGGGATCGATCCGAAAGTTCTGGATCGCATGGCGCTTGAAGTCGGCCAACTGGTCGGCATCGGTGTTCAGGTCGGTCTGGTGATCGGCGGTGGCAACCTGTTCCGCGGTGCAGCGCTGAGCGCGGCCGGCATGGATCGGGTAACGGGCGACCACATGGGCATGCTGGCCACTGTGATGAACGCCTTGGCCATGCGCGATGCGCTGGAACGTGCCAATATCTCGGCCATCGTGATGTCGGCCATTTCCATGGTGGGCGTGACTGATCACTATGATCGTCGCAAAGCCATGCGTCACCTGAACGCCAAGGAAGTGGTGATTTTCGCCGCCGGTACCGGGAATCCGTTCTTCACTACGGATTCGGCAGCCTGCTTGCGAGCAATCGAAATCGACGCCGATGTCGTGCTCAAGGCGACCAAGGTCGATGGCGTCTACACCGCTGACCCATTCAAAGACCCGCATGCCGAGAAGTTCGATCATCTGACTTACGATGAAGTGCTGGATCGCAAGCTGGGCGTGATGGATTTGACGGCCATTTGCCTGTGCCGCGACCACAAGATGCCGTTGCGCGTCTTTAACATGAACAAGCCCGGCGCCCTGCTGAACATCGTGCATGGCGGCGCTGAAGGGACCCTGATCGAGGAAGGCCAACAATGATCAATGAAATCAAGAAAGACGCTCAAGAGCGCATGAAAAAATCCGTGGAATCGCTGCTGCACAACTTCGGCCGTATTCGTACCGGCCAGGCGCACCCAAGCATTCTTGAAGGCGTGATGGTGCCGTATTACGGTTCCGACACCCCGATCAAGCAGGTGGCGAACATCACCGTCAAAGACGCCCGTACCCTGCAAGTCGTGGCCTTTGAGCGCAACATGCTGGGTGCCGTCGACAAGGCCATCGGTAGTGCGGGTCTGAACCTCAACCCGACCAACCTGGGCGAGTTGTTGCTGATCTCCATGCCGGCCCTGACCGAAGAAACCCGCAAGGGCTTCACCAAGCAGGCTCGTGACGTCGCTGAAGATGCCCGTGTTGCCGTGCGCAACATCCGTCGCGATGCCAACAGCTCGCTGAAGGATCTGGTCAAGGAAAAAGAAATCAGCGAAGACGAAGAGCGTCGCGCCACTGGCGAGATCGACGATTTGACCAAGAAGTATGTGGCTGAAATCGACGCGCATCTGGCACAGAAAGAAAAAGACCTGATGGCCGTATAAGGGTCGCGTTTTCATGGAAAAGACTAAGCAGACTGCGCCGTCCGCGGTGCCGCGCCATGTCGCGATCATCATGGATGGTAATAATCGCTGGGCGAAAAAACGCTTTATGCCGGGTGTCGCCGGGCATAAAGCGGGCGTGGATGCAGTTCGCGCAGTGATTGAGGTGTGTGCCGAGGCCGGGGTCGAGGTATTGACCCTGTTCGCCTTCTCCAGTGAGAACTGGCAGCGCCCGGCCGATGAAGTCAGTGCCTTGATGGATCTGTTCTTCAAGGCGTTGCGTCGCGAGGCCAAGCGCCTCAATGACAACAACATCAGTCTGCGCATCATCGGTGATCGTTCGCGCTTTCATCCCGAGCTTCAAGTGGCCATGCGTGAAGCCGAGGCGATGACTGCTGGTGCCAACCGCTTTGTCCTGCAGATTGCCGCCAACTACGGCGGCCAGTGGGACATCGCGCAAGCCGCGCAGCGTCTGGCGCGGGAGGTTCAGGCCGGGCACCTGCGTCCGGAGGACATCACTCCGGAGCTGTTGCAGACCTGTCTGGCCACCGGCGATCTGCCGTTGCCAGACTTGTGCATCCGCACCGGTGGCGAGCACCGCATCAGTAACTTCCTGCTCTGGCAACTGGCTTATGCCGAGTTGTACTTCTCCGACCTGTTCTGGCCGGACTTCAAACACGACGCCATGCGTAACGCGCTGGCCGATTTCGCTTCTCGCCAGCGTCGCTTCGGTAAAACGAGCGAGCAGGTCGAGGCTGGAGCCCGGGTTTAATGCTCAAACAACGAATCATCACCGCGCTGATCCTGCTGCCGATCGCTTTGTGCGGGTTTTTCCTGCTCGAAGGCACAGGCTTTGCGCTGTTCATCGGGCTGGTCGTGACCCTCGGCGCGTGGGAATGGGCTCGCCTGGCAGGCTTCAACGCCCAGCCGATTCGCGTGGCCTACGCGGTTGTGGTCGCCTTGATGTTGTTTGTCATGCACATCCTGCCGGGGCTCGCGCCCTGGGTATTGGGCGCTTCGGTGCTCTGGTGGGGTGTGGCGACGTATCTGGTGCTGACCTACCCGCGTTCCAGCGAGCACTGGTCCAGCGCCGCCTGCAAGCTGGTGATCGGTTTGCTGATCCTGCTGCCGGCCTGGCAGGGGCTGGTCCAGATCAAGCAGCAACCTTTGGGTAACTGGTTGATCATGGCGGTGATGGTCCTGGTCTGGGGTGCCGATATCGGCGCGTATTTTTCCGGCCGGGCCTTTGGCAAGCGCAAGCTGGCGCCGCAGGTCAGTCCTGGCAAGAGCTGGGAAGGCGTGTACGGCGGTTTGCTGTTGAGTCTGGTGATCACGGCGATCGTTGGTTTTGTGCGCGACTGGAGTTTCGTGCAAATGCTGATGGGCCTGATCGGTGCGGCAGTGATCGTTTTCATCTCGGTCGTGGGCGACCTCACCGAGAGCATGTTCAAGCGTCAATCGGGGATCAAGGACAGCAGTAACTTGCTGCCGGGCCACGGCGGGGTGCTGGATCGCATCGACAGCCTCACGGCCGCGATCCCGGTCTTTGCCGTGTTGTTGTGGATGGCTGCACCGTGAGCCGCCCACAACAAATTACCGTTCTGGGGGCGACCGGTTCTATCGGTCTGAGCACCCTGGACGTGATCGCTCGCCATCCCGAGCGTTATCAGGTGTTCGCCTTGAGCGGTTTTACTCGCCTGAGTGAGCTGCTGGCTTTGTGCGTGCGTCATACGCCGCAGTTTGCCGTCGTGCCGGAAGTGGGCGCTGCCCGAGCCTTGCAGGTCGACTTGCGCGCCGCAGGCCTCTCGACCCGCGTGCTGGTTGGGGAGGAGGGGCTGTGTCAGGTGGCTTCCGACCCTGAGGTCGATGCGGTCATGGCGGCCATCGTCGGCGCGGCGGGCTTGCGTCCGACCCTGGCGGCAGTCGAGGCGGGCAAGAAGATTCTGCTGGCCAACAAAGAAGCGCTGGTCATGTCGGGTGCGCTGTTCATGCAGGCCGTGCGCAAAAGCGGTTCAGTGCTGCTGCCGATCGATAGCGAGCACAACGCGATTTTTCAATGCATGCCACAGGATTTCGCCCGCGGACTTGGCGCGGTGGGCGTGCGTCGGATTCTGCTGACAGCTTCTGGTGGTCCGTTCCGACAGACACCGATGGCCGAACTGGTGCATGTTTCCCCTGAGCAAGCGTGCGCTCATCCGAACTGGTCCATGGGGCGTAAGATTTCGGTTGATTCGGCCAGCATGATGAACAAAGGGCTCGAGTTGATCGAGGCCTGCTGGCTGTTCGACGCCAAGCCATCCCAGGTCGAAGTGGTGATTCATCCTCAGAGCGTGATTCATTCGCTGGTCGACTATATCGATGGCTCGGTACTGGCCCAGTTGGGCAATCCTGACATGCGCACGCCGATCGCCAACGCCCTGGCCTGGCCAGAGCGCATCGATTCTGGTGTGGCGCCACTGGATCTGTTTGCCATCGCGCGACTGGACTTCCAGGCGCCCGATGAAGAGCGTTTCCCTTGCCTGCGCCTTGCGCGTCAGGCTGCCGAAGCCGGCAATAGCGCGCCGGCCATGCTCAATGCGGCGAATGAAGTGGCTGTCGCGGCGTTTCTCGACGAGCGGGTTCGCTACCCGGAAATCGCGAGTATCATCGAGGAAGTGTTAAACCTTGAGCCGGTCGTTGCGGTGGATGATCTCGAGGCGGTGTTTACCGCCGACGCGAAAGCGCGGGTACTCGCCGAACAATGGTTGAGTCGTCACGGGCGGTAAGTGCTGCAATACGTTGACCCATGCGGCATTGGACAGGATTGCGGAGAAAGTAGATGAGCGCGCTCTATATGATTGTCGGCACCCTGGTTGCACTGGGCGTGCTGGTCACCTTCCACGAGTTTGGCCATTTCTGGGTCGCACGTCGCTGTGGGGTCAAAGTGCTGCGTTTCTCCGTAGGCTTCGGCATGCCGCTGCTGCGCTGGCACGACAAGAAAGGCACCGAGTTCGTGGTGGCTGCCATTCCGTTGGGCGGCTACGTGAAGATGCTCGACGAGCGCGAAGGTGATGTGCCAGCCGATCAGCTCGATCAATCCTTCAATCGCAAATCGGTCCGCCAGCGCATTGCCATCGTGGCTGCCGGACCGATCGCCAACTTTTTATTGGCAATGGCTTTTTTCTGGGTATTGGCCATGCTCGGCAGCGAGCAGGTGCGGCCGGTCATCGGTGCGGTCGAGTCCGGCAGTATCGCCGCCAAGGCCGGTCTGGGTGCTGGTCAGGAAATTATTGCCATCGATGGCGAGCCAACTTCTGGCTGGGCCGCAGTGAATCTGCAGCTGATCCGTCGTCTTGGCGAGAGCGGTTCTATTCAATTGCTGGTGCGTGAGCAGGGCTCCACGGCGGACTCACCCCGTGAGCTGATGCTGGATAAATGGCTCAAGGGTGCTGACGAACCGGATCCGATTCGTTCGCTGGGTATTCGCCCTTGGCGTCCGGCGTTGCCGCCCGTGCTGGCTGAGCTTGACTCGAAAGGGCCGGCACAGGCAGCGGGCCTGAAGACCGGTGATCGGTTGTTGGCACTTGATGGCAAGTCACTTGATGACTGGCAGCAGGTGGTCGACACGGTCCGTATGCATCCGGATACCAAAATCATGCTGCGCGTTGAGCGTGATGGTGCTCAAATCGACGTCCCTGTGACCTTGGCCGCTCGCGGCGAAAGCAAGGCGCCCACCGGTTATCTGGGCGCGGGGGTGAAAGCGGTTGATTGGCCACCAGAGATGATTCGCGAGGTCAGTTATGGCCCCGTGGCCGCAATTGGCGAGGGTGCACGACGCACCTGGACCATGAGCGTGCTGACCCTCGATTCGCTAAAGAAAATGTTGTTCGGCGAGCTCTCGGTAAAAAACTTGAGTGGACCGATAACCATTGCTAAAGTGGCGGGCGCTTCTGCCCAGTCGGGTGTCGCTGATTTCCTGAATTTCCTTGCTTATCTGAGTATTAGCCTGGGGGTTCTGAATTTGTTGCCCATTCCTGTACTGGATGGGGGACATTTGTTGTTTTATCTGATCGAGTGGGCGCGTGGTCGTCCCTTGTCGGATCGGGTGCAGGGTTGGGGGATACAGATCGGTATCAGTTTGGTGGTCGGGGTGATGTTGCTTGCTCTGGTCAATGATTTGGGCCGTCTGTAACACTTCGCTGAATTGCGAATCTGCCGCACTTTGCGGCAGTTTGTTTATTGCCAGTTGGAATAAGAAAGGACTTCATGAAACGTCTGCTGCTAACTGCGGTTCTCACCGTATTGATGATCGCCGAAGTTCACGCCGAGTCCTTCACTATCTCTGATATTCGCGTCAATGGCCTCCAGCGGGTCTCCGCGGGTAGCGTCTTTGGTGCTTTGCCGTTAAACGTCGGTGAACAGGCGGATGATCGTCGCCTGGTGGAATCCACTCGTGCGCTGTTCAAAACCGGGTTCTTTCAAGATATCCAGCTGGGCCGCGATGGCAACGTCCTTGTCATCACGGTAGTCGAGCGCCCGTCAGTCGCCAGTATCGAGATCGAAGGTAACAAGGCGATCTCTACTGAAGACCTGATGAAGGGACTCAAACAATCCGGTCTGGCCGAAGGCGAGATCTTCCAGCGTGCCACCCTCGAAGGTGTGCGTAACGAACTGCAGCGCCAATATGTCGCCCAGGGTCGCTACTCCGCCACCGTCGACACCGAAGTGGTGCCGCAGCCGCGTAACCGCGTCGGCCTGAAGGTCAACATCAACGAAGGCACCGTTGCGGCTATCCAGCACATCAACGTGGTGGGTAACACGGTCTTCCCTGACGAAGACCTGATCGACCTGTTTGAATTGAAGACTACCAACTGGCTGTCGTTCTTCAAGAACGATGACAAGTACGCCCGTGAAAAACTGTCCGGTGACCTGGAGCGTCTGCGCTCCTACTACCTGGACCGTGGCTATATCAACATGGATATCGCTTCGACCCAGGTGTCCATTACTCCAGACAAGAAACACGTCTACATCACCGTCAACGTCAACGAAGGCGAGAAGTACACCGTTCGTGACGTCAAGCTGAGCGGCGACCTGAAAGTCCCTGAGGACCAGGTCAAGTCCCTGCTGCTGGTTCAGAAAGGCCAGGTGTTCTCGCGCAAGCTGATGACCACCACGTCCGAGCTGATCACCCGTCGCCTGGGTAACGAGGGTTACACCTTCGCCAACGTCAGCGGCGTGCCTCAGCCGAACGATGAAGACCACACGGTCGACATCACTTTTGCCGTCGATCCGGGCAAGCGTGCTTACGTCAACCGCATCAACTTCCGTGGCAACACCAAGTCCGAAGACGAAGTGTTGCGCCGTGAAATGCGTCAGATGGAGGGCGGCTGGGCTTCGACCTACCTGATCGACCAATCCAAGACCCGTCTTGAACGTCTGGGCTTCTTTAAAGAGGTCAACGTCGAAACCCCGGCTGTACCGGGTGTCGACGACCAGGTTGACGTGAACTACAGCGTTGAAGAACAGGCTTCCGGTTCCATTACCGCCAGCGTCGGTTTCGCTCAGAGCGCCGGTCTGATCCTCGGTGGTTCGATCACCCAGAACAACTTCCTGGGTACCGGTAACAAGGTCAGCATCGGTTTGACCCGCAGTGAATACCAGAGCCGTTATAACTTCGGTTATGTCGACCCGTACTGGACTGCTGATGGCGTGAGCTTGGGCTACAACGCTTTCTATCGCACCACTGACTACAAAGACCTTGATGTCGACGTAGCCAGCTATGCCGTAGACAGCCTGGGTGCTGGCGTCAACGTCGGCTACCCGATCAGCGAGACGTCGCGACTGACCTTTGGCCTGAGCGCGCAACAGGACAAGATCAAGACCGGTCAGTACACCGTTGACGAGATTTTCGACTTCGTGAACAAGGAAGGCGACAACTACCTGAACTTCAAGGCATCGGCCGGTTGGTCCGAGTCCACCTTGAACAAGGGTGTGTTGGCAACCCGCGGTCATTCCCAGAGCCTGACGTTGGAAACGACCACTCCGGGTAGCGACCTGTCGTTCTTCAAACTTGATTACCGTGGCCAGTTGTTCCAGCCATTGTCTGATAACTACACCGTACGTCTGCACACCGAGCTGGGCTATGGCGACGGTTACGGTTCGACCGACGGCTTGCCGTTCTATGAAAACTACTATGCTGGTGGTTTCAACTCGGTTCGTGGCTTCAAGGACAGCACCCTGGGCCCGCGCAGTACGCCTAGCCGTGGCACGAACCCGGGTACATTGGCCGATCCGGACCAGGATCCGCTGCCATTTGGTGGTAACGTCCTGATCCAGGGTGGTGCAGAGCTTCTGTTCCCGCTGCCGTTCGTCAAGGATCAACGCTCCCTGCGTACCTCGGTATTCTGGGATGTGGGTAACGTTTTTGACTCGCAGTGCAAAGACACCACCAATGCAAACGGTTCGGCGTCCAATACAAAGTGCAACGACATCAGCCTGAGCAACATGGCCAGTTCCGTCGGTGTCGGCGTGACCTGGGTCACCGCACTGGGTCCTCTGAGCTTCGCGTTGGCCATGCCGATCAAGAAACCGGATGACGCTGAGACTCAAGTGTTCCAATTCTCTCTCGGCCAGACGTTCTAAGCGTCTGCCCCAAAATAACGACAATGGATTTTGTAGGAGTACATCGTGCGTAAGTTGACTCAATTGGTTCTCCTGGCGACCGTACTGGTAGCAGGTCCGGCTTTTGCCGACATGAAAATCGCCGTTCTGAACTATCAGATGGCCCTGCTGGAATCCGACGCGGCCAAGAAATACGCCGTGGACGCCGAGAAGAAGTTTGGTCCGCAACTGTCCAAGCTCAAGACGCTGGAAAGCAGCGCCAAAGGCATCCAGGACCGTCTGATGGCTGGCGGCGACAAGATGCAGCAAGGCGAACGTGAACGCCTTGAGCTCGAGTTCAAGCAAAAGGCCCGTGACTTCCAGTTCCAGTCCAAGGAGCTGAACGAAGCCAAAGCCGTTGCCGACCGTGAAATGCTTAAGCAGCTCAAGCCGAAACTGGACAGCGCTGTGGAAGAAGTCATCAAGAAAGGTGCTTTTGACCTGGTCTTCGAGCGTGGCGCAGTGATTGATGTCAAACCTCAGTACGACATCACTCGCCAGGTTATCGAGCGCATGAATCAGCTGAAGTAATCCATGACAGCGACTATAAAGCTCGGCCAGTTGGCCGAGTTCCTCGGCGCCACGCTACGTGGCGACCCGGAGAAAGAAATTACTGGGCTAGCCACTTTGCAAGAGGCTGGCCCAGCTCAGTTGAGCTTTCTCGCAAACCCCCAATACCGAAAATACCTGGCGGACTGCCGGGCTGCAGCGCTGTTGCTGAAGGCCGCTGACGCTGAAGGTTATGCCGGTAATGCGCTGGTGGTGCCTGATCCGTATCTGGCCTATGCGCGTATTTCCCATCTGTTCGATCCCAAGCCCAAGGCGCCGGCCGGTATTCATCCGACAGCGGTAGTGGCCGCGGACGCAGTGGTTGATCCGGCTGCGAGCATCGGTGCCTTTGCGGTGATCGAAAGCGGCGCGCGTATTGCTGCCGGTGTGACCGTGGGGGCGCATTGCTTCATCGGTGCCCGTAGCGAAATCGGCGAAGGCGGCTGGCTGGCCCCGCGGGTCACGCTGTACCACGACGTGCGCATCGGCAAGCGGGTAGTGATTCAGTCCGGTGCCGTGCTGGGTGGCGAAGGCTTCGGCTTTGCCAACGAGAAAGGTGTCTGGCAGAAAATCGCCCAGATCGGCGGTGTATTGGTCGGTGATGATGTGGAGATTGGCGTGAATACCGCTATCGATCGCGGTGCGCTGGCCGATACCGTACTGGGTAACGGTGTGAAGCTCGACAATCAGATTCAGATCGCCCACAACGTACAGGTTGGTGATCACACCGCCATGGCCGCGTGTGTGGGGATCTCCGGCAGCACCAAAATCGGCAAGCATTGCATGCTCGCCGGGGGCGTTGGGCTGGTGGGGCATATCGAAATTTGCGACAACGTTTTTATCACCGGGATGACCATGGTGACCCATTCGATTACCGAAAAGGGTTCCTATTCTTCCGGTACGGCGATGCAACCAGCCGCCGAATGGCGCAAAAGCGCGGCCCGTATCCGTCAGCTCGATGACATCGCGCGACGTCTGCGACAGCTGGAAAAGCGTGTAGGGGACGTGACCCCTGACGGTAATGCTTCATCAGATGGCTGATACCATTTCCATATCAAGTGTGCACAGCCGCTAGACTGCCTCCTTGATTTGCTAGAGGGGTGCGCGTCAGTCGCGCGCTCCCAATCTTTACATAGGCTTCCCCCCGAAATGATGGACATCAACGAGATTCGCGAATACCTGCCTCACCGTTACCCGTTCCTGCTGGTGGACCGGGTCGTGGATCTGGATGTGGAAGGCAAGCGCATTCGCGCCTACAAGAATGTCAGCATCAACGAACCGTTCTTCAATGGTCACTTCCCCGCGCATCCAATCATGCCGGGCGTACTGATCATCGAAGCGATGGCTCAGGCTGCCGGTATCCTTGGTTTCAAAATGCTCGACGTGAAGCCTGCCGACGGCACGCTCTACTACTTCGTCGGCTCCGACAAGCTGCGTTTTCGCCAGCCCGTCACTCCAGGCGATCAATTGATCCTCGAAGCCCGTTTCATCAGCTGCAAGCGTCAGATCTGGAAGTTCGAGTGCCAGGCTTCGGTCGATGGCAAGCCAGTCTGCTCCGCTGAAATCATCTGCGCGGAACGCAAACTATGAGTTTGATTGACCCTCGCGCAATCATCGATCCGACGGCCGTTCTGGCTGAAGGTGTCGAGGTCGGCCCATGGTCGATCGTCGGCGCAGGTGTGGAAATCGGCGAGGGGACAGTGATCGGGCCGCATGTGATTCTCAAGGGCCCGACCCGAATCGGTAAGCACAACCGCATCTACCAGTTTTCCTCGGTAGGTGAGGACACGCCCGATCTGAAATACAAAGGCGAAGAAACACGTCTGGTCATCGGTGACCACAACATCATCCGTGAAGGCGTGACGATTCACCGTGGCACGGTTCAGGACCGCTCGGAAACGACCCTGGGCGATCACAACCTGATCATGGCCTATGCCCACATCGGCCACGACAGTGTCATCGGTAACCACTGCATCCTCGTCAACAACACTGCGTTGGCTGGCCATGTGCACGTTGAAGACTGGGCTATCCTGTCCGGCTTTACCCTGGTTCACCAGTATTGCCACATCGGCGCCCACAGCTTTTCCGGCATGGGTACCGCCATTGGCAAGGACGTTCCAGCCTACGTCACGGTGTTCGGCAACCCGGCCGAAGCCCGTAGCATGAACTTCGAAGGCATGCGCCGTCGTGGTTTCAGCGAAGACGCGATCCACGCCCTGCGTCGTGCCTATAAGGTGGTTTACCGCCAAGGCCTGACGGTTGAGCAGGCACTCACCGAATTGGCCGAACCTTCGGACCAGTTCCCGGAAGTCGCGGTGTTCCGTGATTCCATCCAGTCTTCGACCCGCGGCATCACACGTTAATCATGGCTAATCTGCGTATTGCGCTGGTGGCGGGTGAGGCTTCCGGTGACATTCTGGGCGCGGGCATCATGCGCGCACTCAAGGCTCAGCATCCGGCAGTGGAGTTCATCGGTGTCGGTGGTCCGCTGATGCAGGCCGAAGGCCTGACTTCGTATTTCCCGATGGAACGTCTTTCGGTCATGGGCCTGGTGGAAGTGCTGGGTCGATTGCGTGAACTGATGGCGCGTCGCAAAAAGCTGATCGCCGACCTGATCGCCGAAAAGCCGGACGCATTTATCGGCATCGATGCCCCGGACTTCAACCTCACTATCGAACTCAAGCTGCGTCAGGCCGGGATCAAGACCGTGCATTACGTCAGCCCGTCGGTGTGGGCGTGGCGGCAGAAGCGGGTGCTGAAGATTCGCGAAGGCTGCGACCTGATGCTGACGCTGTTTCCATTCGAAGCGAAATTCTACGAAGAAAAGGGCGTGCCGGTGCGGTTTGTCGGGCATTCCCTGGCTGATGCGATCCCGCTTGAAGCCGATCGCGCCGCCGCTCGGGCCGAACTCGGCTTGCCGGACGGACCGCTGGTTGCGTTGATGCCGGGCAGTCGTGGCGGCGAAGTCGGCCGTCTCGGTGCGTTGTTCCTCGATACCGCCCAACGCCTGCGGGCCTTGCGCCCCGGCGTTCGGTTCGTCATGCCTTGCGCCAGCCCGGAACGCCGCGCGCAGCTTGAAGAGTTGCTGGCCGGTCGCGATCTGCCGCTGACCCTGCTCGATGGCAAATCCCATCTGGCCCTTGCCGCCTGCGACGCCGTGTTGATTGCCTCCGGCACGGCGACCCTTGAAGCGCTGTTGTACAAGCGGCCGATGGTGGTCGCTTATCGCCTGGCGCCGCTGACGTTCTGGATTCTCAAGCGCATGGTGAAAAGCCCCTACATCTCGTTGCCGAACTTGCTGGCCCAACGCCTTTTGGTGCCCGAGTTGCTGCAAGACGACGCAACGGTCGAAGCCCTGGCCCAGACCTTGTCACCGTTGATCGAGGGTGGCGAAGAACAGACCCGTGGCTTCGACGAAATCCACCGGACCTTGCGTCTGGATGCCTCCAACCAGGCGGCGGATGCCGTGCTGAAACTGATTGGCCCAGTACAATGAGTAAAACAAGCATGCAAATGGGGCTGGATTTCACCTTGGTCGCTGAAGTGGAAGATCTGGTTGCCGGTGTCGACGAAGTCGGTCGCGGCCCGCTCTGCGGCGCCGTGGTCACGGCTGCGGTAATTCTCGATCCGAATCGGCCGATTCTTGGTCTGAACGACTCGAAGAAACTCACCGAAGCACGCCGCGAAAAGCTCTACGACGAAATTTGCGAAAAAGCCCTGAGCTGGTGCATCGCCCGGGCCGAAGTTGAAGAAATCGATGAGCTGAATATTCTGCATGCCACCATGTTGGCCATGCAGCGCGCGATCGAAGGGCTGCACATCCAGCCGAAACTGGCGATGATCGACGGCAACCGCTGCCCGAAACTGTCCATGCGCGCCGAAGCGGTGGTGCAGGGCGACGGCAAGGTGCCGGCTATCGCTGCGGCGTCGATTCTGGCCAAGGTCAGCCGTGACCGTGAAATGGCCGCTTTCGAACTGATTTACCCGGGTTACGGGATCGGCGGCCACAAAGGCTACCCGACCCCCGTTCATCTGGAAGCTCTGGCCCGATTGGGGCCAACGCCGATTCACCGTCGTTCTTTCGCCCCGGTGCGCCTGGCTTACGAGGCTCGCGAAAACCTGATCGAGAGTTAGTCGCGAGGCTGATGTTTTACTCAAGGCCCGGTACAATCCGGGCCTTGTTGTCTTCACGTTTCTAGACAGGATCACTATGCCGGCTTCATTCGTTCATCTACGCCTGCACACTGAATATTCCCTGGTCGACGGTCTGGTGCGGATCAAACCGCTGGTCAAGACCCTGGTCGGCATGAACATGCCTGCCGTCGCGGTCACCGACCAGAACAACATGTGTTCCCTGGTCAAATTCTATAAAGCCGCCATGGGCGCAGGCATCAAGCCGATCTGCGGTGCCGACCTGTGGTTGTCGAACAAGGACCCGGACAACGCCCTGAGCCGGATCAGCCTGCTGGTGATGAACGCTGTCGGCTATCGCAACCTCACCGAACTGATTTCCCGCGGCTTCATCGACGGCCAGCGCAATGGCTCGGTCATCATCGAGCGCGAGTGGGTGGCCGAAGCCAGCGAAGGCTTGATCATGCTGTCGGCGGCCAAAGAGGGCGAGATCGGCCTGGCCATGCTCAGCGGCAATCCGGCAGAAGCGGAAAACCTCGCGCGCGAATGGATGGCGGTGTTCCCGGATCGTTTCTATCTGGAGATCCAGCGCACCAACCGCCCCAACGACGAAGAGCAGTTGCACGGCGCCGTGGCGCTGGCCGAGAAGATCGGTGCGCCGCTGGTCGCCACCAACGACGTGCGTTTCATCAAGCAGGAAGACTTTGCCGCTCACGAAACCCGCGTCTGCATCGGTGAGGGCCGCGCCCTCGACGATCCGCGGCGTTCGAAGAATTACAGCGATCAGCAATACCTCAAAAGCGCCGAGGAAATGGCCGAGCTGTTCAGCGACATTCCCGAAGCGCTGGCCAACACCGTCGAGATCGCCAAGCGCTGCAACATCGAAGTGAAGCTGGGCACTCACTTCCTGCCCAACTTCCCGATCCCTGATGGCATGACCATCGACGAGTATTTCCGCAAGGTCTCGTTCGATGGCCTGGAAGAGCGTCTCAGCGTTCTGCTGCCCCGAGACACCACCGAAGACTACGAAACCAAGCGTCAGGTCTACGTCGACCGGTTGAATTTCGAACTGGATATCATCATCCAGATGGGCTTCCCCGGTTACTTCCTGATCGTGATGGACTTCATCCAGTGGGCCAAGAGCAACGGCGTGCCGGTCGGGCCTGGGCGGGGGTCGGGTGCCGGGTCGCTGGTGGCCTATGTGCAGAAGATCACCGACCTCGATCCGCTGGAATATGACCTGCTGTTCGAACGTTTCCTTAACCCGGAACGGGTTTCCATGCCCGACTTCGACGTCGACTTCTGCATGGACGGTCGCGACCGTGTGATCGACTACGTGGCCGAGAAATACGGCCGTAATGCGGTGAGCCAGATCATCACCTTCGGTTCCATGGCCGCCAAGGCGGTGGTCCGAGACGTGGCGCGGGTGCAGGGCAAGTCCTACGGTCTGGCGGATCGTCTGTCGAAGATGATTCCGTTCGAAGTCGGCATGACCCTGGAAAAAGCCTACGAGCAGGAAGAAATCCTGCGCGACTTCATCAAGGTCGATGAAGAAGCCGCGGAAATCTGGGAAATGGCGCGCAAGCTTGAAGGCGTTGTGCGTAACGTCGGCAAGCACGCCGGTGGTGTGGTGATCGCGCCGACCAAGCTGACTGACTTCTCGCCAATCTATTGCGATGAGGCCGGCGACGGTCTGGTGACCCAGTTCGACAAGGACGACGTTGAAGCCGCCGGCCTGGTGAAGTTCGACTTCCTCGGCCTGCGGACCCTGACGGTCATCGACTGGGCACTGAAAACCATCAACCGCGACCGCGCCAAGGTCGATCAGCCGCCGCTGGATATCGCGTTCATCCCGCTGGATGACAAACCGACCTACCAGCTGCTGCAAAAAGCTGAAACCACCGCGGTGTTCCAGCTTGAGTCGCGCGGCATGAAAGAGCTGATCAAAAAGCTCAAGCCCGACTGCCTGGAAGACTTGATCGCACTGGTGGCCCTGTTCCGTCCGGGCCCTTTGCAATCGGGCATGGTGGACGACTTTATCAACCGTAAGCACGGTCGCGCCGAACTCGCGTACCCGCACTCGGACTACCAGTACGAAGGCCTCAAGCCCGTATTGGCACCGACTTACGGCATCATTCTGTATCAGGAACAGGTGATGCAGATTGCCCAGGTCATGGCCGGTTACACCCTCGGCGGCGCGGACATGCTGCGACGGGCCATGGGTAAGAAAAAGCCGGAAGAAATGGCCAAGCAGCGCGGCGGTTTCATTGACGGTTGCAAGACCAACAATATCGACGCCGACCTGGCCGGTAACATTTTCGACCTGGTAGAAAAATTCGCCGGTTACGGCTTCAACAAATCCCACTCCGCCGCTTATGGCCTGGTTTCATACCAGACCGCTTGGCTGAAAACGCACTACCCGGCGCCGTTCATGGCCGCGGTACTGTCTGCGGATATGCACAACACCGACAAGGTCGTGACCTTGATCGAAGAAATTCGCACCATGAAGCTGCGTCTCGACGCGCCGGATGTGAATACTTCCGAGTTCAAGTTCACGGTGAATGACGAAGGCCGGATTATTTACGGCCTCGGTGCGATCAAGGGGGTGGGCGAAGGCCCGGTCGAGGCGATTACCGAGGCGCGTCAGGACGGTCCGTTCAAGGACCTGTTCGATTTCTGTGCCCGTGTCGACCTCAAGCGAATCAACAAGCGCACCCTGGACGGTTTGATCCGCAGCGGTGCACTGGATCGTCTGGGGCCTTATTTCCATGACGAGCAGAAAGCCTATCAGGCCAATATCGACCGTAACCGGGCGGTCTTGCTGAACGCCATGGAAGGGGCGATCAAGGCGGCCGAACAAACCGCGCGTACCCATGACAGCGGTCATGTCGACCTGTTTGGTGGTCTGTTCGTTGAAGAAGACGCCGACGTCTACGCCAATCACCGCAAAGCCAAGGAGCTGACCCTCAAGGAGCGCCTGAAAGGGGAGAAAGACACCCTCGGCCTGTACCTGACCGGTCACCCGATTGACGAGTACGAAGGCGAGATCCGCCGTTTTGCCCGTCAGCGCATCATCGACCTGAAGCCGGCTCGTGATACGCAAACCGTCGCCGGCATGATCATCGCCCTGCGGGTGATGAAGAACAAAAAGGGCGACAAGATGGGTTTCATCACTCTCGACGATCGCTCCGGGCGGATCGAGGCTTCGCTGTTTGCCGAAGCGTTCCATTCGGCGCAATCGCTGTTGCAGACCGATGCGATGGTCGTGGTCGAAGGCGAAGTCAGCAACGACGACTTTTCCGGTGGCCTGCGGCTGCGGGTCAAGCGGGTGATGAGCATGGAAGATGCGCGCACCAACCTCGCCGAAAGCCTGCGCCTGAAGCTGCAGACCAAGGATTTGAAGGGCGATCAGCTACGCTGGCTGGGTGAGTTGTTCAAGCGTCATCGCGGCGCGTGCCCGATCACCATGGAGTACACGAGCCCCGATGCGAAGGCCTTGCTGCAGTTTGGCGAGACCTGGCGGATCGATCCGGCGGATGCGTTGATTCAAGCCTTGCGTGACCAGTTCGGGCGAGACAACGTCTTCCTCCAATACCGTTGACGGTCGGGGCTGTCTGTAGGCCCCGATCTCGACCAGAATTTTTAATCTCGACCTGAACGCGCCTGTCCCTTAAGGTAGGGCGCGAATAGACAACCGGCCGGCCCAAGCTCTCTTGGACGTCGACCCAAGACGGACGCCTATGAACCCGAATTTTCTAGATTTCGAACAGCCGATCGCCGACCTGCAAGCCAAGATCGAAGAGTTGCGCTTGGTCGGTAACGACAATTCGCTGAATATCGGCGATGAGATCTCCCGCCTGCAGGACAAAAGCAGCACGCTGACCGAAGACATCTTCGGCAAGCTGACCAGCTGGCAGATCGCACGTCTCGCGCGTCACCCGAAACGTCCGTATACCCTGGACTACATCGAACACATCTTCACCGAGTTCGACGAACTGCACGGCGACCGTCACTTCTCCGACGACGCTGCGATCGTGGGCGGCATTGCCCGTCTGGACGATCAGCCGGTGATGATCATCGGCCACCAGAAAGGCCGTGAAGTGCGCGAGAAAGTGCGCCGCAACTTCGGTATGCCGCGTCCTGAAGGCTACCGCAAGGCGTGCCGCCTGATGGAAATGGCCGAACGTTTCAAAATGCCGATCCTGACCTTCATCGACACGCCGGGCGCTTACCCTGGCATCGATGCTGAGGAGCGTAACCAGAGCGAGGCGATTGCCTGGAACCTGCGCGTCATGGCCCGCCTGAAAACCCCAATCATCGCCACCGTGATCGGTGAAGGTGGTTCGGGTGGCGCGCTGGCGATCGGCGTCTGCGATCAACTGAACATGCTTCAGTACTCGACCTACGCGGTGATCTCGCCGGAAGGTTGCGCCTCGATTCTGTGGAAAACCGCCGAGAAAGCGCCGGACGCGGCTGAAGCCATGGGCATCACCGCCGAGCGCCTGAAAGGCCTGGGCATCGTCGACAAAGTGATCGGCGAGCCATTGGGCGGCGCTCACCGCGATCCGGCAGCGGCGGCGGCTTCGATCCGTGCCGAGCTGAGCTCGCAACTGGCGATGCTGAAGAAGTTCGATAACGAGGCGCTGCTGGCCCGTCGTTACGAGCGTCTGATGAGCTACGGTCTCTGATCTGACCGCGCTTCACCCATGTGGGAGCGAGCCTGCTCGCGAAAGCGGTATAACAGCCAACAGATAAGTTGAATGTTAAGCCGCCATCGCGAGCAGGCTCGCTCCCACATTTGATTTGTGCGAAGTGATCGATATGAGTCTGCCAACGCGTGATCTCTCCACCAGGCTTCTGCTGAATCTCGCGCCGTGGCGCAACGCCACAACCTGGCGCGTCGCCTTCTCCGGCGGACTCGACTCCACCGTCCTGCTGCACCTCCTTGCCCACCTCGCAAAAACCCAATCCCTGCCGGCGCTCAGCGCCATTTATGTTCACCACGGCCTTCAGGCTGCGGCTGATGCGTGGCCGCAACATTGTCAGTCGGTCTGTGACGCGCTGGGTGTGCCGCTGCAGGTGGTTCACGTTCAGGTTCAGCCCGGCGCCAGCCTTGAGCGTGCCGCCCGGGATGCGCGCTATGGCGCCTTCGTTGAAGCCACTCAAGCCAATGAGCTGCTACTCACCGCGCAGCACCGGGACGACCAAGCGGAAACCCTGTTGTTTCGGCTGTTGCGCGGGGCAGGGGTGAGGGGCTTGTCGGGCATGCCGCGCGAGCGGGTCCTGGGTCGCGGGCATCTTTTGCGTCCGTTGCTCGATGTCACACGCGCCGAGCTTGAGGCTTATGCGGCCGAGCATCGGTTGAGCTGGATCGAGGACCCTTCGAACCAGGACCGCCAGTTCTCACGCAACTACCTGCGGCATCAAGTGTTCCCGGTATTGACCGAGCGCTGGCCGCAAGCGACGGCAACCATGGCTCGCACTGCCGCGCATCTGAGCGAAGCTCAGGGGTTGCTCGATGAGCTGGCCCACATCGATCTGGCCAGCGCCAATACCGCCAATGAATTCGATTGGCTGGGTCTGCCATCCCTGGAGTTGGTGCCGCTGGTCAGGCTTTCTGCCGCGCGCCAGCGCAACGCATTGAGTCACTGGCTTGCAGCATTGACGCGGCTGCCGGATAGCGACCATTGGTCGGGTTGGAATGATTTGCGCGATGCCACGGGTGATGCCCGTCCGGTCTGGCGATTGGCGGAGGGCGAATTGCATCGGGCGGGCGGGCGTATCTGGTGGCTGTCGGGTCGTTGGCTGCGCGTTCCCCCCCCAGTCGGCCTTTGGACTGATCCTTCGACAACGCTGGTTTTACCGGAAAACGGCGAGCTTACGATCACCGGCCAAATCCCCGCCGGCCCGCTGCAAATCCGCTATCGTGAAGGAGGCGAGGTCATGAATCTGCCTGAGCGCGGCCACCGGGATCTCAAGCGTTTGCTCAACGAACGCGGGGTTCCGGGCTTCGTCCGTGGCAGATTGCCGCTGCTTTACCGGGACGCGCAATTGCTGGCGGTGGCCAACCTGCGGGGCCTCGATGGCAACGAGCAGGAGGGCTGGCATTTGCATTGGGACCCACTGAGCGAAGATCAAGGTTTGAGCTGAAAGGGGCTTTCCGGTAGACTACGCTCCCTTCTTGATACAACTTCTGTGGATTCGCCTGAATTACAGAAGTTGCCGATTACCAAGCAGTCTTTGCTGGGCGATTCCAAAAAATGTGTAGCGAGCAACGTACCGGTGTTTCATCTGCCGGTCTGTCCCAACGCGGCGGTTTTTTTGAAAGGTGCACTGTGATTAATGCAGGTGATCGGGGGCTTCGGCCTTCCTTCGCTTTCCCCGGCGGCTCGGACCGCTTTAACGCAGACTTCTAGGGTTTTTCATGACGCGCTACATATTCGTCACGGGCGGTGTTGTTTCTTCATTGGGGAAAGGCATTGCCTCGGCTTCATTGGCGGCCATCCTGGAGGCGCGGGGACTTAAGGTCACCATGCTGAAGCTGGACCCGTACATCAACGTTGACCCGGGCACCATGAGCCCGTTCCAGCACGGTGAAGTGTTCGTCACCCACGACGGCGCCGAGACCGACCTGGACCTGGGCCACTACGAGCGGTTCATCCGCACGACCATGACCCAGAACAACAACTTCACCACCGGCCGTGTCTACGAACACGTCCTGCGCAAAGAGCGCCGTGGTGATTACCTGGGTGCAACCATCCAGGTAATCCCGCACATCACCGACGAAATCAAGCGCCGCATCATCAAGGGTGCCGGCGATGCTGACGTGGCGATGGTCGAGATCGGTGGCACCGTGGGTGACATCGAGTCGCAACCGTTCCTCGAAGCGATCCGTCAATTGCGTTTCGAAGTCGGCGCCAAGCGCGCGATGCTGATGCACCTGACGCTGGTGCCGTACATCGCCACTGCCGGCGAAACCAAAACCAAACCAACCCAGCACTCGGTCAAGGAACTGCGTTCCATCGGCCTGCAGCCAGACGTGCTGGTGTGCCGTTCCGATCACCCGATCGACATCTCGTCGCGTCGCAAGATCGCGCAGTTCACCAACGTTGAAGAACGTGCGGTGATCGCGCTGGAAGATGCCGACACCATCTACAAGATCCCGGGCATCCTGCACTCTCAAGGCCTGGACGATTTCGTCGTCGAGCGTTTCGGCCTGCAATGCGGCAGCGCGGACCTGTCCGAGTGGGAAGCGGTGGTTGACGCCAAGCTGAACCCGGAACACGAAGTCACCATCGCGATGGTCGGCAAGTACATGGAGCTGCTGGACGCCTACAAGTCGCTGATCGAAGCGATGAGTCACGCCGGCATCAGCAACCGCACCAAGGTCAACCTGCGCTACATCGATTCCGAAGACATCGAAAACCAGGGCACCGCGCTGCTGGAAGGTGTCGACGCGATCCTCGTACCGGGCGGCTTCGGTCTGCGTGGCGTGGAAGGCAAGATCACCGCCGTTCAATACGCTCGCGAAAACAAGGTTCCGTACCTCGGCATCTGCCTGGGCATGCAAGTGGCCGTGATCGAGTTCGCTCGTAACGTGCTGGGCTGGAAAGACGCCAACTCCACCGAGTTCGATCGCGCCAGCGGTCATCCGGTCGTGGGTCTGATCACCGAGTGGGAAGATGCCACCGGCGCCGTCGAAACCCGTACCGAATCGTCCGACCTGGGCGGCACCATGCGCCTCGGCGCTCAGGATTGCCTGCTGGAACCGGGTTCCCTGGTGCACGATTGCTACGCCAAGGACGTGATCGTCGAGCGTCACCGTCATCGCTACGAAGTGAACAACAACCTGCTGCCGCAAATCATGGAAGCCGGCCTGAAAATCTCCGGTCGTTCCGGTGATGGCGCGCTGGTCGAAGTGGTTGAAGCCCCGGATCATCCATGGTTCGTCGCTTGCCAGTTCCACCCTGAGTTCACCTCGACACCACGCGACGGTCACCCGTTGTTCAGCGGTTTCGTTAAAGCAGCTTTGGTTCAACACCAGAAGAAGGCGTAAATCCGATGGCGCAGAAGATCATCCGTGTAGGCGATATCGAGATTGCCAACGACAAGCCAATGGTGCTTTTCGGTGGCATGAACGTGCTGGAAAGCCGCGACATGGCGATGCAGGTCTGCGAAGAATACGTAAAGGTCACCGAGAAACTCGGTATCCCTTACGTGTTCAAGGCCAGCTTCGACAAGGCCAACCGTTCCTCCGTGGCCTCTTACCGTGGCCCCGGCCTGGAAGAGGGCATGCGGATTTTCCAGGACATCAAGCAAGCCTTCGGCGTGCCGATCATCACCGACGTCCACGAGCCTGACCAGGCCGCGGTCGTCGCTGAAGTCTGCGACATCATCCAGCTGCCGGCCTTCCTGTCGCGCCAGACTGACCTCGTGGTCGCGATGGCCAAGACCGGCGCGGTGATCAACATCAAGAAAGCCCAGTTCCTCGCCCCGCATGAGATGAAACACATCCTGAGCAAATGCGTGGAAGCGGGTAACGATCAGTTGATCCTCTGCGAACGCGGTTCGAGCTTTGGCTACAACAACCTGGTCGTCGACATGCTTGGCTTCGGCATCATGAAGCAGTTCGAATACCCGGTGTTCTTCGACGTGACCCACGCGCTGCAAATGCCCGGTGGTCGCTCCGATTCCGCCGGTGGTCGTCGCGCCCAGGTCACTGACCTGGCCAAGGCAGGCATGAGCCAGTCGCTGGCCGGTCTGTTCCTCGAAGCCCACCCGGACCCGGACAACGCCAAGTGCGACGGCCCTTGCGCCTTGCGCCTGGACAAACTGGAGCCATTCCTGGCCCAGCTCAAAGCCCTGGACGAACTGGTGAAGAGTTTTCCGACGGTAGAGACCGCGTAAACCTCATTTCTCCGGTAAAGTACCGCACGATTTGTTGCTCAGGCCCTCGGGCCTGAGCCTTATCGTCCGCAAGTCTGCCTGCTGCACACCACTTGCCGACGGTAAAAGATTTCCTCTAGCTGCGTCGTTTTCGTCAACTTTGGAGTGTTTACAACAATGGCAAAAATCGTCGACATCAAAGGTCGTGAAGTTCTCGACTCCCGTGGCAATCCCACCGTGGAAGCGGACGTGCTTCTCGATAACGGCATCATCGGTAGCGCGTGCGCGCCGTCCGGTGCTTCCACTGGCTCGCGTGAAGCGCTCGAGCTGCGTGATGGCGACAAGAGCCGTTACCTGGGCAAAGGCGTACTCAAAGCCGTTGCCAACATCAACGGTCCGATCCGCGATCTGTTGCTGGGTACAGACCCAAGCGACCAGAAAGCACTGGATCACGCGATGATCAAGCTTGATGGCACCGAAAACAAAGGCTCCCTGGGCGCCAACGCGATCCTCGCCGTTTCCCTGGCCGCCGCCAAGGCCGCCGCACAGGACCAGGACCTGCCGCTGTACGCGCACATCGCCAACCTGAACGGCACCCCGGGTGTCTACTCGATGCCGGTTCCGATGATGAACATCATCAACGGTGGCGAGCACGCCGATAACAACGTCGACATCCAGGAATTCATGGTTCAGCCGGTTGGCGCCAAGTCTTTCTCGGAAGGTCTGCGCATGGGCACCGAGATTTTCCATCACCTCAAAGCTGTTCTGAAGGCCCGTGGCCTGAGCACCGCAGTGGGTGACGAAGGTGGTTTCGCACCGAACCTGGCTTCCAACGAAGACGCGTTGAAAGTGATCTCCGAGGCCGTGGCCAACGCCGGTTACAAGCTGGGCACCGACGTGACCCTGGCACTGGACTGCGCGGCCAGCGAATTCTATGAAGACGGTAAATACAACCTGTCCGGCGAAGGCCAGGTGTTCACCGCCGAAGGTTTCGCTGACTACCTGAAAGGCCTGACCGAGCGTTATCCGATCATCTCGATCGAAGACGGCCTGGACGAGTCCGACTGGGCTGGCTGGAAAATCCTCACCGACAAGATCGGCGAGAAGACCCAGCTGGTGGGCGACGACCTGTTCGTGACCAACACCAAGATCCTGAAAGAAGGCATCGATAAAAAGATCGCCAACTCGATCCTGATCAAGTTCAACCAGATCGGCACCCTGACCGAAACCCTGGAAGCCATCCAGATGGCCAAGGCCGCTGGTTACACCGCCGTGATCTCGCACCGCTCCGGCGAAACCGAAGACTCGACCATTGCCGACCTGGCGGTGGGCACTGCGGCTGGCCAGATCAAGACCGGTTCCCTGTGCCGTTCGGACCGCGTGTCCAAGTACAACCAATTGCTGCGTATCGAAGAGCAGTTGAATGGCAAAGCCAAGTACAACGGTCGCAGCGAATTCCGCGGTTAATCGTTAACTGGTAAAAAGACACCGGATTGTGTCGGAAAAATCGCTACAGCGATGGATTTGCCACTAATCTGATGCCTTATAAGCACAAGCCTGGGTCTTCCAGGCTTCGTGCTATCAGAAGCTTCAAAGTTTTGGCATGGCTGTCTTTTTTCACTGGATACCTGATATTCGATGCGCAGTCCCAATTGGTTGTTCCTCGTCTTGCTCTTGCTGCTGGCTGGCCTGCAATACCGCCTGTGGGTGGGAAATGGCAGTCTGGCGCAAGTGGCTGAGCTGACTCAGCAGATCGCAGATCAACACGCTGAGAACGAAGGGTTGCTGGAACGCAATCGGGTCATGGACGCCGAAGTCAGCGAGTTGAAAAAAGGCATGGAGACCGTGGAAGAGCGGGCTCGTCATGAGTTGGGCATGGTCAAGGACGGTGAAACCCTTTACCAGTTGGCTCAATGAATAACTCTTTACCGGCCTTCTGGGCCGTGATTCCTGCCGCGGGCGTCGGTGCCCGTATGGCCGCAGACCGTCCCAAGCAATACTTGCAATTGGGCGGGCGCACTATTCTAGAACACAGCCTTGGCTGTTTCCTTGATCATCCTGCCCTGAAGGGGTTGGTGGTCAGTCTTGCTGTTGATGATCCCTACTGGCCGAACCTGGCGTGTGCTGCCGATCCGCGTATTCAGCGGGTCGAGGGCGGCGACGAGCGTTCCGGGTCAGTGCTCAATGCCTTGCTGCATCTGCACGCTCAAGGTGCTGACGATGAAGACTGGGTGCTGGTTCACGATGCTGCACGGCCGAATCTTTCGCGTGATGATCTTGATAAGTTGCTGGGTGAGTTGGCGGACGATCCAGTGGGCGGGCTGCTGGCAGTTCCTGCCCGCGATACGCTCAAACGGGTCGACAAGCACGGTCGTGTGGTTGAAACCGTGGATCGCAGCGTGATCTGGCAGGCGTACACGCCGCAGATGTTTCGCCTCGGCGCGTTGCATCGGGCATTAGCGGACAGTCTGGTGGCGGATGCCTTGGTGACTGATGAAGCGTCGGCCATGGAGTGGGCTGGGTTGGCGCCGCGTCTGATTGAAGGGCGGTCCGATAATCTCAAGGTTACTCGCCCTGAAGATCTTGAATGGCTTCGTCAGCGTTGGGCTAATCGCCGCTGAGTTGCTCATTGGCTGTTCAACCGCCATCGCGAGCAGGCTCACTCCTGCATTGGAATGAATTTCCCTGTAGGAGTGAGCCTGCTCGCGATGGCGTTCTATCAGTCAGCAAAACTGTCACTGAAAGCGGCAATCCGAGCTAAGTTCGATACTCCGGCCGCTCAGCCAACCCTTGCTTCAAATAATCCACCAACTTGCGCACCTTCGGCGACAGATGCCGCTGCTGTGGATACAGCGCCCAAACCGCCGTGTTCGGTGGCTGGTGCGCCTCCAGCAATGAAATCAATTCGCCGTTTTTCAGGTGCTCCAGCACGTAATAGTCTGGCAGCTGACACAACCCGACACCCTGTAGTGCCGCATCCAGAACCGCTTGCCCACTGTTGCAGCGCCAGTTTCCCTGCACCCGTTGCGAAAATTCCCGCCCGTTCTGCTCCAGTTGCCACATGTCCGAACTGCCGATCAGGCAATTGTGGCGGCTGAGTTCCGACAAACTGTGTGGGCGACCATACCGTTCCACGTAGGACGGCGACGCGCACAAATACATCCGCCGTGGTGCCAGGCGCGTGGCGACCAGTCGCGAATCCTGGAGACGCCCGAGGCGGATTGCCAGGTCCAGCCCTTCGTGCACCAGGTCGAGAGGACGGTTGCTCAATTCAATGTCGACGCGCAGTTGTGGATAAAGGCCCATGAAACGGGTCACCAATGGCACGATGAAGCGTTCGCCATACGCCACGGCGCAGGTCATGCGCAGCATGCCCTTAGGCTCGCTGGTCAGGTCGCCGACCGCGCGCAAGGCTTCTTCGCGACCGTCCTGCAAGCGCTGGCAATGTTGCAAAAAGGTTTGCCCGGCTTCGGTCAGCGTCACCCGGCGAGTGCTGCGGTAAAGCAGTCGCGTCTGAAGGCGCTCTTCGAGGCGTGCGATTTGTCGGCTGATGTGAGAGGAAGAAACTCCAAGGCGTTCCGCCGCCGCCGTGAATTGGCTGCACTCGGCCACGGCGACGAACTCGTCGATTCCTTCCCAGCGGTTTTCAGACATCCAGGATTATCCCTGTGTGGCAATAATGTTTTGCTTTTGCCCGGATTATTCCTCGTAGCGCGCTGTATTACACTCCTTGTCTCGTTTTTATTCACTGGAGAATCCACATGATCAAGTCGCGCGCTGCCGTTGCCTTCGAGGCCAAGAAACCCCTCGAGATCGTCGAAGTCGATGTCGCCATGCCCAAGGCCGGTGAAGTTCTGTTGCGAGTGGTGGCCTCCGGTGTCTGCCATACCGATGCCTACACCCTGTCGGGCGCTGACCCGGAAGGCATCTTCCCGTCGATCCTCGGTCACGAAGGTGGCGCGGTGGTTGAGGCGATCGGTGAGGGCGTGACCTCCGTCGCGGTCGGCGACCATGTGATCCCGCTGTACACCCCGGAATGTCGTCAGTGCAAATTCTGTCTGTCGGGAAAAACCAACCTGTGTCAGGCGATTCGCGCGACTCAAGGCAAGGGCCTGATGCCGGATGGCACTTCGCGCTTTTCCTACAAGGGCCAGCCAATTTTCCACTACATGGGGACCTCGACATTCTCCGAGTACACCGTGCTGCCGGAAATCTCCGTCGCCAAAATTCCAAAAGAAGCACCACTGGAAAAAGTCTGCCTGCTGGGCTGCGGTGTCACCACCGGTATCGGTGCAGTCCTCAATACCGCCAAGGTAAAACCAGGTGATACCGTCGCCATTTTCGGTCTGGGCGGCATCGGTTTGTCAGCCATCATCGGTGCGGTCAAGGCCAAGGCTGGTCGCATCATCGCCATCGACATCAACCCGGCGAAGTTCGAGATCGCCAAGCAGCTCGGTGCAACCGACTGCGTGAACCCGAAAGATTTCGACCGTCCGATCCAGGAAGTCATCGTCGACATGACTGACGGCGGCGTCGACTTTTCCTTCGAGTGCATCGGCAATGTGCAATTGATGCGTGCGGCCCTTGAGTGCTGCCACAAGGGTTGGGGTGAGTCGGTGATTATCGGGGTGGCCGGTGCCGGCCAGGAAATCTCAACCCGTCCATTCCAGCTGGTGACCGGTCGTGTCTGGCGCGGTTCGGCATTCGGCGGCGTGCGCGGTCGTACCGAATTGCCAAGCTACGTCGAGATGGCCGAAACCGGCGAAATCCCGCTGGATACGTTTATCACCCACACCATGGGCCTGGAAGACATCAACAAGGCTTTCGACCTGATGCACGAAGGCAAAAGCATCCGTAGCGTCATCCATTTCTGAGGTCGGTCATGAGCCTGGAAAATATCTCCTGCCAGAAAAGCTTCGGTGGCTGGCACAAACGCTACAAGCACCGCTCCGATGTCCTCGGCTGCGACATGGTGTTCGCCGTGTACCTGCCGCCGCAGGCGGAGCAGGGCGGCAAGTTGCCGGTGCTGTATTGGTTGTCCGGCCTGACCTGTACCGACGAAAACTTCATGCACAAGGCCGGCGCGATGCGCATGGCCGCCGAGCTTGGGTTGATCATCGTTGCGCCGGACACCAGCCCTCGCGGACCCGATGTGCCAGGTGATCCGGACGGCGCCTGGGACTTCGGTCTTGGTGCCGGGTTTTATCTGAATGCCACGCAGGAACCCTGGTCCCGGCACTATCGGATGCATGACTATGTCGTGCAGGAATTGCCGGCATTGGTCGAAGCCCATTTCCCGGCGTCGGACAAGCGCGGCATCAGCGGTCACTCCATGGGTGGCCACGGGGCGCTGGTCTGCGCCTTGCGCAATCCGGGGCGTTACCAATCGGTGTCGGCGTTCTCGCCGATCAACAATCCGATGGATTGCCCGTGGGGGCAGAAAGCGTTTTCCCGCTACCTGGGCGAAGACCGCTCGAAGTGGCGCGAATGGGATGCCTGCGCACTGATCGCCGAGGCCGACGAAAAGTTGCCGTTGCTGGTCGATCAAGGTGACCGTGATGATTTCCTGGCGACTCAGCTCAAGCCTGAGGCCTTGCAACAGGCGGCCAAACTGGCCGGTCATCCGCTGACGTTGCGCCTGCAACCGGGCTACGACCACAGCTATTTCTTCATCGCCAGCTTCATTGACGACCACTTGCAGCATCACGCACGCGCTCTAGGCGCCTAATGCAGGTAGAATCACGCCCTGACAAAAATCGGGGCGTTTTTTTATGCGTATTGGCCACGGCTATGATGTGCATCGTTTCGCTGAAGGCGATTTCATTACTCTGGGCGGTGTGCGCATTGCACACGGCTTCGGGCTGCTCGCTCACTCCGACGGTGACGTCCTGCTGCACGCCTTGAGCGATGCCTTGCTCGGCGCCGCTGCGCTGGGTGATATCGGCAAGCACTTCCCGGACACCGACCCGACATTCAAGGGCGCCGACAGCCGCGTGCTGTTGCGTCACGTCGTCGCACTGATCCACGCCAAAGGCTGGAAAGTCGGCAACGTCGATAACACCATCGTCGCCCAGGCGCCGAAAATGGCCCCGTATATCGAATCGATGCGCGCGCTGATTGCCGCGGATCTTCAAGTTGAGTTGGATCAAGTGAACGTGAAAGCTACCACCACCGAAAAGCTTGGCTTTGTCGGTCGCGAAGAAGGCATTGCCGTGCATTCCGTTGCCTTGTTGCTGCGCGCATGAACGAAGCGCAATTGCTCGGCCCGCGAGCCTATGGCGACGCCCTCGGTACGGCGGTTCTGAAAGCCACCGCAGAAGATTTTCAGGTCGATGAAGTACTCGATATCCCCCTCAGTGGCGATGGCGAACACTTGTGGATCTGGGTGGAAAAGCGCGGTCTCAATACCGAAGAAGCGGCACGGCGCATTGCCAAGGCGGCGGGTGTGCCATTGCGCACCGTCAGCTATGCAGGCCTCAAGGATCGTCAGGCGCTGACTCGCCAGTGGTTCAGCGTGCAGCTGCCGGGCAAGGCCGACCCTGATTTGTCGGCGGCCGAAAACGACACGCTGAAAATCCTCAAGACCGGTCGGCACAAGCGCAAGCTGCAACGCGGTGCCCATTCGGCGAATGGCTTCACCTTGCGCCTGACGCAATTCGCTGGCGACAAAGCCGCGATTGAAGAGCGGCTGCAGCTGATCGCCAAGCAAGGTATTCCCAATTATTTCGGTGCCCAGCGTTTCGGCTTTGATGGCGGTAACGTGGTCGATGCCCGTGCCTGGGCCGCGCGCAAGGCGTTGCCTGAGCAGCGCAATGTCCGTTCGCGTCTGCTCTCCACTGCCCGCAGCTTCCTGTTCAACCAGGTATTGGCGGCGCGTGTGGCCGATGGCACCTGGCAGCAAGCGCAGGTTGGCGATCTGCTGGCCTTCACCGACAGCCGCAGTTTTTTTCCGGCAGGTGAAGCCGAGTGCAGCGACCCGCGCCTGGCAATTCTCGACCTGCACCCGACCGGTCCCCAGTGGGGCGAAGGTGACTCGCCGGCGACCGGCGCTGTCCATGTACTGGAGCAGGCAATCGCCGCTCGCGAAGCGGATCTGCGCGATTGGTTGATTAACGCCGGAATGAACCACGAACGTCGCATCCTGCGGCTGCCCATTGGTGGGTTGACGTGGCATTATCCGGAGCCTGACATTCTGCAACTGGAATTCGTCCTCCCGGCCGGATGCTTTGCCACCGTATTGGTGCGCGAGCTTGTTGATCTGGTGCCGGTGGGGCAGACGGACAGCCCATGCGTATTCTGATTTCTAACGACGATGGGGTAGCCGCACCCGGTCTCGCCGCGCTTTATGCTGCGCTGGCGGATTACACCGAGTGCGTGGTTATCGCCCCGGACCAGGACAAAAGCGGCGCCAGCAGTTCGCTGACGCTCGACCGTCCGTTGCACCCGCAAACCCTGGCCAACGGCTTTATCAGCCTGAACGGCACACCCACCGATTGCGTGCACCTGGGCCTTAACGGCTTGCTGGAGCGCGAACCGGACATGGTGGTTTCCGGCATCAACCTGGGCGCCAACCTGGGCGACGACGTGCTGTATTCCGGCACCGTTGCGGCGGCACTCGAGGGCCGTTTCCTTGAGCGTCCTTCGTTCGCCTTTTCGTTGGTCTCACGGCAAGTGGAGAACCTTCCCACGGCCGCTTACTTTGCGCGCAAACTGGTCGAGGCTCATGCTGACCTCGACTTGCCACCGCGTACGGTACTGAGCGTGAATATTCCCAATTTGCCGCTGGACCACATTCGCGGTATTCAGCTGACCCGCCTCGGGCACCGCGCACGTGCTGCGGCACCGATGAAAGTGGTCGACCCGCGCGGCAAGTCCGGTTACTGGATCGCCGCCGCCGGGGACGCCGAGGATGGTGGCCCGGGCACCGACTTTCATGCGGTGATGCAGGGCTTTGTCTCGATTACTCCGCTGCAACTGGATCGCACCTTCAATGATGCCTTCAGAAGTCTCGATGGCTGGTTGGAGGGGTTGCGCTAATGGCTCGTGAACAAGACGATATTCTGCGTCGCGGCATCGGAATGACCTCGCAACGAACCCGCGAGCGCCTGATTCAGCGTCTGTATGAGGAAGGGGTTTCCAACGCCAAGGTGCTGGAAGTCATCCGTCGTACACCGCGTCACCTGTTCGTCGACGAAGCGCTGGCTCATCGCGCCTACGAAGACACGGCCCTGCCGATCGGACACAACCAGACCATCTCCCAGCCTTATATGGTGGCGCGCATGAGCGAGCTGCTGCTGGAGGCCGGTCCCTTGGACAAGGTGATGGAAATCGGTACCGGCTCGGGTTACCAGACGGCGGTGCTGTCGCAGCTGGTTGAACGGGTGTTCTCCGTGGAGCGCATCAAGGTGTTGCAGGACCGGGCCAAGGAACGCCTGGTGGAGCTGAATCTGCGCAACGTGGTGTTCCGCTGGGGCGATGGTTGGGAAGGCTGGCCGGCACTGGCGCCATACAACGGCATTATCGTGACCGCAGTGGCGACCGATGTACCCCAGGCGTTGCTGGATCAATTGGCGCCTGGCGGGCGACTGGTGATTCCTGTCGGCTCCGGTGAGGTGCAGCAACTGATGCTGATCATCCGCGAAGAACAAGGCTTTTCACGTCGTGTTCTGGGGTCGGTTCGCTTCGTGCCACTGCTCAACGGGCCGCTGGCCTGAGCATTTGTTCAAGTACGCTGAATTCTCTTCGATTGCCCGGGTCTTACAGCGGCATAGATGGGTTAAACAGGATTCATCGGCCGGCAGCAAACGTGTGCGCGAAGCGATTTCGCTTCATTAAAGGTAAAGCCTGTTCGGCCCGTTATACTTGCGACATTTCGTGCCGAAACACGGCAATCCACTATTTCAGCCACCAAAAAGGGAGCGGCGGGTGAGTCTCACAGTCATTGCGCAGCGTATGGGTACAAAGAGCTTTCAGCGCCTGGTGACTGGCCTCGTCTTGAGCACCTTGCTGGTCGGTTGCTCCAGTTCCAAAACGAGTGACGTGCGTGTCGTCGATCGCAACAAGTCCGTCGCCCAGCGTCCGGCGGTGACCACGGGTCAATACGTCGTTCGACCAAAAGATACGTTGTTCTCGATCGCTTTTCGCTACGGCTGGGACTACAAAGCCCTCGCCGCACGGAACAATATTCCTACGCCGTATACGATCCATCCGGGTCAGACAATTCGCTTTGACGGTCGCACCGGATCAACGTCGGCGGCGGTAGCCAGTGCTACCGATTCAACGCCTTCGTCGTCGCTGAAAACCACGGTAATCCGGCGCCAGCCAAATGGCGCAACCACCAGCACAGCGGTGGTTGCACCGTCCGTCGCCAGCAAGCCGACCCCCGCTCCGATGCCTCCTGCCGGCCCGGCCCCGACCGGCTGGGGATGGCCATCTAATGGCATTCTGATTGGAAAGTTCTCCTCAAACGGTAGTTTGAATAAAGGAATTGATATCGCCGGGGATTTGGGACAGCCTGTTTTAGCTGCGTCTGATGGGACGGTGGTATACGCCGGGAGTGGCTTAAGGGGCTACGGCGAATTAGTCATCATCAAACACAGCGACACCTACGTCAGTGCCTACGGACATAACCGCAGGCTGTTGGTTCGGGAGGGGCAGCAGGTCAAGGTCGGACAGACAATTGCCGAAATGGGGTCAACGGGTACAGACCGGGTGAAACTGCATTTTGAGATTCGCCGACAAGGTAAACCTGTAGATCCACTGCAGTTCCTGCCACGTCGTTGATTTGTTACCAGCCTGTTCCGTCACGTAGAGGGGACAGGCTCCAGCGTTGCCAAGGATAAAGGCGCCGCTTGAGCTTGGGGTCGAACTCACCAAAGGACTATAACAATGGCTCTCAGTAAAGAAGTGCCGGAGTTTGACATCGACGATGAGGTTCTCCTTATGGAGACCGGCATCGCTACGGATTCGATGTCGAATGATGAAGGGGCTGCTCCACCTTCCGTTCGTGCCAAATCCAAACACTCCGCTTCGCTAAAGCAACACAAGTACATCGACTACACGCGGGCACTTGATGCCACGCAACTGTACCTCAACGAAATCGGCTTTTCCCCGCTGCTCTCCCCGGAAGAAGAAGTTCATTTTGCGCGTCTGTCGCAAAGTGGTGATCCGGCCGGGCGCAAACGCATGATTGAAAGCAACCTGCGGCTGGTGGTGAAAATCGCCCGGCGTTACGTCAATCGTGGGTTGTCGCTGCTGGACCTGATCGAAGAGGGCAACCTCGGACTGATCCGGGCAGTGGAGAAATTCGATCCTGAGCGCGGCTTCCGCTTTTCAACCTACGCAACCTGGTGGATTCGTCAGACCATCGAGCGCGCAATCATGAATCAGACCCGGACCATCCGGTTGCCGATCCATGTGGTCAAAGAGCTCAACGTGTACCTGCGGGCTGCACGAGAGCTGACCCAAAAACTCGATCACGAACCCTCACCCGAAGAAATCGCCAACCTGCTGGAAAAACCAGTGGCAGAGGTCAAGCGCATGCTCGGCTTGAACGAGCGGGTTTCTTCGGTCGACGTCTCGCTGGGTCCGGATTCGGATAAAACCCTGCTGGACACCCTTACAGATGACCGACCAACCGATCCATGTGAGCTGTTGCAGGATGACGACCTGTCCCAGAGCATCGATCAATGGCTTTCGGAACTGACCGACAAGCAACGCGAAGTGGTGGTACGCCGCTTCGGCCTGCGCGGTCACGAGAGCAGCACACTTGAAGACGTGGGCCTGGAGATCGGCCTGACCCGGGAACGGGTCAGACAGATTCAGGTGGAAGGCCTGAAACGTCTTCGGGAGATTCTCGAGAAGAACGGCCTGTCGAGCGAGTCGCTGTTTCAGTAAGCAACGCGCTTGAGTAGCATTAAAAAACCTCGACTGGTTCGGGGTTTTTTAATGCCTGGGAGATGGCTGGCAAGCGCCTCAGGATTGTAGTTTCGCGCTGTAAGTCTTTGCTTACTCTTTCGTAAGTGTTCGTTATTTTTACAGTGTGGCAGTCGCTCATCTGATACGTCTGCTCGAGTTATCTAATTGATTTATATGGTTATTAATAAAGATTAAAAGCATATGACAGAGAGTTGTGCGGATTGGGAGCGATTGCGCTTGGTGGGGAACTCTCTAGTATCTGAACTGTGTCAACGGACAGACACACCCTTCAAGGATGAGGGGAATGGACATCGCAGGGAAGCGATTCATCAGGACGATGAAAAGGAACACAGGGAATAGGGAAAAAATGTGGGCGGGTCAAACCGCCCCTTTTTTTTTCCTGCAGAAAAGCAAAAAGGCCCCCTAGGGGCCTTTTCGAGAACGCGGGGGAAATCAGCGTTCGAGGTCTTTGATCTTGCCTTTGACGCCATCCCACTCTTCAGCGTCGGGCAGCGATTCTTTCTTCTCGGTGATGTTGGGCCAGATTTCGGCCAACTCAACGTTCAGCTGAATGAACTGCTGCATGTCTTCCGGGACTTCATCTTCAGAGAAGATGGCCACGGCAGGGCATTCTGGTTCGCACAATGCGCAGTCGATGCACTCATCCGGGTGAATCACCAGGAAGTTCGGGCCTTCGTAAAAGCAGTCCACCGGACAGACTTCTACGCAGTCGGTGTACTTGCACTTGATGCAGTTGTCGGTGACGACGAAGGTCATTTCTAATTTTCTCCTCAGGCGGCGGCAGCGGAGCCCCTTCTTGTTGGGGTCGCCAGGTTTGGGAGCGATAGTCTGCAGGCCAGGCTATTAGCCTGCAGCATCCCAAACCGCGCGAGATTCTAACAGCTTGCAGGCAAGTGCGTTAGATCCGTGTCTTTAGTGTATAGAGCATTTCTAACGCGCGACGCGGTGTCATGTCATCCAGATCCAGTTTAGCCAGTTCATCCAGCACCGGATGCGGCAGGCTGGCGAACATATCGCTCTGCTGCGGCGCGGCCGGTTTGCCTCTGGCTGGTTTCGGAACTTCATGGGGCAGAGCAGTCGCTTCCAGTCGGCCCAGGTGCTCGCGAGCACGCACGATCACTTCACTCGGCACACCGGCCAACTGCGCAACTGCCAGGCCGTAGCTCTGGCTGGCAGGCCCGGGCAGCACGTGGTGCAGGAACACGATGCGCTCGTTGTGCTCGGTGGCATTAAGGTGAACGTTGGCCACCAGCGGCTGGGCTTCCGGTAACACCGTCAGCTCAAAGTAGTGGGTGGCAAACAGCGTGTAAGCCCGCAGATGCGCCAGACGTTCGGCGGCAGCCCAGGCCAGGGACAGGCCATCGAAGGTGCTGGTGCCGCGACCGACTTCGTCCATCAGTACCAAGCTACGTTCGGTGGCGTTGTGCAGAATGTTCGCGGTTTCGCTCATTTCGACCATGAAAGTCGATCGCCCGCCCGCCAGGTCATCGCTGGAACCGATCCGGGTGAAGATCCGGTCCACCAGAGACAATTCGCAACTGGCTGCCGGCACGAAACTGCCAATGTGCGCCAGCAGCACGATCAACGCGGTCTGGCGCATGTAGGTGGATTTACCGCCCATGTTCGGACCGGTGATCACCAGCATGCGCGTGTTGTCGTCGAGGCTCAGGTCGTTGGCCACGAACGGCGTGGTCAGCACTTGCTCGACCACCGGGTGGCGACCCTGGGAGATGCGCATGCACGGCTCGTCAACGAAGCGCGGGCAGTTCAGGTCGAGGTTCAGCGCACGCTCGGCAAGGTTGCTCAGCACGTCCAGCTCGGCCAGTGCCGCGGCGGTGTCCTGCAACGGTGGCAACTGGGCGATCAGGTCTTCGAGCAGCGCTTCGTACAGCATCTTCTCGCGGGCCAGGGCGCGGCTCTTGGCTGACAACGCCTTGTCCTCGAACGCTTTCAGTTCCGGCGTGATGAATCGCTCGGCACCTTTGAGCGTCTGGCGGCGGATGTAGTCGGCCGGGGCCGATTCAGCCTGCTTGCTCGGCAACTCGATGAAGTAACCGTGAATGCGGTTGTAGCCAACCTTCAGGTGCGACAGGCCGGTGCGAGCCTTCTCCCGTGCTTCCAGGTCGATCAGGAACTGCCCGGCGTTTTCGCTGAGCGATTGCAAGTCGTCCAACTCGGCGTCGTAACCGGTCTTCAACACACCGCCGTCACGGATCACCGCCGGCGGGTTGTCGATGATGGCTTTTTCCAGCAGCGCCGCAAGTTCCGGGTAGGTGCTGGTGGTCTTCGCCAGTTGAATGATGTGCGGCGCTTCCAGTTCAGTCATCGCCACTTGCAATTCTGGCAATGCACCGAGCGCATCGCGCAGGCGAGCCAAGTCGCGAGGACGGGCATTGCGCAGGCCGATCCGCGCCAGAATCCGCTCGATGTCACCGATTTCCTTGAGCTGCGGTTGCAGTTTTTCGAAACGGTAACCGTCGAGCAGGCAGGTGATCGAGGTCTGTCGCGCCAGCAATACGGTCAGATCCCGCAGCGGACGGTTCAGCCAGCGGGTCAGCAGGCGGCTGCCCATGGCGGTCTGGCAACGGTCTACCACCGACTGCAACGTGTTGTCGCGGCCTCCGGCCAGGTTGGTGTCCAGTTCCAGGTTGCGACGGCTCGCGCCGTCCAGCACCACGGTCTCATCCAGGCGTTCATGGCGCAGGCTGCGCAAATGGGGCAGGGCGGTGCGCTGGGTTTCCTTGGCGTAGCTGAGCAGGCAACCGGCGGCGCCGATGGCCAGGGTCAGGTTCTCGCAACCGAAGCCTTTCAGGTCCTGGGTGGAGAATTGCTGGCAAAGGCTTTTCAGTGCCGAGTCGCGTTCGAAATCCCACGGCGCACGGCGACGAACCCCGCGACGTTTTTCCGCCGGCAGGTCCTTTGGCCAGTCATCGGGAATCATCAGCTCCACCGGATTGACCCGCTCCAGCTCCGCCAGCAGGTTTTCCCAGCCCTTTATTTCCAGCACGGTGAAGTTGCCGCTGGTGATGTCCAGCACCGCCAGACCGAACAGACGTTCGTCACCCAACACCGCCGCGATCAGGTTGTCCCGACGCTCATCCAGCAGCGCTTCATCACTGACCGTGCCCGGCGTGATGATCCGCACCACCTGACGATCCACCGGCCCCTTGCTGGTGGCCGGATCGCCGACCTGTTCACAGATCACCACCGATTCGCCGAGCTTCACCAGTTTCGCCAGGTAGCCTTCGGCGGCGTGGTAAGGAATCCCACACATCGGAATCGCCTGACCGGCCGACTGCCCACGGGCCGTCAGGGTGATGTCCAGCAACTTGGCGGCCTTCTTCGCGTCTTCATAGAAGATCTCGTAGAAGTCGCCCATGCGGTAGAACATCAGCTGGTCGGGGTGCTGGTTCTTCAGGCGCCAGTATTGCTGCATCATTGGCGTGTGGGAGGACAGATCGGACAGTGCTTTATTCATCGGATATCAGGCAAATTCGTTGAAAGGTGTAGGGCAAAGGAGGGACATCAGCCCGGCTTTTCCGCGATGGGCGCAAGGTTAACATGAGCGGTCTGCCGGACGCAGGCATGAAAGCCCTGCCGCACATTTCTGATGTTTATGCATGATTTATGCGAATCAGCATTTGTCTTCCGAAAAAAGTTCAAGCACTATGCCCGTTATGCAAAAACGCAATGTTTCTACCGTCTTAAGAGCGCTGCTCGATCAGCACGGGATCTCCCCCACGGAGCTTCACCGTCGCACCGGCGTGCCTCAATCCACTCTCTCGCGAATCCTCAGCGGGAAGATCGTCGACCCTTCGGATAAACACATTTCGAAGATCGCCGAGTACTTCGCTGTGAGCACCGATCAGTTGCGCGGGCGCGCGGATGTCGCTGCCATCGCCAATACCGGGCGCGATCAATTGCATTCCGAACTCAAGGACATAAGTCTGTGGGACGACGACACGCCCGTCGATGATGACGAGGTGTCGGTCCCCTTTCTTCGCGAGGTTGAATTGGCTGCTGGATCAGGAAGATTCGTTATCGAAGAAAGCGAACGCTCTAGCCTGCGCTTCGGCAAGCGCAGCTTGCGCCATAACGGTGTGCAATTCGATCAGGCCAAATGCGTGACCGTGCGCGGCAACAGTATGCTGCCGGTGCTGCGCGATGGCGCCACCGTTGGCGTGAATGCGGGCAAGTGCGGGATTGGCGACATCATTGATGGCGACTTGTATGCCATCAATCACAACGGCCAATTGCGGGTGAAACAGCTTTATCGCTTGCCGACCGGTATTCGCCTGCGCAGCTTCAATCGGGATGAACACCCGGACGAGGACTACACTTTTCAGGAAGTCCAGGAAGAGCAAATCGTCATCCTCGGTCACGTCTTCTGGTGGGGCATGTACGCCCGTTAACCTCACTGCCCTGCAATAAAACCCGCCACCGAGCGGGTTTTTTTTCGCCTGCCACAAACCGTCAGCGCCTTTGTTTGCAGGGGCATTCATGCGTCAGTGCATTTCTAACGCATAAATAAATGCATTTACGCATTGACTGTATATGCATCCATGCATATTCTTTGTCTCAAGCCGCTCAACAAAGCAGCTCGAAACGAAGCTCTTTAGTTCCACCACAAAAGGCAGCGATGAACCGGCCTCAACGGTTCAGAGGGTTGGCAACTGACCCGGGTGTGCAGCGTAAAGCACCAGAAGCAGTTATCCGGCGGGCAGGGACCGCGGTCGGAAAAACAATCTGAATGGATCCGTACCGCGCCAGTAGCGCCGAAAGATCAACGCGAAGGACCGCATTACTGAAAAGCCCGGCAAGCGCCGGGCTTTTTGGAATGCCTACCTACCGTCAGGCAGATCAAAGCGTGCCGGGATGCCGGCGATCAATAAGGATGTGAACATGAAAAAGTACGCCCGCGTTGTCGATGGAAAAGTCGACAACCTCTACGAAACCGTTAACGCCATCACAGATGAGTTTCCCGCCGATCAACTCTGGGTGGATGTGACCGGCACCGTCACCAGTCAGGTCGACTACTCCTATAACGCAGTCAACACAGACGGTGTATGGACGTTCAACTCCGGTTTCCCTTGGCCGCAATCTGTGTTGGGTGAGCAACTGCGCAATGAACGAACTCAACGGCTCGACAAACTCACCGCCAGCGTCGCGTCTTCGGCCTTGCAATTCAAAGTCGACCTGGGTGTGGCCACGGGTGCAGAGGAGGCTTACCTGCAGGCCTTCAAGGAATATTGCGTCGCTTTCAATCAGGTGAATAAACAGCCTGGGTTTCCGCTGACCATCGTTTGGCCCGTACAGCCTTAAGCAAGCTCTAACATCGCAATACAACGCAGGACCGCATTACTGAAAAGCCCGGCAAGCGCCGGGCTTTTTGGAATGCCTACCTATCGTCAGGCACCTCAAGAGACACCGTTTGAAAAAAACACACATCAATCACCCCGGGAGGCGTGACATGACAAACGAGCAACAAGCGTTGCTGGACATGCCGATCTGGCTTGTCATCGTCCTCGCCCTGGTGGGCGGGGTGTCCGGCGAAATGTGGCGCGCCGACAAGGACGGCGCCCGCGGCTGGTCACTGCTGCGGCGTCTGGCCTTGCGCTCCGGAGCCTGCGTTATCTGCGGGGTCTCGGCCATCATGCTGCTGTATGCCGCCGGCGTGTCGATCTGGGCCGCTTGCGCATTTGGCTGCCTAACGGCGATGGCCGGGGCAGACGTGGCCATTGGTCTCTATGAGCGCTGGGCGGCCAAGCGGATTGGCGTTTGCGAAGTGCCGCCGCGCGATTCTCGCCAGGATCACTGAAACCCAAGACCAATGGATTGGCGAGCAGCGGTGCCGACCGGCATCCGCCCCGCAAGGACGCGGGTTTCCCATGGCCAGTACCTTTGAATCAAACCCGCCCTCAGCGGGTTTTTAATGCCCGGTGAAAACCCATGAAAATCACTCCACTGATTTCGCAACTGCGTGATCACTGCCCAACCCTCGCCAATCGCGTGGCCGCCGGCATCGACCTCACCACACTGCAAGCCGACAACCCACTGCAAACCCCTTGCGCCTACGTCGTACCGATCGCCGATCTGGCGAGCAAAAGCGTGGCGCAGAACCTGAACCTGCAACCGATCCGCGACAACTTTGAAGTGACCCTGGTGCTCGACACCACGGACGCTACAAAAGCGCTGGATCTGATGCACGACCTGCGGGCCGAGCTGTGGCGTGCGCTGGTGGGTTTCAAGCCCGGCAGCGACTACCAGGCCATCGCGTATGACGGTGGCGAACTGGTTTCCATTAACAGCAGCCGTGCGCTGTATCGCCTGCGCTTTTTTACCGAGTTCCAGCTCGGCCGCAATCTGCCTGGTCAGCCTGCGGAGAGCTGGCACGAACGTGAACTGGACGGCTTGTCGTCCTTTACCGGGGTCACGGTGCGGGTCGATGCGATCGATCCGGCGGACCCCAATCTGAAACGCCCGGGGCCCGACGGGCGCCTGGAACTGACTTTCTCTGGAGACGTAACCCCATGAGCAAACGCATCACCGTGCTGCCGGCCCCAGGCCGTGCCGTGCCCGACCCGGAAGCGGGCGATCTGTTGCCCCTCGAGGGCCGTGAAGTGCCGGACAACGCCTGGTGGCGTCGACGTCTGGCTGATGGCGATATCACTACCAAAGCCGTGAAAGCGGCAAAACCACAGGGAGCCCAATAATGGCGATCGGATTCAGCAACATCCCCGCGGACATTCGTGTTCCGCTGTTCTACGCCGAGATGGATAACTCGACGGCCAATAGCGCATCCTCGGCCATGCGCCGTCTGATCGTCGCCCAGGTCAACGACAACATTGCGCCGGCCGACGTCGGCAAGCTGGTGCTGGTGTCCAGCGTGGCGCTGGCCAAAAGCGTCGGTGGCCAAGGCTCGATGCTGGCCTCTATGTACGAGACGTTTCGCAAGACCGATCCGGTCGGCGAGATCTGGTGTCTGCCGCTGCACAACACAGAAGGCAGCATTGCCAAAGGCGTGCTGACCCTGACTGGCGCGGCCACCCAAAGCGGTGTGCTCAACCTCTATGTGGGTGGCGTTCGCGTTCAAGCGGCCATCGTCAACGGCGCGACGGCGACTCAAGCGGCAACGACGCTGGCGCTGAAAATCAACGCAGCTGCCGATCTGCCGGTCACCGCCGCTGCGGCTGAAGGTGTCGTGACCCTGAGTGCCAAGTGGACCGGCGACAGCGGCAACGACATCAGCCTGCAATTCAATCGCCTGGGCAAGAGCAATGGCGAAGAAACGCCGGCCGGCCTGACCTCGGCAATCACCGCCATGACCGGCGGCGCCGGGGTCCCGGATCAGGTTGGAGCCGTGGCAGCGCTGGGCGATGAGCCGTTCGAGTTCATCTGCATGCCGTGGTCGGACCTGTCGACCCTCAACACCTGGCAAGCCGTCATGGATGACAGCACCGGTCGTTGGTCCTGGGCCAAGCAATTGTTCGGTCACGTCTACAGCGCCAAGCGCGGCACTATCGGAACACTGGTTGCCGCTGGTCAGGCGCGTAACGATCAGCACATGACCATTCAGGCGCTGGAACCGGGCGTACCGCAACCGTTCTGGGTTCAGGCCGCTGCACTGGCTGCACGCACGTCGGTGTTCATCTCCGCCGATGCCAGTCGTCCGACTCAAAGCGGTAGCCTGCCAGGTCTCGATCCGGCTCCGGCGAGCGAACGTTTTACCCTGACTGAGCGTCAGTCGCTGCTGAACTACGGCATCGCCACTGCCTACTACGAAGGCGGCTACGTGCGCATTCAGCGCTCGATCACCACCTACCAGAAGAATGCCTACGGCCAAGCCGACAATTCCTACCTGGACAGCGAAACCATGCACCAGTCGGCGTTCATTGTGCGGCGCCTGCAAAGCGTGATTACCAGCAAGTACGGTCGCCACAAACTGGCTTCCGACGGCACCCGTTTCGGCGCCGGCCAGCCGATTGTGACCCCGAGCACTATTCGCGGTGAGCTGATCGCCCAGTACGCCAAGCTCGAACTGGAAGGCCACGTCGAAAACGCCGAGCTGTTCGCCCAGCACCTGATCGTCGAGCGCGACGTGCAGGACCCGAGCCGGGTCAATGTGCTGTTCCCGCCGGACTACATCAACGGCTTGCGCGTGTTCGCGCTGCTCAACCAATTCCGTCTGCAGTACGACGACGCGGCGTGATCGCTGCCGTTCTCTGACTGTAAAGACTGTGTGATTTCAGCCCACCGCGCGTGGGCTTTTTATTTGAAGGGAGAAACACCATGGGTCAACTGATTGCAGGCACCTGCTACGTCAAAGTGGACGGCGCTCAACTGACCATCAACGGCGGCTGCGAAGCGCCTTTGATGGCGGTGAAACGGGAAACCGTCGTACCCGGCTTCTACAAGGAAACCGATATCGCACCGTCGTTTAAAGTCACAGCGCTGCACACCGCGGACTTCCCGCTCAAACAGCTGATAGCCGGTTCCGACATGACCGTCACCTGCGAGTTCAGCAACGGCAAAGTCTACGTGCTGGCCGGTGCGTATCTAGTTGAAGAGCCGGCCTCCAAGGGCGATGACGCCACCATCGAACTGAAATTCGAAGGCATCAAGGGGACCTGGCAATGAGCGACGCCGTGAAGCTTCAAGTTGCGATCGAAGCTCACGGCGAGCCCTTGACCGAACTCAACCTGCGCCGTCCGACGGTGCAGGAAGTTCGAGCGATAAAGGCGCTGCCGTACAAGATCGACAAGAGCGAAGAAGTGAGCTTGGACATGGACGTCGCGGCCAAATACATCGCGATCTGCGCCGGCATCCCGCCGTCGTCGGTCAACCAGTTGGACCTGGCTGACCTCAATGCGCTGAGCTGGGCCGTCGCCAGTTTTTTCATGAGTGCGGCGTCGGCGCCATCACCGACCTGATCGCAGTCGCCTATGACCTGGCCTGGTTCTGGAAGGTTGACCCCGAACAGATGATGGCCAGGCCACTGGATGTGCTCCGCGAATCGCTGGAGCACGCGCAACGGATCAATGCGATGCAGCAGGTGCAGTGATGGCGAATACACAGATAAACATGAGCCAGACGAATATCCAGGCCACGGTGAACATGATCGTGGTGATGCAGGGCGCCAAGAAACTGGACGCCGAGCTGAAGGGCATTCGTGGCAAGGTCGCATCGTTTAAAAAGAGCATGGAGGACAGCGGTCTCAAGCCGCTGGATCTCTCTGGATTTATCTCCGGCGGCGGTTTGCTGAAGCCGTTTCAGGACAGCATCAAAAAAGCGATCGCGTTTCAGGATGAGTTGGCGAAAAAGGCCAGCAGTCTCAAAGGGCTCAAAGTCCCCAAAGTCGGCCTCGGGGAAACGTCCGCCAACCTCGCCAAATTCAACAAGGCGCTGGATGACATTTCGTTGAAAGTCGGCCAGGCATTGCTCCCGGCCCTCAACAGCATCGTCACTGCGCTCGCGCCGGTAATGACCTCTATCGGCCAGTTTGTGGCGGCCAACCCTTATCTGGTGGAAGGATTGGCCGCCGCCGCGGTGGCTTTCACCGTTGTCACGGTGGCAGCGATGGGCCTGGCCACGGTGATGGGCATTTTGACCTCGCCGATTGGCTTGATTGCCGCTGCTGTCGCGGCGGTCGTCGCGGTCCTCGTTATCGGCGCCCGATTGATAATGGACAACTGGCAGCCGATTTCAGGATTTTTCACCGGGCTCTGGCAAGGCATTTCAAGTGAGTCCGACGCTGCGATTACCCGGGTCAAGGCACTGTTCGACTGGAAGCCGGGTGAAGTTGTGAAGAAATATTGGAACGAAGCGGGCGACTATATGTCCGGCGCCATAGACAGGGGTGGCGCCTTCACCCGCAAGTCACTGGATGAGGTGAAGTCTGCCTTCTTCGAAGCCGGTATCAGCGTCACCACCACGGTTGCCGGATGGCTGGGCACAATCAAACCCTACTTTGACTGGTCGCCAAAAGAGCAGGTCGACAAGGCGATTGGGGCGGTCGTTCGTATTTACAACGATGTCGGTAACAACTTGATCAACACTGTTGCCGGATGGCTGGACACACTCAAATCGTACTTCGACTGGTCGCCAAAAGGGCAAATCGACAAGGCGATGAGCGCGGTCGTCGGCGTCTATACCGATGTCTTTGACGGCATTACCGCTCGTGTCGTTGCGGGGCTGGAAACCCTCAAGTCAGTGTTCACCTGGTCGCCCAAGGCGCTCATCGAAGAAACCTGGCAACCGGTGGCGGGTGTTTTCACTGCGCTATGGGACGTCATCTGGGCACTGAGCGCGTCGGTGGCGGACCGTCTCAAAGGTTTGTTCGATTGGTCGGCGCAGGAACGGGTCCGCGTTTGCTGGGAAGGCGTGGAAGGTTTTTTTGCCGGTTTGTGGGAATCCTTGACTGGCCCGCTACAGACAGTAAAAGACCTGTTCCAGTCGCTATTCGGTTGGTCGCCCAAGGACCAGTTCACAGCAAACTGGGAACCCCTGTTGGGTTGGTTCAGCGATTTGTCGGCGAAACTACAGGCTGTGATAGGGCCAATCAGAGCGCTGCTGGATGGCAACCTTTCCGGTTTTGTCGCGACAATCACCGGCAACGTTGACAGTGTCACCGAGCAGAGTGGCAAGCCAGGTGCTGACGGCGAAAATGGCCTGGCGCCTTCGTTCTTCCGCAAGAACACGCCGGCCCCGCAAGCGACTTCAGTGTCGTCCGGCAATCTCCCCCAACACTCCAGCGCCCTGATCCAGCAAACCGCTACCAACAACCGCACGCAACTCGAAGGCGGCCTGACCGTGCGCTTCGAAAATGCTCCGGCGGGCATGCGCACCGATCAACCACAAACCAATCAACCGGCGCTGGCGCTCACTTCGCGCATCGGCTACCGCTCACTTTCACTTGGAGGTTCCAATGAGCTGGCGTGATCGTTTGATGCCGGCGTCCTTTCGGGGTGTCGGATTCTGGGTTGATCAGGCGAAATCCCCGGTCGGCCAAAAAGGCCAGTTGCACGAGTATCCGCAGCGAGACCTGCCGTACTTCGAAGGCCTTGGCCAACAGGCGAATATTCACGATCTGACGGCGTTCATCGTCGGCCCCGATTGCCTGGAGCAGCGCGACAAGTTGCTCAAGGCGCTGGAGCAGGGCAGTGGCGAGCTGGTCCATCCGTGGCTCGGACGGCTACAGGTCAAGGTCGGCGAATGCGACATGACCCACACCCGCCAGGACGGCGGGTTGGTGACGTTTGCCCTGAAGTTCTACCCGGATGTGCCGGTGCCGTTTCCGGTCGCGGCGATCAGTACACAGAAACTGTTGCTGGCGTCCGCGGACACTTTCCTGGGCTCGGCGGTGGCGCGCTTCGAAGATGCCATGAGCCTGATCCAGGCGGCGCGGATTGGCATTGCCGACCTGCGCAACAGCATCAAGGACATCTACGGGGTGATCCAGCAACAGCTGCAACCGTTGATCGACCAATACCGCCAGATCAGCGACCTGGTCAAAGCCGTGAAGGAATTGCCCAAGGAAGTAGCGGCGGAGTTCAAGGCGTTGCTCGGCGACATCAAGGAGCTCAAGGACTTCGCTCGTGAGGGGTATCGTGGCGTGATTGCCAACGTCTCCCAGCAGGTCGAAGCGATCCGCAAGGCCGATGCACCGAAGCTGACTACCGGCAAAGACACCATGGCCGCGGCTCAGGCACTGACCAACCTGGTGCAGGATGCCTTGGTGGTGCAGGCCGCCAAATGGGTGGCCTTGTTGCCGATTGCGACGTTGCCGGTGAAGGTTTCTCCGTCACCGCTGGATCTGCAGGTAGAGCAGCCGGTCACCCGCCCGGAGGTGCCGGTGATTGATGATGTGCAAAGGGCGCTCAAAGAAATTGAAGAGGCGATCAAACTGGTCGAGGACAAGGCCAATCCTGCGCACTATCAGGCCGCGGCTGATCTGCGCCAGAAGCTGAAAGCGCACCTAAAGGCCGTTGCATCGTCTGGCATCAGGCTGGTGAGCAAGTCTTTTCAGGACGGCCTGCCGGCGCTGGTTGCGATCTACAGACAGGTGGCTGACGCCACTCGGGTCCTGGAAGTGACTCAGCGCAACGGCATTGTCCACCCAGGCTTTCTCCCGCCGCGCGAACTCAAGATCTCCGGGGAGTAGCCATGAAAGAGCAGGATAACCGCGTCACGCTGACCGTCGACAATCTGGAATACGGCGGGTGGAAAAGCGTAGAAATCACGGCGGACCTGGAGCGTCAGTTCCGCACCTTCAAACTCGACATCACCTGGCAATGGCCGGGGCAGACCGAGGTGCGCCGGATTCAGCCCGGCGCACCCTGCGAAGTGCGCATCGGCAGTGATCTGGTGCTGACTGGTTATGTGTTCAAGGCACCCATCAGCTATGACGGGCAACGCATCAGCCTGAGCATTGAAGGCAGCTCAAAGACCCAGGACCTGGTGGATTGTGCCGCGACCAATAAACCCAACCAGTGGCACCAGCAATCGCTGCTGCGAATCGTGCAAGACCTGGTCTCGACCTACGGCGGTTATGTCGTCAGTGAAATCCCGGAAACGGCTCGGCGAGACAGTCACACCATTGTGCCCGGCGAGACGGTTTTCCAGTCCATCGACCGATTGCTGTCGTTGTTCCGAGTGTTTTCCACCGATGATGCGCAAGGCCGGGTCGTGCTCGCACGGCCGGGCAGCGGTGGGCGTGCCAGTGAAGCGCTGGAGTTGGGCAAGAACATTCTCTCGGCCAACGCGCCGACGGACTACAGCCAGGTGTTTTCCGAATACCGGGTGATTGGCCAGCAGAAGGGTGACGACAAGAAAAGCGGGGCGGCGGTCAGCGAGGTCGAGGCGGTTTCCACGGACCTTGGCTTCAAGCGACGGCGAACCACGGTGATCAATGAAGGCATGCAGATCACCCCAGAACTGGCCCTGCAAAGGGCCAACTGGGAAAGCGCCACCCGTATGGGCAAGGCCCTGACCACGACCTATCAAGTGCAAGGCTGGCGGCAAGCGAACGGCGATTTGTGGCGACATAACACACTGGTGCGGGTCAAGGATCCGGTGCTGGAAATGGATGGCGACATGCTGATTTCCAAGGTCACTTACTCGCTTTCGCAGCAGGGCTCAATCACAACCCTGCAAGTCGCGCCACCTCACACGTTCGACGCCAACCCCGCGCCGCCCAAGAAAGCCTGAACTTGGCGCCGGATCTTCCGTGCGGCCCATTCTGTGAATGATCGCGTTCGGGCCGATTATCCGAAGGAAACCCAATGAGCCTACTGACACGCCTCCTGGCGCGCGGCACCGTCGTGCTCGCCAACTCGGCCACCAAGCTTCAATCGCTGCAAATGCGCCTCACTGCCGGCGAAGTGAACGACGACATGGAGCACTTCGAACCCTACGGTTTCACCAGCAATCCGCTGGCCGGCGCCGAAGGTATCGCCACGTTTCTGGGCGGTGACCGTTCCCACGCCATCGTGTTGGTGGTCGCCGACCGTCGCTATCGCCTCAAGGCCCTGGCCCAGGGCGAAGTGGCGATCTACACCGACGAGGGCGACAAGATCCACTTCAAGCGCGGGCGGGTCATCGACATCGAAACCGCGACCCTGAACATCCGCGCCAGTACCGCCGTAAACATCGACACGCCGGTGATCAATCAGACGGGCAAGGTCGTCTCCACTGGCGATCAGATTGCCGGCGGCATCAGCCAGATCAAGCACGTGCACGTCGGCGTGCAGGCGGGCAATGGCCAGACCGGTGTACCGGCAGGAGGGCAGTGATGTTCATCAGTCAGAACCTCCACGCCGCGCTGACCCGTTCAGTGCTGATCAGCCTGTTCACCTGGCGCCGCGCCGCCGATGACGATGCCCTCGATGACGAAGAACGTTTCGGCTGGTGGGGCGACACCTTTCCGACAGTGGCGGACGACCGGATCGGCTCGCGGCTGTGGCTGCTGCGCCGGGTCAAGTTGACCCGCCAGACCCAGATGGACGCCGAGTTCTATGCCCGTGAAGCCTTGCAATGGCTGCTCGATGACGGCCATTGCAGCGCCATCGACATCATCAGCGAACGCCTCGACGCCCAGCGCCTGAACCTGCGCACGGTCCTGACCCTGGCCGACGGCGAGCGCCTGGACATCAATCCTGATAACAGTTGGCAGGTGATTTATGCCGTTTGAAACTCCTTCGCTGCCGGTGCTGATCAAACGCGCCCAAAGCGACCTGGCCAGCGATTCGCTGCGCCAGTCCGATGCGCAAGTGCTGGCCCGAACCCTCGGCGGCGCGGCTTATGGTCTGTATGGCTACCTTGACTGGATTGCCGAGCAGATTCTGCCAGACAAAGCCGATGAGTCGACGCTGGAACGGATCGCCGCATTGCGCCTGAACCAGCCACGTAAAGCGGCGCAAGCGGCGACGGGCAGTGTCAGTTTTACCGCCAGCGCCGGTGCTGTGCTGGACGTCGACACGTTGCTGCAATCGAGCGACGGTCGCACGTATAAAGTCACCGCTTCACGCACCACCAGCAATGGCCTCAACAGCACGACCATCGCAGCGCTCGACGCTGGCAGCCTGGGCAATGCAGACGCCGGCCTGACGCTGATTCCGGTGCAGCCGATTCTGGGCATTGTCGGCAGCAGCTTCACTGTTGAGGCTCCGGGATTGATCGGTGGTGTCGCGCAGGAAAGTCTGGAGTCCCTGCGGTCCAGGGTGATCAGTTCCTATCGCATCATCCCCCATGGTGGTTCGGCGCAAGATTACGAAACCTGGGCGCTGGAATTTCCCGGGGTCACCCGTGCCTGGTGCCGCGGCAGTTACCTGGGCCCAGGCACCGTTGGCTTGTTCATCATGCGCGATGACGATCCACAACCGTTGCCCAACCCCGTGCAACTGGCTGAAGTCCAGGCCTACATCGAACCGCTGCGCCCGGTTACCGCCGAGTTGCACGTGTTGCCACCGGTACAAAAGCCAGTCACCTATCAACTGAGTCTGACGCCCGATACCAGCGCTGTCCGCGCCGCTGTCGAGGCGCAACTGCGCGATCTGCACAACCGCGAAGCCGGCTTGGGTGACACCTTGCTGATCAGCCACATCCGTGAAGCGATCAGCAGCGCCACGGGTGAAAGCGATCATGTACTGGCCAGTCCGTCAGCCAATGTGCAAGCCGCCGTCAACCAGTTGCTTACCTTCGGGGGGTGCGTATGGCAGTGATCAGAACCGCCGCGCAGTACCAGGCGCAACTGCGCAGTTTGCTGCCCAGCGGCCCGGCCTGGGATCCCGAACGAGTGCCGGAACTCGAGGAGGTCCTCGAAGGCGTGTCTCAGGAACTGGCTCGCCTCGACGCTCGCGCCGCCGACCTGCTCAACGAGATGGACCCGGCAGGCGTCAGCGAACTGGTGCCGGACTGGGAGCGAGTGATGAACCTGCCCGACCCGTGTCTTGGCGCCACGCCGCTGTTCGACGACCGACGACTTGCCGTGCGCCGCCGACTGCTCGCGGTCGGCAGTCAGGCCGTCAGCTACTACATCGAGATCGCCCGCACTCAAGGCTACCCGAACGCGACCATCACCGAACACGAAGCCCCGCGGATGGGGCGCGCACGATTCGGTGCGGCGCATTTTGGCACATGGCAGGTGCAGTTCATGTGGACGCTCAACACTGGCGGGCGTTTGTTGCTCGGTCGACGTTTCGGTGCCAGTTACTGGGGCGAACGCTTCGGCATGAACCCGGGCTCTGCCCTGGAATGCCTGATCCACCGCAGTGCCCCGGCGCATACCAAGGTGCACATCAATTATGACTAAGGAGTAGTGGGATGGATTATCCGAACAGTGTGCCCAGCGCCGGGTTGGTGAATGGGAGGTTTGTCGATGAAGACCCGTTGGCCGGGACGCCGGGGTCGTTGATCCCGGCGAGTTGGGGCAATGGGGTTACTGAAGAAATTCTCGGCGTAATTGGCGCTGCAAATCTCGCGGCCACGGAAAGCAATAACAAGCAGTTGTTGGAAGCGATTAAAAAATTGATGAGTGACGCTTCAAAGCACTCTGGAACCCTTTCCGGATTGCTGGTGAATGCGAGTTTCTCAATTACTGTTGCCTCATTGACAGGAACCTTCAAGGCTGATGAGTTGAGCGTTCGATCGGCACCGAGTGGTGTGGGTTATCGGTTGCAGAACTTCAGCAAGGTTATCAATCTCGGTGCTACCGGTGCGGGAGGGATGGATATTGGGTCGGCACCGGTTAATGGCTATGTCGCGCTGTACGCTATTTATAACTCCGTCACCGGCGAACAGAATATTCTTGCTGTTAACAGTACGTCTATGATTGCACCTGGCGTGTATGGTGGCGGCAAAATGCCGAATGGCTATGATGCTTCGGCGTTGATCAGTGTCTGGGCAACTGATGCGACGGGAAAGTTGAAAGTTGGAGCGCAGCGCGGACGGAAGGTTTTTATCTTGCTCTCCAAAGCCTATTTTGGGACTGCGCTTATTAATAATTCACCCTTGTCCATTGCGGGTATTATTCCGCCGAACGCCTACGAGATAAATGGCGAAATAGTAATCTCCAATAGTTCCCAAACTTTGTCCTACATCAATATGGTACTGAACGCAGACAGTGTGGGGGTAGGTCAGCAAATTACTTCCGGTTATTTAGGGGCCGGTGCGGGTTTGGCAGGTAACTACTCAATGCCAGTGCTTGGGAATCAAACCATTTATATGTACTGCCAGAGTACGGCGGGTGCGCCGACGTTTGAACTGTATATCGGCAGCTACTCATTCAATTGATCAGGAGGTGGTAATGGATGTGGTCAGCGTTCAATTCGACAGTGAAGAAAGAAAGGTCATTATTGCGGAGTTCTCATCTGTGCAAGATGCGAGTTTCTGGAGGAATCTGGGTGTGGTGTCGAGAGATGATGGCAGGTACACGCAGTTCCAGTTAAAGACGGGAACCGCCACGAGCGCTTCTTCAACGCCCGCCCTCAAGCGGGCGTTTTCATTTTTGCGTTCTTAGTGTCGGCTTTGCCCTGACGGGCCTCACAATAATCGAAGGATTAAATAATGGATTATCCGAATAGTATTCCCAGCGCAGGCCTGGTGAATGGAAAGTTTGTCGATGAAAATCCCTTGGTCGGGACGCCGGGATCGTTGATTCCGGCGAGTTGGGGCAACTCGGTGACTGAAGAAATATTGACAGTCATTAGAGCCGGAGCGTTAACACCATTGGAAGGTGATCACAGCCAGTTGAAGCAAGCTATCTCAAAATTGATATCCGATAAGGTACCAGGCTCTGCTTCCGAGTTGATCTCGGGTGTATTGAAGTTGGCGACTCAGGCTCAAGTCAATGCCGGAACTGATGATGCTACTGCGATAACGCCGAAGAAGTTGAAGTCGGGCTTTACTCTGTCTACGAATTACAATGGACTTATCGGATATTTGGCATTTCCATCATGGCTGGGAGGGTTTGTCATTCAGTGGGGATTTGTCAATAGCTTGGCGACTGATGTGATTACTACATTGCCGGTAAGCTTTAACAGCACTTTTATGTCGGTCGTCGTTTGCAACGGTTATACCGCGGGTTCTGGTTCTATTGGCTATGTGGCGGCGTCGCCTTATACCCAAGGGTCGTTTGTGTCCCGAGGCTCCAGTCCGTCGTTAGGCGGCAATTTTATTGCGTTGGGCAGGTAAGCAATCATGAAGATTTATTGGAGCTGTTCGGCAAGAAGCTTCTTTGATTCACGAATCAACACTGTATTGCCACAAGATGCGGTTGAGATCTCCAGCGAACATCGTGACCAGTTGCTGGCAGGAGAGCAGCGAAACTGCCGGATCGTGACAGGCGAAGATGGCCGACCGATGCTTGAGGAGTCCCCTTATCGAGCATCTGAATTCGCGGCAGCCGTTGAACGGACATGGCGTGATGCCCGGCTCCTTGAGACAGACGCAATTGTCGCGCGTCATCGGGATCAGTTAGAGGCAGGCCTCGAAACCACACTGTCAACGTCAGGGTATGAAGCATTGCAAGCCTATCGATTTGCATTGCGGAACTGGCCGGCATCGCAAGGTTTTCCCTCGATGGCCAGCCGGCCAGTTTTGATGGCCGAAGAACAAGCGCCCCCTGCTAGAAAGAAGAGAGTCAGGAAGCCAGCCCCATCAAAAGCATCATCCAGTGCTTGAATAGGGCTTTGAGTGAAGAGCCTTGGATTGCGCAGTGGTGTAGCGTACCGCTCGCTCAAGGCACTGACACAAAAGCTGCTCTCAATTTTTCGAGCCAATCAACAGTAAGTCGAGGACGTGTCATGCCGCTAACTGAAGGGCAACTGCTAAAAATCTTGCCAAACGCCCGCCCTCAAGCGGGCGTTTTCATTACACCTCTCAACAGCGCCATGATTCGCTACAACATCAACACCTCAAAACGTATTGCAGCGTTTTTGGCCCAGATCGGTCATGAGTCCGGGCAGTTGCAATTCGTGCGTGAACTTGGCAACGAGCAATATCTGAGTAAATACGACACCGGTGCGTTGGCTATACGTCTGGGCAATACACCCGAGGCCGATGGCGACGGCCAAAAATACCGCGGTCGAGGCCTGATCCAGATCACCGGTCGTGACAACTACCTCCAATGCAGCCTCGGACTGTTCGGCGATGATCGCTTGGTGTTTGTTCCGCAGCTGTTGGAACAACCCCAATGGGCCGCCGAATCAGCCGCGTGGTTCTGGGAGCAAAACGGCCTCAATGAACTGGCCGACCGCGATCAGTTCAACAGCATCACCCGCCGCATCAACGGTGGGCTTAACGGTCTGCAAGATCGTCTGCAGCTGTGGGCGCGGGCGAGGGCGGTGCTATGCCAGCCTTCAGCCTGATGCCGGTTTCTTACCGGGCAATCGGCCTTGTTGTGTTACTGGCAGTGCTGGCCGGCGGATCGGCGGCGCTGGCCTGGCACTTTCAGGATTGGCGCTATGGCCGGCAACTCGCGGAGCTGGCCAGGCTGCATGCCGAGGCACTGAATCAGCTGACACTGGCCGCCGCCACGCAGCAACAGGCCGAGCAGGACAAGCGTCTGGCGCTGGAGCAGCGTCTGTCGGCCAGCGAACAAACCCATTACCGAGCGCTTAGCGATGCCCAACGTGATCAAGGTCGCCTGCGCGATCGTCTTGCCACTGCTGATGTGCGCTTGTCAGTCCTCCTCGATGCCAATGACGCTGCCTCAGGCTGTTCAATGTCAGCCACCTCCGGCGCCGGCGGCGTGGATCATGGAGCGGCGCGAGCCCGACTTGACCCGGCGCATGCTCAACGAATTATCGCCATCACCGATGCCGGCGACAGCGGACTGATTGCCTTGCAGGCTTGCCAGGCTTATGTCAGAGCCATCGCTCGATAACATTTTGACCGATCCTGTGCCTTGCAAGCGCAATCCGCTCGTGTACGGTAGTGCTCATTCCGCTCGCTCAGGAGATGACCGTGAAAGAAATCACTCAACTGGCCGCTGAACTTGGCAGGCGCTTGCAGGTTCTGAATGCCCACGTCGCCGCAGCCGAGTCGTGTACCGGCGGCGGGATCTCAGAGGCGATCACTCGCATTCCGGGGAGTTCGGCGTGGTTCGAGGCCGGTTATGTGACGTATTCCAACCGACAGAAAACCGAGCAGTTGAACGTGCCTCCCGAATTATTCGAAACGGTCGGCGCCGTCAGTCGCGAGGTGGTCGAGGCGATGGTTCGCGGCGCTCAGGAAAAAAGTCAGGCGCATTTTGCCGTGGCGGTCAGCGGTGTGGCCGGCCCCGATGGCGGTTCGCCGAACAAACCGGTCGGCACGGTCTGGCTGGCCTGGGGCGTCGGTGAGCAGGTGTTCAGCGAGGTGCAGCACTTCGCCGGTAACCGCGATGAGGTCCGCCGACAAACGGTTAAGGCCGCGCTAGAGGGGCTGCTGCGTCATGCCGCTGGAGAAATCTCAAATCAGGGGTAGGCGATCCTGAAACGCTGTGGAATAATACTGGCTACTTATACAGGTGTTGGCCGTCAGGCCTTATTGATTACGTGAGGACTTTAATGGACGACAACAAGAAGAAAGCCTTGGCTGCGGCCCTGGGTCAGATCGAACGTCAATTCGGCAAGGGTGCCGTAATGCGTATGGGCGATCAGGACCGTCAGGCGATCCCGGCTATCTCCACTGGCTCTCTGGGTCTGGACATCGCGCTCGGCATTGGCGGTCTGCCAAAAGGTCGTATCGTTGAAATCTACGGTCCTGAATCCTCCGGTAAAACCACGCTGACGCTGTCGGTGATCGCCCAGGCTCAAAAAGCCGGCGCGACCTGCGCATTCGTCGACGCCGAACACGCCCTCGACCCTGAGTACGCCGGCAAACTGGGCGTCAACGTCGACGACCTGCTGGTTTCCCAGCCGGACACCGGCGAGCAAGCCCTGGAAATCACCGACATGCTGGTGCGTTCCAACGCAGTTGACGTGATCATCGTCGACTCCGTGGCCGCGCTGGTTCCGAAGGCTGAAATCGAAGGCGAAATGGGTGACATGCACGTGGGCCTGCAAGCCCGTCTGATGTCCCAGGCGCTGCGTAAAATCACCGGTAACATCAAGAACGCCAACTGCCTGGTAATCTTCATCAACCAGATCCGTATGAAAATCGGCGTGATGTTCGGCAGCCCGGAAACCACCACCGGTGGTAACGCGTTGAAGTTCTACGCCTCGGTTCGTCTGGACATCCGTCGTACTGGCGCGGTGAAAGAAGGTGATGAAGTCGTCGGTAGCGAAACCCGCGTCAAAGTCGTCAAGAACAAGGTGGCTTCGCCGTTCCGTCAGGCCGAGTTCCAGATTCTTTACGGCAAGGGCATCTACCTCAACGGCGAGATGATCGACCTGGGCGTGCTGCACGGTTTCGTTGAGAAGTCCGGCGCCTGGTATGCCTATGAAGGCACCAAGATCGGTCAGGGCAAGGCCAACTCGGCCAAGTTCCTGGCAGACAATCCGGAAATTGCCGCCAAGCTCGAGAAGCAACTGCGTGACAAGTTGCTGACCCCGGCGCCGGACGTCAAAGCATCGCCAGTCAAAGAGACGGCTGATGACCTGGCTGACGCTGATATCTGATTGATCCGATGACCGCCGTACTCGATACACTCGTCGCAGTGCGGCGAACCGCCATGGACCTGCTCGCACGACGCGAGCACGGTCGAGTCGAGCTGACGCGTAAACTGCGTCAGCGCGGTGCTCTCCCTGAAATGATTGACACAGCACTCGACCGTTTGACGGAAGAGGGCCTGCTGTCCGAAGCCCGTTACCTCGAAAGCTTCGTTTCCTACCGTGCTCGCTCCGGCTACGGCCCTTTGCGTATTCGTGAAGAACTGAGTCAGCGCGGCCTGCAACGTAACGACATCGAACTCGCCTTGCGCGAGAGCGGTATCAATTGGCAGGAGCAACTGGAAGATACCTGGCGGCGCAAATTTGCCGGGCATCTGCCGATAGACGTTCGGGAACGTGCCAAGCAAGGGCGTTTCCTGAGTTATCGGGGATATTCCATGGAAATGATCGGCCGCTTGTTCAGCGGTCGGGGAATGGATGATTGAATAAAAACGGCCCGCTATTTCGATAGCGGGCCGTTTTTTTTGCCTCGTTTTTGCCTCACGTCACCTTGGACGGCTCTCGCGTGCGCTGTTGCGCCTGGGGTTTGGAGTCGGCCCAGTTTTCCGGCAGGTTGATATAGTCCACCAATTCCCGCAGGCGGCCATGATCCCTGGCGTTGAAGTTGAAGGCCAGTCGCGCCAGATGACTGAACTGCGCTTCATCGTGCTCCTCGCCGCTATAGGCGTGCTGATGAAAGTGATCGCTCAGGCACAGGTCGGCGAACGCTTCCTGCATGTGTTCGAGCGCCTGGTCGCTGAGCTTGTGGTTCATGCGGATCACGAACTGATGCTTGAGCCAGCGACTGGAGTGGAAGTTGCCGTAGAATAGATTGATCTGCTCTACCGCTTCTTCGGCGCTGTAGACCAGGCTCACGAGCTTCATGTCGGTGGGCAGGATGTAGCGATTTTCCTCCAGTTGATGATGAATGAAATCCAGCGCGCCTTGCCAGAACTTGCCGCCCGGCGCATCCAGCAGCACTACCGGCACCAATGGGCTTTTGCCGGTCTGAATCAACGTCAACACCTCGAGTGCTTCATCCAGGGTGCCGAAACCACCTGGACACAGGACCAGCGCATCGGCTTCCTTGACGAAGAACAGTTTGCGGGTAAAAAAGAAGTGGAAGGGCAGCAGGTTGGCGGTGCCTTGAACCGTGGGGTTGGCATGCTGCTCGAAGGGCAGGGTGATATTGAACCCCAGGCTGTGTTCCAGGCCGGCACCTTCATGGGCCGCCGCCATGATGCCGCCACCGGCACCGGTGATGACCATCAGGTCCGAGCGCGCGAGCGCGGCGCCGAGTTCTCGGGCCAGGCCATACAGCGGGTGTTCGATCGGTGTGCGCGCCGAGCCGAAAACCGTGACCTTGCGTCGCCCCCTGAACTGTTCGAGCACGCGAAAGGCATGCTCCAGTTCGCGTAGGGTTTGCAGGGTGATCTTGGCGTTCCAGCGGTTGTGGTCTTCCTGGGCCATGCGCAGCACGGTCAGGATCATGTCGCGGTAAATCGGAGTGTTGGGGCTGTTGGGTGAAACCAGGTTGAGTTGCTCTTCGACCTTGCTGATGAGGTCGTGGCCGCTTTCTTCGAAATGACGGCTCAGGAGGTCATTCGGTTGGTAAGGCATTCAACTTCTCCTTCTGCACAGAACCCTTGGCACCGACAAAACAGTCGTCAGCGCCGCGACACTTCATGTGTCGCTGTCTGCCCAAGCCCATGCCTGGGCGCTCCACTCGACTCGGTTCGAGTCGTCCATACAGGCTCTGTTTTTCCCTTGGATGAAAGAAACGTTCGCACAACAAGACACGCGATGGGCAGCCCCTTTCCTGCCCTGAAAAGTGATCGTGAACACTCTGAATCTAGACCCTTGCAGAGATTCTCGCTGCCTTGATCATTGCGCCGCAAAGTCTTTCCTGGCAACCGCTTATTGACGATTTGCAAGGTGAATTCACCGTTCGTCCGAACGCAAGCCGCAGGCCTCGCGCTCTGATTTACTAAGTTACAGGCATGACACGACAACTTTGCGTCAAAGGCAGGGCGCACGGTTCAAGCGGTTTAAGGATTTTTCGCTCAAAAAGGGGCGAGGTGCAGGGAGGCTGGAAGCTATGGCCAGAGTCATTCTGGAAATCGATACGCATCTGTATCGATTACTGAAGTCATCCGCCGAGACCAATCATTTGAGTCTTGAGGAGGAGTGTTGCCGGCGTCTGGAAGGCGCCGAGCGGCGTTCGCGATACTTGCAGGCGTTGGTGGCAGAACTGCGCGCCGAGGATGAACAGCGGCGCGCCAATTCCCGATGATTACTTCTTCTTGGCCGGTGCTGCTTTCGGGCAATCCGATTCCTGATAGCTGGCGGAACCGACCGAGCGATTGGTCTTCACTTCAGTAAAGTCGTAGCGCATGACTGCGCCCTTGGCCATCAGTTTACGGAACGATGGGTTGTTGCACACAGAGGCGCCCAGCTGGAAATACACGGCTTTGGGGTCGGCGCGCATCTTGTTGGCGTGGCTGCTTTGTACACTCAGGTGGTTGATCAGCGTGTTGCCTTCAACGGTGTAGCCCTGATCAAGAATGTCTTCGTTGATCGCCCGTGGAGTACCGACACTGCTTTGTGTGGCGACGTTTCGCAGTTCTCTGTTGAGATTCTGCTCACTCAAGGACGCAGCCTGAGCGCTGAAGGACGACGCCAGCAAAATGGCAGCGGTGGGAACGATAAGGCGCAGCATGAAACTCTCCTGGTTCAGTGACTGATGGTTCGACCCGTCACATGACTGTGCGTTCAGTGGCGGCGAATTATAGGGGACGAGGCCTGGACGGTACAGGCTTGCGCCGGCCGCTCTGATAAACTGCCGCCACTTTCTGACTTGCCGAGCGTTATTCGTGTCGATTCCCCCTCCGGTGCTGCCTGCGATGAGCCCTGTAACCCCAACCTTTGCTGCAAACGCCGTCGCCCGCTTGCGCGACGAGCGAGAGGAGGAGGGCATCAAGCCGATCCAGGCCCGTGGCTGGAGGGCGCCGCGTTGCCGTGCCTGCCGCGTGATCGAGAGTCACTGCCTGTGCGCCTGGCGTCCGCAGGTTGAGGCCCGCTCCGGCGTGTGCCTGATCATGACTAACAAAGAAGTGTTCAAGCCGAGCAACACCGGTTGGCTGATCGCCGATGTGGTGCGCGACAACCATGCCTTTATCTGGTCACGCACGGAAACGGATCCGCAGTTGCTGGCGTTGCTGGCCGACCCGCAATGGCAACCGTATCTGGTCTTTCCGGGTGAGTACGTCGAGCCTGAGCGAGTGACGAACACGGTCGAAGCCGATAGCACCAGGCGGCCATTGTTTATTCTGCTCGATGCGACCTGGACCGAAGCCCGGAAGATTTTCCGCAAAAGCCCTTACTTTGATCGGTTGCCGATCCTGAGCCTGTTGCCCGAGAAGCTGTCACGGTACCGGTTGCGCCGCTCGACCCGCAGCGAGCACTTGTGCACCGCCGAAGTGGCGGCACTGTGCCTTGATCTGGCGGGCGATACCGAGGCGGCCTCGGCGCTGGACGCTTATTTCGACGTGTTCAGCCAGCATTACCTTGATGCGAAACATCAGCTGGACATGAACGTGGCAACGCCGGCCCACACCGAACTGATGCCTTTCGTGCAGAACGCGGCGCCGGTGGCCTGCTGATTGTCGCCCATACTGCAAAGAACTGTACCGGCCATGCACCTTGACCACCCCGGTTTCGCTGGGCATGCTTGGCGCCGATTAGGGCGCGGCCAAAGTTTGATACGCCGTATTCTTTGCGTGATAGCCACCGTAATTGGCGTTGAACGTGCCCTGCTGGTGCAGCTCCGTGGCTGTGCCTTGAGTTGTTTGAAAACAGGATCATTAGAAAAATGGCCACATACGAAATCCTGATTGCCGATGACCACCCTCTTTTTCGTAGCGCCCTGCATCAAGCATTGACCCTGGGCCTGGGTCCGGATGTCCGTCTGGTGGAAGTGGCAAGCATTGCCGAACTGGAAACCCGGCTGGACGAAAAGTCTGACTGGGACCTGGTACTGCTCGACCTCAACATGCCGGGGGCCTACGGTTTTTCCGGGCTGGTGCTGCTTCGCGGTCAATACCCACAGATCCCGGTGGTGATGGTGTCGGCTCAGGAAGAGGCCTCGATCATGGTGAAGTCCCGTGAATTCGGCGCCAGCGGCTTCATTCCCAAGTCCAGTGACCTGAGCGTCATCCAGAAAGCCGTGCGAGCGGTGCTCGATGGCGATGTGTTCTGGCCGCCTCAGGCGTTCGAAGCCGTGAGTGTTTCCGCTGAAGCCAAGGCAGCCAGTGAAGGCCTTGCCAGCCTGACACCTCAACAGTTCCGGGTGCTGACCATGGTCTGTGAAGGGCTGCTGAACAAGCAGATTGCTTATGAGTTGAGCGTTTCCGAAGCGACGATCAAGGCGCATGTTACGGCTATATTCCGCAAGCTGAATGTGCGCACTCGCACCCAGGCGGCGTTGCTACTGCAACAACTTGAGTCAATTTCAAGCCACTAAGCGTTGGCATCTTCACGCTTTTTTGACTTTGGTTGATCTAGCTTTCCCACTCCTTTTTGGTCAGTTGCCCACTCTATGTCACCTTTCAAAGGCCAAACCGGCCTCAAACGCATTCTCAACGCTTCCGGTTACTCGCTGGATGGCCTGCGCGCAGCCTTCACCGGTGAAGCGGCTTTTCGGCAGCTGGTGTTGCTCAATGTCATCCTGATCCCGCTTTCGTTCTTTCTGAACGTCAGTCGTGTCGAGCAGGCATTGCTGATCGCGGTCTGCCTGTTGGCGTTGATCGTCGAGCTGCTGAATTCGGCAGTGGAAGCGGCCATCGACCGCATTTCCCTTGAGTTGCACCCGCTGTCCAAGAACGCCAAGGACATGGGGAGCGCCGCTCAATTCGTGGCGTTGAGCATGATCGGGCTGGTGTGGGCGGTGATTCTGCTTTAAGCGATGCTGGGCAGCACGATCTCGTCGCTGCGCTGAACCCCGGCGGTGAACGCGCGGCACAGGTCGAGGAATTCGCGCATCGCCGAGGTCTGATATTTCTGTTTGTGCCAGATGAAATAGAACTGCCGCGCCAAGTCCAGATCCGGTGTCTCCACCGGCACCAGACTGCCGCGGCGGAACGCATCGCGCAGCGCCAGACGCGAAATACAGCCAATTCCCAGGCCTGATTCCACCGCGCGCTTGATCGCTTCGGTGTGTTCCAGCTCCAGTCGGATATTCAGCGCGCTGCGATGATGACGCATGGCCTGGTCAAAGGTCAGCCGCGTGCCAGAGCCTTGTTCCCGCAGAATCCAGGCCTCGTGGGTCAGTTCTTCCATGCTCGCGCTGCCACGCTGGGCCAGCGGATGCTGCGGCGCGCAGAACACCACCAGCTCATCCTCGACCCAGCTCTGCACCTCGATGTCCGGATGACTGCAATCGCCTTCGATTAGACCCAGATCAATTTCATAGTGCGCGACTTGCTGCACGATGTTGGCAGTGTTCTGCACGTGCAGCTTCACCTGACTTTCCGGATGGCGCTGCATGAAGCTACCGATCAGCAAGGTGGCCAGGTAATTGCCGATGGTCAGGGTCGCGCCGACGGCCAGGGAGCCGAAACCGGACTTGCCGTTGAGCAGGTCTTCGATTTCCTTGGCCTGGTCGAGCAGCGCCACAGCTTGTGGCAATAGCTGTTTGCCGAGGGCGTTAAGGCTCAGCCGTTTGCCGGCGCGGTCGAACAGCTGGCAGCTGCACTGACGCTCTAGCTCGGTGATCGAGGTGCTCGCCGCCGATTGCGAAAGGTTGAGCGTCAGGGCAGCACGGGATACGCTTTCCTGCTGGGCGACGGCGACGAATACTTGAAGTTGACGGAGAGTAAATCGCATATCTATATAACCGATAACCCTTATCTTAATAATCCATTTAACAGATATTGTCGCTGCCATTAGAATGCGATGCAATTGCGCACATCAGCGGCGCAGGCAAAATCTCCAGGAGTCCCACGTACATGAGCAACATGAACCACGAGCGTGTCCTCAGTGTTCATCACTGGAACGACACTCTGTTCAGCTTCAAGTGCACCCGCGATCCGGGCCTGCGCTTCGAGAACGGTCAGTTCGTGATGATCGGCCTGCAACAGCCCAACGGCCGGCCGCTCATGCGCGCTTACTCGATTGCCAGCCCGAACTGGGAAGAGCATCTCGAGTTCTTCAGCATCAAGGTGCCTGATGGCCCGCTGACTTCCCAGTTGCAGCATCTGAAGGAAGGCGACGAGATCATCATCAGCAAAAAGCCTACCGGCACGCTGGTGCTGGATGACTTGAAGCCTGGCAAACATTTGTACCTGCTCAGCACCGGTACTGGCCTGGCGCCGTTCATGAGCGTCATCCAGGACCCGGAAACCTACGAGCGTTTCGAAAAAGTGATCCTGTGCCACGGCGTGCGTTACGTCAACGAAGTCGCTTACCGCGAGTTCATCACCGAACATCTGCCGCAGAACGAGTTCTTCGGCGAGGCGTTGCGTGACAAGTTGATCTACTACCCGACCGTGACACGCGAGCCGTTCGAGAACGAGGGTCGCCTGACCGATCTGATGCGCAGCGGCAAGCTGTTCAGCGACATCGGCCTGCCACCGATCAACCCGCAGGACGACCGCGCCATGCTGTGCGGCAGCCCGAGCATGCTCGACGAGACCAGCGAAGTGTTGAACAGCTTCGGCCTGAAAGTTTCGCCGCGGATGCGCGAGCCGGGTGATTACCTGATCGAGCGTGCGTTCGTCGAGAAGTAAGCACAACGCCTGACGGCTTTGCTTTCCCTGTGGGAGCGAGCCTGCTCGCGATAGCGGTGTATCAGTCAGCATTATTGCCGACTGCCACACCGCTATCGCGAGCAGGCTCGCTCCCACAGTGGTTTCTGGCGTTCAGGTTTTTGCGGGAATGACTTCCAGGACGCGGATGACGCCCGCCTCGGGATAATGCCAGCGCACATCCAGATCCCAGAACTGCGCTCCATATTCCCGCTCAGGTGTAGGCGTCTGGTACGCCGGACGTGGGTCTTGTGCCAGGCATTGATCAATCAGGGCAACCAACGGCTCGCCGAGGCGCTGAGCGTGCTCGTGAGCTTGTTGCAGCGCCGTCTCCGCCCACCGCACAGGAATCAACTGCGGCGCGGCGCTGGCGATGCTGTTGGAGGCGCTGTCGATGATGTCGGCGTAAGGCACGTAGGGTTTGATGTCGAGAACCGGCGTGCCGTCCAATAGGTCGATACCGGAGATAAACAACCGATTGGCTTCGACCTTGTCCAGTTTCACCACGGATTGGCCGATGCCATTGGGCCGATGTGTCGCACGGGTGGCGAACACGCCCATGGATTTGTTGCCGCCCAGGCGAGGAGGGCGGACTTTCAGGCGTGGCTTCTCTTCCAGGGCCTGATGAAACAGGAACAGCAGCCAGACGTGGCTGACCTGCTCGAGACCTTGCACCGCATCGCCCTGATCGAACGGCGCCACCAGTTCCAGCACGCCACGAGCGGCCGGGGCCAGCTGAGGCTGGCGCGGGATGGCGAACTTCTCCTTGAAGCAGGAGCGCACGAAGCCGATGGGGGAAACGCTGTAGGTCATGGTTTGGGTCGAGGCGGGATGGGGCGGGCATGATAACCCGGCGGGCCTCAAGACGGGTGGTGACTGAGCGGGCCTCTTCGCGGGCAAGCCTCGCGCCTACTGGGTTATCGAGCGAACACGGCGTTTGTGTACGCCAAAGAACCTGTAGGAGCGAGGCTTGCCCGCGAAGGCCGCACCGCCAATCTCAGAGACTGAACCCACCATCCAGCGGAATAACATTCCCGGTCATATAAGCCCCCGCCGTACTTGCCAGACTGATTGCCAGCGCCGCCATCTCTTCCTCCCGGCCCCAGCGCTTCATCGGAATCAGCGCCGTATCCTCCGCCAGCGCTTGCTCATCGTTACCAATGTGCTGCGTCATCTTGCTCGGGAAGCGCCCCGGCGCAATCACGTTGACGTTGATGTGCTGGCTCACCAGCTCCCGCGCCAGAATCCGCGACAGTTGATGGAGGGCAGCCTTGCTCGGCCCGTAGGCATACGCCTGTTCGCCAAAGGACGAAATCCCCGCCACCGAACCGATGTTGATGATCCGCGCCGGATTCGCCTCTGAACCCGCCTTGCGCAGTAAAGGCAAAAACTGCTGGATGCAGTTGAACACCGAGGTCACGTTAAGCTGCATGACCTTCTCCCAGCCCTTGACCGGATAGCTTTCCAGCGGAGCGCCCCATGTGGTGCCGGCGTTGTTTACCAGAATGTCCAGATGACTGATTTGCTCGCCCAGCCGCATGGCCAAGTGCTGCACGCCTTCTTCAGTCGCCAGATTGGCGGCCACGGCATGGCAGGTTCCCAAGGCGCTCAACTCGTCAGCCGTTTGCTGACACGCTTCGGCATCCCGGGCACAGACGTACACGGTGGCGCCGGCCTCGACATACGCCTTGGCGATCATTTTGCCGATACCACGGGTGCCACCGGTCACCAGAGCGGTGCGGCCTTGCAGGGAAAAGTACGGGTGCATGGCGAATCCTGAGAGCTGAGGGTCAATACACCCTAGTCGTCAGCCGCCAGAAGCGGAGCCACTATTTTTGCGAGGAATGAGGGGCCATACGGCCCAGCTGCAAGTTTCAAGCTACAAGCTACAAGCTACAAGCTAGACACCATCCGCTTGCGGCTTGTAGCTTGCAGCTGCTTTACGCTCTCACTCGAAGAGTGAGGCCCTTGAGGAAGTTGCGCAGCAACTGGTCGCCGCACGGGCGATAGTTGGTGTGGCCGAACTTGCGGAACAGTGCGCTCAGCTCAGGCTTGGACACTGGGAACTCGGACGCCTTGAGGATCGCGTGCATGTCGTCTTCTTTCAGTTCGAAGGCCACGCGCAGTTTCTTCAGGATGATGTTGTTGGTCACCGGCACTTCGATCGGCTGCGGCGGACGGCTTTCGTCCTTGCCGCGCTTGAAGATCACCAGGCCGTCGAGGAAGTGCGCCATGACTTCGTCCGGGCAGCGCACGAAGCCTTCCTCGTCTTCCTCTTTCTTGTCGAGGTAGGTCAGCAGGTCTTCCAGGGACACGTCCATGCCGCCGATCTTGATGATCTCGATGACTTTCTTGTCGCTGATGTCGAGCATGTAGCGCACGCTGCGCAGTACGTCGTTATGAATCATGGTGTGCAATCCTGATATTCAGCAGTGGGCGCCGCGTAAACAGCGGCGCCGGAATGTGTGGCGGCGTGAAAAGTCTCAGAACTTCTCTTTGCCGGACAGGTAGCGCCATTGCCCCAACGGCACTTTGCCGATGGACACGCCGCCAATGCGGATGCGGCGGATGGCGACGACCTTCAGGCCAACGGCCTGGCAAAACAGGGCGATCACGCCCGGTTGCGGGTTCTTCATCGCGAAACGCAGGCGGTTTTCGTTCTGCCAGCTGGCTTTGACCGGCGGCAGTTCCTTACCTTTGTAGGTCAGGCCGTGGTTCAGGCGGTTGAGGCCGTGAGCCACCATGTCGCCTTCTACCTCGACGACATATTCTTGTTCGATCTTGGCGGAGTCGGCGGTGAGCTTGCGCAGGATCTTCCAGTCCTGGGTGAACACCAGCAGACCGCTGGCGTTGGCCTGCAAGTCGGTGCTGGCGGTCAGGCGCAGGAAGTGACCCTTGAGCGGACGTTTGCTGAAGCGGTGTTCTTCGCTCAGGGTCTCGGCGCTGATGGTCGCCATTGCGGTTTCCGCGTCCATGCCCACGGGCACGTTCAGCAGGATGGTCACCGGTTCCGGCGCAGTGGCCTTGGCCTCGGGGTCGAGCTCGACTTTCTGGGTGTCGACCTTGAATTGCGGCTCGTCGATGACTTCACCGTCCACGGTGACCCAGCCGCCCTCGATGAACAGCTCAGCCTCCCGACGGGAACAGCCGACGAGTTCGATGAGGCGTTTGGAGAGACGAATCGGGTCAGTCATGACAGGGCCGTAACAAAAAAGGGGTGGGCATTGTACCTGCTGGGCGCTGGTTAATCCCGGCTCCATTTGCCGCATGTGCTTTTAATGTGGGAGCGAGCCTGCTCGCGAAAGCGTCTTCAGCTTCAACATCAATGTCGATTGATAGACCGCTTTCGCGAGCAGGCTCGCTTCCACAAGGGTTTCATGTTGTGTCAGCCGTTGCGGGTCTTTTGTTGCGCCTGGCGCAAACGCATGTGCAGCAACGGATAAGGCTGACCCATGCCATCGACCTCCGAACGACCAATCACCTCGAACCCCTGCTTGAAGTAAAACCCCAAGGCCTGCGGATTCTGCTCGTTGACGTCCAGCTCGTTGGCGTTCAGGTGTTCCATGGCGTAACGCAGCAACTGCTTGCCCAAACCCTGACCCCGGTGGGCCGGGTCGATGAAGAGCATCTCGATCTTGCCCGCCGCCACCCCGGCAAACCCGGTGATGCGCTGGCGCGAGTCCTTGGTGCAGATCAGCATCACCGCGTCGAGGTAGCGGGTCAGCACCAGGTTCTTCAGCAATTCAATGTAGCTGTCCGGCAGAAAGTCATGGGTGGCGCGCACCGAAGCTTCCCAGACTTGTGTGAGTTCTTCGTAGTCGCTCTGTTTCGGCGTGTGGATGACCGAATGTTGGCGCATGGCCGGATGCCCCTTTTACCGTGGAGTGTGCGAGTCCTTTCTTCCACAAAACGATAGACCTAAAAAAGCCCCGCATCTCGTCAAGAGAGCAGGGCTTTTCGTATTTTTTGCGTTTAGATCTGTTCAGCCCACAGGTCGTATTCGTCGGCGTCGGTCACTTTGCACCAGACCTTGTCGCCTGGCTTGAGGTTGCTGCCGTTGTCGATGAACACGTTGCCGTCGATTTCCGGGGCATCGAAGAAGCAGCGGCCAACGGCGCCTTGCTCGTCGACTTCGTCTACCAGCACTTCGATTTCACGGCCGACGCGCATTTGCAGGCGCGCCGAGCTGATGGCCTGCTGGTGCGCCATGAAGCGATCCCAACGGTCTTGCTTGACGTCGTCCGGCACGATGGCCGCGTCCAGCAGGTTGGCCGGTGCGCCTTCGACTGGCGAGTACTGGAAGCAGCCGACGCGGTCGAGTTGCGCTTCGGTCAGCCAGTTCAGCAGGTACTGGAAGTCTTCTTCGGTTTCGCCGGGGAAGCCAACGATGAAGGTCGAACGGATGATCAGGTCCGGGCAGATCTCGCGCCAGTTCTTGATGCGCGCCAGGGTCTTGTCTTCGAAGGCCGGGCGTTTCATGGCTTTCAGGACTTTCGGGCTGGCGTGCTGGAACGGGATGTCCAGGTACGGCAGGATTTTCCCGGCGGCCATCAGCGGGATCAGCTCGTCGACGTGCGGGTACGGGTAAACGTAGTGCAAGCGAACCCAGACGCCGAGGGTGCTCAGGGCTTCGCAGAGTTCGGTCATGCGGGTTTTCACCGGCGCGCCGTTCCAGAAACCGGTGCGGTACTTCACGTCGACGCCGTAGGCGCTGGTGTCTTGCGAGATCACCAGCAGCTCCTTGACGCCGGCCTTGACCAGGCGCTGGGCTTCGTCGAGCACGTCACCGACCGGACGGCTGACCAGCTTGCCGCGCATCGACGGGATGATGCAGAAGCTGCAACTGTGGTTGCAGCCTTCGGAAATCTTCAGATAGGCGTAGTGGCGCGGGGTCAGCTTGATGCCTTGCGGCGGCACCAGGTCGATCAGAGGGTTGTGATCCTGGCGCGGTGGCACGGCGTCGTGCACGGCGTTGACCACTTGCTCGTACTGCTGCGGACCGGTCACGGCCAGCACGCTCGGGTGCACCTTGCGGATGTTGCCTTCTTCGACGCCCATGCAGCCGGTCACGATGACCTTGCCGTTTTCCTTGATGGCTTCGCCGATCACTTCCAGGGACTCAGCCTTGGCCGAGTCGATGAAACCGCAAGTGTTGACCACCACGACATCGGCGTCCTCGTAAGTGGACACGACGTCATAGCCTTCCATGCGCAGCTGGGTAAGGATGCGCTCGGAGTCGACCAGTGCTTTGGGGCAACCCAGGGATACGAAGCCAACTTTTGGATTGGCCGGCGCAGGAGTGGTGGACATGTCTAACCTCGGTATTTGGGACGCCTCCAGCCGAAGACGGCAAGGCGACAGACGGGCGCTATGTTGCGCCTCTGGTCAAAAAGTGCGCAATTCTAGCGATGAGACGCGCACTTGACCAGCTTTATGCAGGGAAATACGACGAGTGCTGCGCTATGCTTCGCGCCTTTACGCTTTACCGATTTTTTACAGTCAATGAAACGTCTGTAACGTCATGTAAAACAGCGCATGCTGCACGGCAAAGCATAGTGCTTCTTATAAGAAGTCCGGGTCTGAGTAGTAGGAGTTTTGGATGGGGCAGGCAAGTAGTCAGGCAGCGGGTGCCGAGCATTCGGCGGCAAAGCCGATCGGCATGCTGGTCGCGGCGGTCGGGGTGGTTTATGGCGATATCGGCACGAGCCCGCTGTACACCCTCAAAGAAGTGTTTTCCGGTGGCTATGGCGTACCGGTCAACCATGACGGCGTGTTGGGCATCCTGGCACTGATCTTCTGGTCACTAATCTGGGTCGTCTCGATCAAATACATGATGTTCGTGCTGCGTGCCGACAACCAGGGCGAAGGCGGGATCATGGCCTTGACCGCGCTGGCCCGGCGAGCAGCAGCGGGGCATCCGAAGTTGCGGGCGTTGCTGGTGGTGTGTGGGTTGATCGGTGCGGCGCTGTTCTATGGCGACAGCATGATCACCCCTGCGATTTCGGTGCTCTCGGCGATTGAAGGCTTGGGGCTGGCGTTCGAAGGCATCGACCATTGGGTGGTGCCGCTGTCCTTGGTCGTGCTGGTGGCGCTGTTCCTGATTCAGAGCCACGGCACCGCGCGCATCGGCATTCTGTTCGGGCCGATCATGGTCACCTGGTTTGTGGCGCTCGGTGCACTGGGTGTCCACGGCATCTTGCAGCACCCGGAAGTGTTGCAAGCGCTGAACCCGGTCTGGGGCGTGCGTTTCTTCACCCAGCATCCGGGCATGGGCGTGGCGATCCTCGGCGCGGTGGTGCTGGCGTTGACCGGTGCCGAAGCGCTGTACGCCGACATGGGCCACTTCGGGCGCAAGCCGATTGCCCGTGCGTGGTTCATCCTCGTGCTGCCGGCGCTGGTGCTGAACTACTTCGGCCAGGGAGCGCTGTTGCTGGGTGATCCGGAAGCCGCTCGCAACCCGTTCTACCTGTTGGCGCCAAGCTGGGCGTTGCTTCCATTGGTGGGATTGTCGACGATGGCCACGGTGATTGCCTCGCAAGCGGTCATCTCCGGTGCGTTCTCCCTGACCCGTCAGGCGATCCAGCTCGGCTACATTCCGCGCATGCACATCCGTCACACCTCCAGCGCCGAGCAGGGCCAGATCTACATCGGTGCGGTGAACTGGGCATTGATGGTCGGCGTGATCCTGTTGGTGCTAGGCTTCGAGTCCTCAGGCGCCCTGGCCTCGGCCTACGGCGTGGCGGTGACCGGCACGATGCTGATGACCACCATCCTGGTGTCGGCGGTGATATTGCTGCTGTGGAAGTGGCCGCCGGTGCTCGCTGTTCCGCTGTTGCTCGGCTTCTTGTTGGTGGACGGTCTGTACTTTGCCGCCAACGTGCCGAAAATCATTCAGGGCGGTGCGTTCCCGGTAATCGCCGGTATCGCGCTGTTCGTGCTGATGACTACCTGGAAACGCGGCAAACAACTGCTGGTGGAACGCATGGACGAGGGCGGCCTGCCCCTGCCGATTTTCATCAGCAGTATCGCCGTACAACCGCCGCATCGCGTGCAGGGTACCGCCGTGTTCCTGACCGCCCGCCCGGATGCCGTACCGCACGCGCTGTTGCACAACCTGCTGCATAACCAGGTACTGCACGAGCAAGTGGTGCTGTTGACCGTGGTCTACGAAGACATCCCGCGAGTACCGTCGAGCCGACGCTTCGAAGTCGATTCCTACGGCGAAGGGTTCTTCCGGGTGATCCTGCACTTCGGCTTTGTCGACGAGCCGGACGTGCCGCAAGCACTGAAACTGTGCCACCTCGATGACCTCGACTTCAGCCCGATGCGCACCACCTACTTCCTCAGCCGCGAGACGGTGATCGCCTCCAAACTCGAAGGCATGGCCCGTTGGCGCGAGGCGCTGTTCGCCTTCATGTTGAGGAATGCCAATGGCAATTTGCGCTTCTTCAATCTGCCGCTGAACCGGGTGATTGAGCTGGGCACTCAGGTCGAGATGTAAGCCCCATTGAAAAGCCCCCGTTGCCAGTGCGGCAGCGGGGGCTTTTTTGTGCCTGGAATCTCGCCCTGAAGGCCAAGAAGGTCCCTTGTGGGAGCGAGCCTGCTCGCGAAAGCGGTGTATCAGCCAACCTTGATAGTGGCTGACACGACGCCTTCGCGAGCAGGCTCGCTCCCACAAGGGGCGGCGGTGTTTCATGTCTGTGCGCTTACTGGCACTCAGGCAGCCCTTCTTCTGATTCGGTCTTCGTCCGGGCCGGTCGCGGCGTCAGCACCTTCACAACATCATCAATCACGGCTTTGCCCATCGCCGTCAGATAGTGAGCGGCCCAGGCGTGGCGGTCGGTGTCTCTCGCGTAGGCAGCATCCTCGGCGAATGATTTGCCGAGGAACAGCAGGTCAGAGGCTTGTGACAAGGCATCAACGATGGGGACGCCGGCGCGGACGTTGAATAGCGCCTGATCCGGGCAGTAGATGAGTGGGGTGTAGCCTATGGTTTTTAATTCTGAGATCGCGGTTGAATCAATTTTAGTCATGGTCATTCTCCAGCATTAGAGGAGTCGCCACGTTCGTTTCCAAGCGAATGGGTGGCGGCTGTACGCAGGTTGGAAACCGGGGACCATAGAACCGGCACGCCCGAAGGCGTCCCACGCACAGCCGCCATAACACCAGGTTCGCAGTCGTTAAAACGTCTGGAATCGATGTGGAGGTGCTGTTGCGCTGTGATCCGACGGGTTTCCAAGCCCGATCGCTGAATGGTCAGCGACGTCCGGAGAGTATCCCGTCGAAGAAAAACGCAACAAGGCGGCAAAGTGCCCAAACACGAGATTCGGAGTTTGCCTACAAGGTCCGCGGGCGTCTTCCGATATTGCGACACGTTAAGTAAACGGTACGTTGAGCTGCGCGTTCAGATTTGCAGTATTTGAGAGAGGTGAGTATGGCGGCATCATCAGTGCGTGCTGTCCAAGCAGTATCGACAACTGCAATGGTCAGGGGCTTCAGTACGAAACTCAAGGAGATCTCTAGCCGTGCCATTGAGTGCATGGTCATTGTCCAAAATAATCAGCCAGCAGCGGTCATTATCAATGTCGATGCCTATCAGGAAATGCTCGACGAGATTAATGATCTTTGCGTTGAAGCAGCAGCTGCGGAGCGCTTGGCCGGTTTTGATCAGGCCAGTGTAATTTGTCACGACGATATGAGAACACGGTTCGCCAGGAAAGACTAAGTGCCAGTATCGAGGGTGGTAGACGCATCCGCACAGGCGGCACGTGGATCCTGTGGGAGCGGGCTGTGGTGTTCAGTTGAATCAGTAACTATAAAAAAGCCCCTGCAGCCTTTCGGCTGCGGGGGCTTTTTCGTGGGCGCGCCTCAGATCACTCCTGAGCCGTCTCACCCTTGGCCTGACGCTTCTCGATGATGTCCACCAAGCGCTTTGCCAGCGCCGGGTAGTTCTCGTCGAAGTGGTGGCCGCCCGGTAGCTTCATCGCTTCGCCCACGGCGGTCTTGTCGGTGCAGCCGCTTTCGTCGACTTCTTCTTCGCCGTAGATGCACACCACTTTCTCCGGTGGCAGCTTGGCCATTTCCGGGCCGGTGGCGGCTTCTTTGCCGGCGTTGCCGAGCCAGCCTTCGACTTCGATTTCGAAGCTGCCGGTGCGGGCGAAGGCGAGCAGGATGATGGCGTCGACGCGTTGTTGTTCTGCGGGTTCCAGGCGGTTGTAGATCGCTGGCAGGACATCGGCGCCGAACGAGTAGCCGGTCAGGATGAAGCGCTTGGTGCCCCATTTCTGCCGGTAGTGTTGCATCAGCTCGGCCAGATCCAGAGCGCTTTGCTCCGGGCTCTTGTGCTGCCAGTAGTAGCGCAGAGTGTCGATACCGACCACCGGGTAGCCGATCTTGGCCATCTCGCCCGCGACGTCGCGGTCCAGGTCACGCCAGCCGCCGTCACCGGACAGGAACAGGGTCACGGTGTCCTTGGCTTGGCCGGCCGGGACTTCGACCACGGGGATTTGCAGGCCGCCAGCGGCTTTGTCGCCGCCGACCAGGAGTTTACGCAGTTCGTTGTTCAGCACTTGCGGCAGGTTGATGTCGTAGTCGCTGATGCTGGTTTCGGCGTTGGCTTGATCGCGCACGAAGCCGGCGCTGGTGTCGTCCGGGTTGTCGTTCCAGGCCACCAGCCAGTGACCGTGAGCGGCACTTTTTGGCAGCAAGTGGGTGCAGCCGGGTTTTTCCAGTGCCAGGTCGACGGAGACCGCCTGGGCCTTGTCGTCCTTCTGCTCGGACAACCAGCGCCACGCCAGCACCGCGCCAGGGCCGATACCGCTGACCAGGGTCGCCGGGCCTTTGAGTTCTCGCAGGCCTGATTGCAGGGCACGACTTTGCAGCAGGCAGTCCTTGGGCAGGATCACCTGAACAATCTGCGCCGAGCCGGTGCGGCTCAGGGTCATCAACTGTTTGTCGCTGAGTTTCTGGTCTTCATTGACCGCCACCAGCACCTGGGCGCGTGGCGTGTTGCCGGGAATGACGCGCGTCATCGACGTGCCATCAGCCGGCTTCAGCTGTTCGAGGGTCGGTTCGGGGGCCGGGCGCTTCAGGTACCAGTAACCGCCACCGATAATCAGGGCCAACACGACCAGTGTGCCCAGTACGTACCGCAAGGAGCGTTGAATCATCAGCGTTTCACCAATCCAGTCAAGCCGCCCGCAATCAGGGCAGCAGTATCGGCCAGGGCAACCAGCGGATCGAGTCCGGCGGGCACGGCCATATAACGGGGTTCCCAGTCAGGCTGGAATTTGTCTTTGAAGCGGCGCAAGCCTTGGAAGTTGTAGAGCTGCTCACCACGGCGGAAAACCATCGAGCCCAGGCGCTGGGTCAGCGGTGCGCCACGCCGGGGTTGCAACCCCGACAGCGGCACCATGCCCAGGCTGAAACGCGCGTATCCATGATTTTTATAATGTTGAATCAGGCCGACCATCATGAACTCCATGGTCAGCTTGGGCGCGTCCGGGTGCGCGCGCATCAGGTCGAGGCTGGCCAGGTCATGGCCGTAAGTCTCGAGCAGGTTGGCAAATGCCACCGGGCGCCCTTCGAAACGAATCACCGCGACGCGGAAATGCTTGATGTAATCGTCACTGAAACGCCCGAGCGAGAAGCCTTTCTCGCGCACGTTCTTGCCGGTCAGCCAGGCATCGGAAATCACCTTGAGCTCATCCATCGGCGCATGGCCCGGCTCAAAGATCTCCAGCGACAACCCATCGCGGGTCCCGCGATTCCAGGTGTAACGCAGGTCCTTCATCTCTTTGCCCTTGGCTTCGAGATCAAAACGCTTCAGGTCGACCCGGGCTTCTTCGCCGAGCTTGATCGCGGTCAGGCCGATGTCCATGTAGTACGGCAGGTTTTCGGCGCGCACTTGATAGAACACGGGGCGGGCGTGGTGGATGTCGCAGAGGTCGCGGAACTGCCAGATCATTTCCGCCCGTTGCTGGGTCGGGCCGATCGGGTCGTACAAGGCCACCAGGCTGCGGCCACGGCGGGCGTACATCAGGAACGCCTCGTCGTTGGGATGAAACAGCAGCGCCTTGTCACCGGTCAGGGCGAGGCCGCCGTCCGGTTGGGAGGAGGCCATCAGGATCTTTATGGCGCGATCCAGCTCGTCAGGTGTCGGCAAGTGAATCACCGGGCGCGCGGTGCGCAGCAACCAGGTCAGCGACACGACCACCAGCAGGACGGCGGCCCCCAACAATGAGCGCAAGCCACGCGGGGCGTCGGCGTCGAGGGTGAATTGCCACCAGAGTTGATGGCTGTACGGGACGTCCTGGTACGCAAACAGCAGCAACCAGATCGAGGCGCCGAGCACGCACAGGCTGGAGACCAGATAGAGCGGCGAGAACGGCAATTCAGTCAGGCGACTCGGGCGGTAGAACGAGCGGCGAAATACACCCAGCAGGCTCGCCGTCAGGGTCATCAGGCAAGCTTCTTCCCAGTCAAAGCCTTTGAGCAGGGAGAGCAGGGCGCCGACCAGCAATAGAATGGTGGTCAACATCCAGGCGGCGGACAGTCGACGACGCAGGCCTTGAGCCAGCAGCAGGCACAGCACGCCGACCAGACTGGCACCGAAGTGCGAGGCGTCGACCAGGCGGTGCGGGATCAGAAAGCCGATGTGTTCCAGCCGGGTGTCGATTTCCGGGGTGACGCCGGAGAACAGCAGCACCACGCCGGACAGGAACACCAGCACCGCCAGGATCGGCGCCGCCAGACCGGACGCGGCCCTCAGGGATTGGCGCGACTGAAACAGACGCTGGCCTTCGTTGATCAACAGGAGCACACACGCCACCAGCAGCGGCAGCACGACGTAGATCAGGCGATAGAGCAGCAGCGCAGCGGCCAGTGGTGCGGCGCCGAGTGTGTCGGCGAAGGCGGCCAACAGAATGGCTTCAAATACGCCGACCCCGCCGGGCACATGGCTGAGCACACCGGCGGCCAGGGCTAGCAGGTACACCAGCAGGAACGCACCGAAGGGCGGCGCTTCCGGCAGCAACAAATAGAGCACGGTCGCGGCGGCGGCCACGTCCAGTGCGGTGATGATCAGTTGCAGGAAAGTCAGGCGGCGACCGGGGAGGCGCAAGGTGCGGCGTCCGACCTTGACCAGCAGGTTATCCGGGGAAGGTTGTTCCGGCAGGCGACGGCGGTAGATGCCGATGGCCAATACGCCGAACAGCAGCAAAACCGCCGCGGCAACGCCCCCCAGCAAACCTTCGGACAATCCCAGGGCCGCCGAAGCAGCAGGCAGATTGCTGAGGGTCGCCAGGGCGGCCAGTGGTGGCAGCGCGCAGCCGAGCGAGAGGCTGGCGAATAACGTCATGTGAGCGACATCTGACGCCCCCAGACCGTGCCGTGCATATAGACGGTAGCGGACCGAGCCCCCCGAGAGCATCGAAAGACCGATGGCGTTGCCGATGGCAAATGCCGTGAAGCCCCCCAGCGCAAGAATTCGCGGCGCCAGCGTCACGCCCGCGTAGCGACTGGCGGACCATTCATACCCCAGCAGAATGATGAAGCCGACCACGGTCGCCGCCAATGCGCCCAGCAGTGCCGGTTTAGGGACTTCAAGAATAGAGTCGTGCAAAGCGTACAGATCGAGTTCGCTCAGCAGATGACGACAGGCAATCAGCGCGATAGCGAACAACAGCAGCGTCACCGCCAGGCCGATGGGCTGGCGATATTTGCTGGCCAGATCCAGCAAGCGCAGGCGCTCTGCCTTGATCGGTTGGGTCGCTGTGACGGTGTCTTGTGGATCAGACGAGTTGGCGCGCATCAATCACCTCTTGGATTGTGCGCGACAGGATGGGGGTATCCAGCCAAGTTACCAATCCCTGTAGAAAAAAATAATCACAAATATTAACGCCTCTCACCGGTTGACGGCGATGGCATGTCATTGGGCGTCGGGGGGATCTGTCTGCGAATCAGCATAGTCTGAACTCATCGCATTGGAGATCCCGAACGCTTCGCTACACAGTGACAGGTCATTGTTGCGAAAGGACTTTTTCAACAGATACAAAAAAGGCCACTCTTTCGAGTAGCCTTTTTTGATGTTTGGTTGCGGGAGCCGGATTTGAACCGACGACCTTCGGGTTATGAGCCCGACGAGCTACCAGACTGCTCCATCCCGCGTCTGTGTGGCGGCATTCTATAGAGATACGCCTGTGTGTCAACCGTTAATCTGCAACCGGGTCAAATAAGCGTAAATAAGCGGCGAACGGTCGCGGATCAGACTTAAGTTTCGGAATCAGAACGATTTCTCGCTTCTGTTCATGAAGAGGGCACAAAACAGGCGCGCACAAAAAAGGCCACTCTTTCGAGTAGCCTTTTTTGATGTTTGGTTGCGGGAGCCGGATTTGAACCGACGACCTTCGGG